>DASWFZ010000178.1:0-6529 GCA_036393975.1 bacterium | reverse complement strand
ACGTGGACGAGGGTGGACTCATGTCTTACGGGCCGAGTCTCGCGGACAATATCGGACATGCCGCCACGTATGTGGCCAAGATTCGCAAAGGTGCGAAGCCCGCCGATCTTCCGGTCGAGCAGCCGAGCAAGTTCGATCTGGTCATCAACCTCAAGACCGCCAAGGCCCTCGGCCTGACGATCCCGCCGTCGCTCCTGCAGCGGGCGGATCAGGTGATCGACTGATGGACCGGCGCACATTCCTTAGCGCCCTGAGCGGCAGCCTCCTCGCCGCGCCGCTCCTGGCCGAGGCGCAGCAGTATAAGGTGGGCAAGACCGTGACGATTGGGTATCTAGTTAACTCGGCGCCGTCTCTCGAATCCCACCGCCGTGGCCATCCTCGTGCTGGAGGGTGACATGAACATCGTCGCCGCCCTTTTCGTTACCGTCACGCTGCTCTTCGTACCGCCCGCCTCTGACGCTCAGCAGGTAACCCGACTCCCCCGAGTAGGGTGGATGTGGACGGGCTCTGCATCCGCACCTTCGCCATATCTCGACGCCTTTCGTCAGGGAATGCGAGACCTGGGGTACGTCGAAGGGCAGAGCTTCATCCTCGACACCCAGTACACCGATGGCAACAACGAGGTGCTGCCGGAACTCGCGACGGCACTCGTCCGCGCACAGGCCACCGTAATCGTGGCGGGGCCGGCCCCTGCGTTACTCGCCGCCAAGCAGGCGACCACAAGTATCCCGATCATTATGACCCTCGGTGCCGACCCCGTCGCGTTTGGAGCCATCGCCGGTAATATCACCGGCCTCACCGAAATCGCGCCTCAACTCACCGGTAAGCGGCTTGCGCTCTTGAAAGAGATCGCGCCTTCGCTGAGGCGGGTCGTCATTCTCTGGCAACCCGGGAGCCTTCGTAAAGAGACGTTGAAGCAGACACTGAAGGAGACTAAAGCCGAAGCCCGGCCCATGGGGATGAGTGTGAAGGCGGTGGAGGCGCGAGGTGTCGGCGACTTCGACGCTGCTTTTTCAGCGATAGCGTCAGGACAGGCTGAAGGCTTGATCGTCCTCGTCAGCCCGATGTTCAACGTGCAGCGCAAGCAGATCATCGACCGAGCCGCGACGAAGCAGATACCTACCATCTACGAGTGGAAGGAATTCGTACAGAGCGGTGGTCTGATTTCATATAGTGCCGACAACTTCGACATCTACCGTCGCGCGGCGGGCTACGCCGACAAGATCCTCAAAGGAGCGAAGCCCGCCGACCTCCCCGTGGAGCAACCCACGAAGTTCGAACTGGTCATCAACCTCAAAACCGCCCGAGCCCTCGGGCTCACGATCCCGCCGTCGCTCCTGCAGCGGGCGGATCAGGTGGTCGAGTAATGAACCGACGGACGTTCATCTCCGGCATCACGCTCGGCCTCCTCGCCGTGCCGCTCGGCGCCGTGGCGCAGAAGGCGGGGAAGGTCTGGCGGATTGGTTACCTGACGAGCGGGTTCAGGGAATTGCCAGGGTCCAACCCCGGACTCGCTCCGTTGTCGCAAGGCCTGCGTGAACTCGGTTACGTTGAGGGACGGAACGTCACCATGGAGATCCGCTACGCGGAGGGGCGGACGGAGCGGTTTCCCGCCCTCGCCGCTGAGTTAGTCAATCTCAGGGTTGACGTGCTGGTCGCGAACAGTACGCCCGCTGCCCTCGCCGCCAAACAGGCGACCAGCACAATCCCCATCGTCATGGTCAACGTGGGAGAACCGGTCGAAGTAAAGCTGGTCGAGAGCCTCGCCCACCCGGGTGGAAACGTCACAGGGCTATCCCTCATCGCCCCGCAGCTCGCGGCCAAGCGGCTGGATTTCCTCAAACAGGTGCTGCCCAAGCTCTCCCGGGTGACCGTGCTGTGGAACTCGGCCAACCAGGGCATGAAGACCAGATTCCAAGAAACGCAGGGCGGAGCGCAGCTCTTAGGACTGGCCATTCACTCTGTTACCATCCAAAGCCCTGACGATTTCGACCCACTGTTCGCGGCGATGACGAGTGGAGATCGGCCCGAATCGTTGCTGGTCTTGGCCGATACCGTGACCGTGGCTAACCGACAGCGCACCGTCGAGTTCGCGGCAAGGAGCCGAGTGCCAGCGATCTACGAAGCGAGGGTATTTGTGGACGCCGGAGGCCTCATGTCGTACGGGGTGGACAATTCGGACCACTATCGACGGGCCACCGGCTACATCGACAAGATTCTCAAGGGTGCCAAGCCGGCCGACCTGCCCGTTGAGCAGCCGACGAAGTTCGAGTTGGTGATCAACCTCAAGACGGCCAAGGCCCTCGGGCTGACGATCCCGCAGTCCCTCCTGCAGCGGGCGGATCAGGTGATTGAATGAGCCCAACATGGCTCGTCGTCTGCTCCTGCAGCTGGGAGCGGGAGGCATCGTCTGCCTGGGCGCCACCGAGATAGCCGGCCAACACGCAAGGCATCCGACCGAGCCGGGGCTGAGCACGAGAAGCCGCTCGGTCAATAAGCGAGTTCGACTCGATCCGCCACCGCCGCTGTGACCAGGGCCAGCAGAGTGCCCGGAATCCTTTTCATCTTGTGAGCAACGAGAACATGCTCAGCTTCCTTGACCACGACTTCAACCTCGTCCCGCCCCTCAAGGATCGTCTTGCACCCAGGCACAACGTCTTTACACTTCAACACTTTCGCCATAGTTCGCACCTCGCTTTGGTGGCGCGGGGAATGCAAATAGGATCACGGACGAACGAGTCGATGAGTAAGCCGCAATCTCCGTGCCGCGAGCAGACGGTCGAAGTATCGGGCCGATACGAAGGACGCCGACGAAGGCAAGGTGTTTACTACCAAGTAAGATCTACGTGTTGTGCCCGTCTGGTCCGTCACGCCGAGGCGCCCGGCCTTCGCCCGAAGGGGAGGAGCCGCCCTCGTGAGGCTGCCCCTTCGGGCTCTAGACTTTTTCTGCTGCTGCCCCTGAAATGATCTGCCAGAACCGCGAAGCCGCGCTCATGTCGGAGGTAGTCTGAGCAGAGCCATCAGCGTCAGAAAGAAGACGTTGAAGCGCCTCCGCTTCTTGACGAACTCGCTCTAGCTCACCTTTCAGCGCAGCGTTCTCCTTGGCAAGGTCCATTATCTGGAGCATGGGCGCCCTCCCTTGCCCCAGACGAGCAAGACACGGGCCAGTAGCGAAACTATCAAATCAGGGAGAAGGAAGCGATATAGAGCAAGGCCGTGCCTACTCCGACCGGAGGTTTTTACACTGACACCTCCCAAAAACTTCCCTAGTCCATCTATGGGCCGCCCACGATCAGCCGCCAGCGCCCGTCAACCTCGCGTGAACCTCAGCCGTCCGCTTCTGTACCCTGCCACGCTAGCCGCTCCCGGCGCTCCCTGTGCTCCTGGGGCGTGGCATCAAGTTCCCGCTGGTAGTTCTCGATCAGGGCCGGCAGTTCGTTCTTCAGTTCCTCTTCCCAGGCTTGGCGCTCGCTGATGGGACGGGGCGTGGAGGAAGGTCAAGGTGAGGGAGTACAGGGTAAGGGAGAGAGGGAGGGTTCTACCTCGCCCGCTGGCGAGCAGAGGTAGGCTTCTTCTACCAGGCGCGGGGCGAGGCTGACCCTTCCGTGTTCCACCTTCTAGGTGGCGGTTGCCTCAGAGCCGCAGACTCCTCGCGCCAGATCACGTAGCACGCAGGATGCGCGCGACCGACTACACTAGGACCATCGACTTCGCGTTCCAGCGTCGGCGAGTCTATCGGAAGGTCGCACACGATACACGGGCGCCCAGTGCCACGGTGTATCGACGAGATGCCAGTCGCCGCGAACAAATCTCGCTTTGACAACCGGGCGCGGACCTGTTGTCTCAGTCCAGCGTCGGGCGGCTCGGGAATCATCGGGCTTTAGGCTTACCTAAGCGTGATGCTCTGAACCATCATTCCCTCTCCGTCATCGTTGCGCGTGTAGAGGATTGTGATCCGGTCGCCTGGATAAATCCCCTTAACGACCAGACCGGGGCTGAACGGAATGCTTGCGTTCCCAACGAGGTCAACCCGGTCCGCATGTAACTCTTCCAAAATAGCTACCATCGCCCCGGCCACCATGGACTCAAGGTGTTCCCTTGGGGACGGGAAATCTATTGGACTTTAGGTGGGGAGGCTCGAACGAGGCTGCCCCTTCGGGCTCTTCGCACTGTCTCAGTTCGGCATGTCGCGTCTCCAGCGAGCGCTCTGCTTGGAGTCCAAGACCGTCCTCAACGTGCTGATCGCCTGTTCTAGCTCAACCTCCGACCAGGCCGAGAACGCTTCCTTCGCCTCCTCGATTGAACACGTACACAACTTCACCGTAATCTTGCCGCACCGAATGCAGGGCATGACGTTTCCTCCTGCTCGTTGAATCAAAGTCCGTGGTTGCACCCGTATGCGCCTCTAACTTCCGGCCAACCTCGCCTCAATCTCCACTAGTTGCCATTCCAGCCGCTCAGTCGTGCCTTGTCTGGGCCGTGGCGTCAAACGGTACACCCGAGGCAAGATCAGACTCCGCGCGGGTCTACCTTGAAGGAGGGGGACTATCTGATTGTTGGGGGGGACTACCCTGCGCGACCTGCCAAGGAAACCTTGTCCGCGTAGGCCCGCCCGTTCTTCTCCGTGTACAGGACTTCGAGGATCACTCCGACCACGTGGTAGCAAGGCTCGCCGTCGCGAAGGAACAAGGTCCTGTCGGCTATCACAATCCGGTCCGCATACAACTCCCTGAGTGGGCCGAGGATCACCCCGTGAAGTGGGGAAGCGCTTAGGCCGGCTGTTGAGTCCATGGTGTGACCGAGCGTGCACAGTATCAGAAGGCTCAGGCGACATGCAACTTCCGAGCGCAGGGTTATGGTTGTAGAAGCCGCCCTGCTGGCGACGCCCCTTTTCGCGTAGTGCGCGAGACGGGGGCGGGGTGTTCCCCGGCATGAATACTAGATGTGAGTGCTGACCCGCCTCACCGGAAAACGCAAACATCCCCCGTCACCCAGGCCGATTCTGCCACCCGCACGCGCGCTCCTTCCTACGTGAGGGCTGAGTGGAGTGCTCCCCAAGTTCTGCTCACCGGGAGGAGCTTAGAGTCGCTGCCGCCCGGTAGTCGACCGGGCTCCGCATCCCGAGCGCCGAGTGGGGCGCCCGGGTGTTGTAGTCCTCGATCCAGCCGCTTCGCTCGGTAGCCTTCTGCGCGGTCACGAAGACATACGGAGACTCCACGCGGGCCGCTGCTTGCAGCCCCCGCCACTAGTCGGGGCTGCGAGGCCCGCGCTTTAGAGCCGCGATCGCGTCCGCGCGGCCATCCGCCATGCGGGCCTCGGCGATCCTGCACGAGCGCCGCCGTGGTCTCGCTCACGACCCCGGCCAGGATAGCCCGCTCGACGTTCAGGAGTTCCTCCTCGACCTGCTGCAGCCCCTGCTCGAGGCGGCGCCGGGCCTCGCCTTCCGTGGCGCGGAACGCGTCGAGGTGTTGGTTCACGGCCGTGATGAGGTAGCGCACGGCCTCGGGACTTAAGATCTTCGTGCGAATCGCCTCCAGCAGCCGGCGCTCCACCGTAGCGATCTTGACGGTGAGGGCATTGGCGCAAACGAGGGAGCCTTTCTCGCGGTGGAAGCCGCAGCCGTAGCGGCCCTCGGCGCGATGCGGGTCGCCGCTGACGACCACCAGCGTCCCGCCACACCCCGCACACTGGAGCACGCCCGAGAAGAGTGATGCCCGACCGGACGGGCTGCCCGCCGTCCGTCCGGCGAGGCGGCCCCTCGACCGCGGGTAGCTGGCGGCCTGGCGCCGGAACTTCTCCTGGACGGTCTCCCACACCTCCGGTTCGACGAGGCGGAGGTCGGGATGCTCGGAGACCTGCCGTTCGGCCCGCGGCCGGAGGCGCGCCTGCCGCCGGCCGGTCAGCGGATCTTTCACGAATATCCGCCGCCCGTAGACCCACCGCCCGACGTACTTCTCGTTCAGGAGGATCACCCGCACCGCGCTGGACGCCCAGCCCTTGCGCCTAGCGCCCCGCCGGGTGGGTTCTGCGGGGAAGGGGATCTGCTCGGCATTGAGCCGATGGGCGATCGCCCGGAGGCCCACCCCGCCGGTGAACCACTCGACGGTCCGCGCCTCGGCGGGCTCCACGGCGAGGGCCGTGCCGAGGACGAGCGGCTCTGCCCCGTCGCGTCCGTTCGGCCGGAGGGATCCACCATCGGCACGGAGCGATAGCCGTAGATCCGGCCCCCGGTGTGCAGGCCCCGCGCAAACCTGCTTATTGCGGGTGCATTGTTCTCACCAGTGTCGAAATCGGGCCCCGGCGATCGACTAGAGGATGAATGAAATCGATCGTGGAAGGAAACCGGCGATGAGCGCCAGAGGATTGTCTAAGCCGCGGCTCGGCCGCATTGACGACGTCATGGCGCGTTGTGTCGAGCACCGGCATCTCCCTGCTCTCCTTCAGCACCTAAGGAGAGCGAGGCGTGTCGCCGGGCGTGTCGATCTCGAGGCGCATTGTTGGTCTATCCGGTGAAGAACAGCCCAAGGAG
>DASWFZ010000177.1:0-9721 GCA_036393975.1 bacterium | reverse complement strand
GATGCCCACCGGCCTCGCCTAAGCACCGGCGGAACGGACTCTCCCTCCTCCCTGGACGTGCTCTCCCGTGGTGTTGCAATCGCGGCGGGCGCCATCCGCCGCGAACATTCTTGTCTACTATACGCTATGTCCCGTGAGGATGGGGGCCGAAGATGGCCCGGCCGATGCGGACCATCGTGGCACCTTCCTCAACGGCAACTTCAAAATCGTCACTCATGCCCATCGAGAGGTGCGCTAACGCGGGGGCACCCCCCGCGCGCGCCTCCTCATCGCGCAGCACGCGCAAACGACGAAACACCGGTCTTGCGACTTCCGGGTGGTCCACTTGCGGGGCGATCGTCATCAACCCGACCACCCGGATCCCCGATAACGCACTCAGCGACTGCAACATCGCCGGCAGCGCCTCCGGGGCAATCCCGGACTTTTGGGGCTCGGCGACGACGTTGACTTGCACCAACACCTCGCAGATCCGCCCAGCCTGCCGCGCCCGCTCGTCCAACGCCATTGCCAGCGCGACGCTATCCACCGAGTGGATGACATCGAATAACTCCATCGCCTGGCGCGCCTTGTTGCGCTGGAGGTGCCCGACCAGGTGCCAGCGGACGGCTCTTGCCACCTGGGGACGGAATTGCGTGATCTTCGGCAGAGCTTCCTGCACGCGGTTCTCGCCGAAGTCTGTGACCCCGCTGGTCGCTGCGGCCTGCACCTGCATCGGGTCGACCCCTTTGCTGACCGCAACCAGCAGGACTTCCTCTCCGCGACGACCGCCCCGTCGGGCGGCGACCGCGATCCGCTCGCGCACGCGGCTGACGTTCGCGGCGACGTCTGACACCACGGGCCTATTCGCCCCCATACGCGCTTTCCCTCCGATCACCCCTCTGGCAGGGAGTTCGATTCTCTAGCGGGCACACGTGGGTGCGATGCGGGCGCGAGGAAGAATCGTGTTTACACTCCGACGAGCGGTTCTGTGCGCTTCGCGTTCCCATCCGACATCCGGTCACCCCTGCGATCGGGCCCGCCTGATGACTAGCGTTGCCCGATAACGGCCTCCATCCGTCCACCCGAGCCATCGCGGCGGTACGAATAGAACAACTCGGGATGCTCAAACGTGCACCAGTCCAGCGTCTCGATCTGGATGACCGGCACGCCCTGTTCGCTCAACTGACGCCGGATGGCCTCGCGGAGATCTAACTGCCACCGACCGCGTGGATTAGGCGTCACCACAGCCTCCCACCACGGCCAGGTCCGCAGACGGGCGATTACGGGCTCGTCCACCTCGTAGTGGCATGGGCCGATACACGGCCCAATTGCCACACGCAGATCCACGGGACGACAGCCGAAGCGATCGGCCATCACGGTCACGGCCCCTGAGGCAATGCCTGTCACCACCCCACGCCATCCGGCGTGGACCGCCGCGACGACGTGGCGACTCGGATCGGCGAGCAGGAGGGGCACGCAGTCGGCGGAATGGACCGCCAGCATGACGCCGCGCTCATCCGTGACTAATCCATCCGCGCCGCTAATGACTTGGCCGGCATCACTGCTACCCACCACCGCGACGGTTGCCCCGTGCACTTGAGATGCCTCCACCTGCATGGCGTCTGCCATTCCTAACGCCGCCAGCACGTGCGACCGGTTCCGCGCCACGGCTTTGGGGTCATTCCCCACCCCACGGCCCAGATTGAATGATGGCCTCTTCCCACCATCGTCGCCGCCTTGCCGGGTCGTAAACGCATGGACCGCTCCGGCGGCGCGGAGGTGGTGAGAGAAGAGCAGACGCGGCGGGGTCAAATGACCCTCTCCCGGACCTTGGCGCTGAAGTAGTCCATGGCCGCCACGACAAACGTAATGGCCCACACTGCTGTGGCGGCCTGACGATACTGCAGGAGATTGATGTACTGCTGCAAGACGAAGCCGACCCCTCCTCCGCCTACGAACCCGATGATGGTCGACATCCGCACGTTGGTATCCCAGCGGTAGATTGTAAACGCGATGAACGGAGGGATGATCTGCGGCACAACCGCGTAGCGGACGACCTGCAGCGCATGGGCCCCGGTAGCCGTAATGGCCTCAATCGGTCCAGGATCGATCGACTCAATCTGTTCGGAGTACAGTTTCCCTAAGGCGGCGACGGAGTGCAGCGCCAGGGCGAGCGTGCCCGCGAACGGGCCCAACCCCACCCAGACCGTGAACACGATGGCCAGGATCAAGGGTTCCACCGACCGCATGATGTTAAAAAACGTCCGTGTCAAGACGTAGATGCTCGTCCCGACCGGGTTGCGGGCCATGAGGTTGCGCGCGCCCAGAAAAGATAGCGGGACGGCGAGTAGCACCGCGAGCGTCGTCCCCATTAGGGCCAGGAACACAGTTTCCACGATCTTCTCGCCGACGATCAGCGCCGTCTTGCTGGGCCGCAAAGGGCCCGTGGCCCACTCCACTTGGGCGAGGACCTGCTGCCGTGCGCCCGTTCCCCCGGCAGGTCCCAGGAAAATCTCGGGCACGGTCACTGTCGTCGTAAACGCTCCTTGACCATCGGTCACAAACGTGCCGACCTGCATTGTGTTGCCGATCTGGTTGCGCCACAAGACGACCCCCGACGTGCGGGGGCGGAAGTTGTGCCCCGTCACCGTGATTCTGCCGCCGGTCGCGGCCACCCGCGAGGACACCTCAATCCGAGGACTCGAAGAGGAAACCGCAAACTCTTCGGGCGCGAGGGCGGGGTCGAGCGTCACCCCCACCCGCGCCTCCTGAATCTGCGTCTCGCGTGCGAGGACGTCGGGACGGACCAGGTCAACCACAAACGGCTTGACGAACTTCGTGCCGATCAACAACGCGGGCAGGTCGATCTTGGTCACCCGCCAGCCATAGGCGTAGATGATCGCCAATGCCGCCAGCAGCAGCAAGGACCGCCCCGACCGATACCACGCGCGCCCCTGGGGAAGCACTCGCGGGGCGGGGAGAGCATCCTGCGTCACGCGATCTCCACCTCGACGGCCTCTTCGCCGTAGACTTCTTTAAACCGGCGGGCATCGATCTCAGACGGCAGCCCGTCGAAGACCAGTTCGCCGGCCTTCAGGCCCACAATCCGCGTCCCATACCGGCGGGCCAAACTGAGGAAATGCAGAGCGCACAGGACGGTGACGCCATCTTTCTTGTTGAACTCTTCGACGTACTTCAACACCGAGTGGGACGTCGCGGGATCCAGGCTAGCGACCGGTTCATCGGCCAGGATCAGCGTCGGTTCCTGCATCAACGCGCGGGCGATTCCGACGCGTTGTTGCTGCCCTCCGGACAACTGATCCGCCCGCACCCGGGCCTTTTCGGGAATGCCCACGCGGGTGAGGTTGCCCATCGCGCGGGCCACCTCCGCGGGCGGGAAGTAATTCAGCAGGGCCCACGCCGGCGGCAGGTACCCCAGCCGACCGGTGAACACGTTCGTCAGTACCGAAGAGCGCTTGACCAAATTGAACTGCTGGAAAATCATTCCAATGTGCCGCCGGTGGTGCCGCATCTTCTCGCGAGGCAACGCGGTGATGTCCACGTCATCGAGAAAAATCTTCCCCGACGTCGGGTCAATCAGCCGGTTGATGCAGCGCATCAGGGTGGATTTGCCTGACCCGCTGAGACCGATGACGACCACGAACTCACCCGGGGCGACCTCAAAACTGAGGTCGTTGACCGCGCGGGTGCCATCCGGGTACACCTTGACGAGGTGCTCAACTCGGAGTGCTGCGCCTGGCACGACTCACCTCGAACCGCCGATTGTCTGCGCGGGGTTCCCTTTTCGTTCAAGGCACGGCTCACAGCCCGGCCTCATGAGTGTCCGCATAGTAAAGAAGGAGGGCGCGCGTGGCGCCCTCCTTCGACTGTATCCGCCAGTCGTCCTGCCCGACTCTACCGGGCCAGCTTTTGTAGGTCGAGGCCCAGCAGCCGCGCGGCATCGCGGATGGATTGGAAGTACCAGTCCCCGACGGGAATGCCGACCTTATTGCCCTTCCGAGTCATGCGCTCAGCGATGTCCGGCGTAAACTGGAGGCCGAGCTGTTGGACCTGCGCATCCGTCAGTTCGACCGTGGCCGTGAGCCCTTCAATCTCGTAGAGACCCTTCAGGGCGTCTTTGCCTTCCGTCGTCTGCGCAATCCGGAGCAGCCTGTCCTTGATCTTGGCCTTCAAGTCCGCTGGCAGGGTGGCGCTGACGCTCCACGTGTCGTTGGGGATAGGGTCGGTCCAGGCGATGGGCTTCACCTTGTCGAGCACATCGGGGAACTGCCTCTGGACGGTCGAGCGGGCGTCCTCAAAGGTCGCGCCGCCGTCGACCTGGCCGCGGTAGATGGCGAGGATCACGTTGGGATGCGACCCGGCGAACACCGTCTGACCAAAGAATTTGTCGGGATCATAGCCCATCTTCTTGAGCATCGCCGCGGGGAACAGATACCCCGAGGTCGACGCGGGATCCACGAAGGCAAAGCGTTTGCCCTGCAGCTGCTCTACTTTGGTGATCCCGGTGTCCGCGCCGACGCTAATTTGCGCCCGGTAGTACGGCAGCCCAAACCGCACAGAGATCGCCGCCACCTCCACGCCGCACTTTTCGTGCGCCAACACATAGCTGAACGGGTTTAGCGCGCCGATGTCCGCGCGCCCCGCGCACATGGCCTCCACCGCCGCGACGAAGCTGGTGGAGACCACCGGCTCGACTGGAATCCCCAGCACCGTGGACAGCATGCGCGCGATCTGACCACCGTTGAAAAGCACCGTCTCCGTTTGCGTCGAGGGGACGAACACGAGCACGAGCTTGGACGGTCCGGCCGCGGGCGCAGGCCGCAACCCCACCATCGTGACCGCAACCGCGAGGACAGCAAGCACCAGCACTGCCTTCGGCCATCGTTTCACGCGCGTGCCTCCATGTCGAAATCTCTCCTACGGGTCTGTGACCGCTACTTCGGGACAGGCTGAGACGCCTCCTCCGCCACGCCACGTAGGAGTGCACACGTGCGAGCGGATTCCGCGGCGGATCAGGAGCGGCAGAGGCTAGCGGCGGTCAGCGAGGGGGACAAATGCGCGCAGCGCCGGTCCCGTGTAGTGCGCTCGAGGCCGGATCAGCCGATCGTGATACTGTTCCATCGCGTGCGCGCTCCACCCGGAGATCCGGGCGGCGGCGAAGATCGAGGTGCACAGGTCAATCGGAATGCCCAGCGCATGGTAGACCACGGCCGAGAAGAAGTCGACGTTGACCGGGAGGTCGGTGTTCCGGTGCATCGTCTCGTATACTTTCGTCGCGATCTCGAACAGCCACAGGGTGCCCGCTTCCTCACTGAGCTGGCGGGCCATCTCGCGCAGCACCCCCGCCCGAGGATCGTCTACCTTGTAGACCGCGTGGCCAAACCCGGGAATGCGGTTCTCGGGGAGCGCCCGTTCCTCGTGGGTCATCTTTGCCCGCGCGTCCAACTTCCGCTGGATAAACGGCTCGGCCCGCGACGGATCCCCGATCGCCAGCAATATGGCTAGGACATCTTCGTTGGCCCCCCCGTGCCGCGGGCCTTTGAGGGCGGCCAGCGCGGCCACGATGTCCGAGTGCAGGTCCGAGAACGTCGCCGCCGCCACCCGCGCGGCGAACGTGCTGGCGTTGAGCTCGTGCTCGGCATGCAGCACCAAGATCATGTCCATCGTCCGCTCAGCGACCGGCGAGGGATCCTTGCCCATCATCACCGTGAGGAAACTCGCGGCGGTCGACCCCTCCGCCCGAGGGCGGACCGGGTCCTGGCCTCCCCGCAAGCGGTTCACCGTCCCGACCATTGTGGGGATCTGCGCGGTCAGGCGCACCGCCTTTCGCTTGTTCGCCTCGTCCGTGTTCGCGCGGCTGTCGGGATCGTACATCCCCGCCACCGAGACGGCGGTGCGCAGAGCTTCGAGTGGATGCGCCGTCCGCGGATAGGTGCGCATCGAGGCCAAGACGTTGTCGTCGACGGCGCGGTTTGCTGCGAGCTGCCGGGTGATCGTTTCTAGTTGGGTCCGGGTGGGTAACTCGCCGTTCCAGAGCAGGTACACGATTTCTTCGTAGGTGGCTTGGCGCGCGAGGTCGCGGATATCGTACCCGCGGTAGATCAGCCGACCGGCCTCGCCATCGACCGTGCTGATGCTGGAATTAACCGCGACGACGTCCTTCAGCCCTGCCCTAAACTCAACTGCCATCCAAGCCCTCCGCTCCGCGCTGCCCTCATTCTACACCACTCTTGCCTTCAACCCTTCCATCTTGATCCAATCGGCAGAGTGCACTCAGGCTCAATCCGCCTGAGCAGGAATCGGCGCAACTTCTAGCACCCGAAGGAAGGCGTCGAGGGACAACGGGGTCTCCTGCCACCCGTTGCCGCCGGGCACATCAGCCTCCAGCGTGACTCGGATGCCGTCGGGATCGCGGACGGTACAGGCCACGCTGCGCCCATGATCCGTCGCGCTCTCCAGCGGCGACCTTGCCCGCTGAACGCGGCGCACCACCTGCGCGAGTGCGGCCCGGTCCGGTAGATGGACGGCGAAGGTTCTTAGCCCCGGAGCCTCGGGAGTGGATGGTGCGAGATGGCTGCCGGCCCAGATGTTCACGCCGATGTGATGATGGTAGCCGCCGGCGGCGAAAAACAGCGCCCCCGGGTATCCCCGGACGGTCACGGCAAATCCCAGCACACCGCTGTAGAACGCCTCTGCTTTGGCCAGGTCGGACACGCGCAGGTGGGTATGGCCAATCCGGGTACCTTGAGCCATCCCTGGCCACGGACCTGTCGCTAGCGCCAACAAACCTTCTATCTGTAACGGTCGGGTCGGCATCACCAAGGCAGAGTTCTCTATGGGCCAGAGGGCGCGGTCGCGATCCACGTACAGTTCGATGCCGTTGCCTTCGGGGTCGGCGAGGTAGATCGCTTCGCTGACACCGTGGTCAGACGCCCCGGCAATTGGCCAGCCGACGTCCAGCAGACGCCTCAGAGCCTGAGCAAGGTGCTCGCGGGACGGATACAGGATCGCGAAGTGGTAGAGCCCGGCTGAGCGGCGGGGAGGACGCGCCCCTGGCTGGCCGGTGAGCACGAGGTGAAAAGGATAGTTCCCGTCGCTGGAGAGGTAGCGCGTGGGACCTGCTTGGTGGGCGAGGCGGAACCCCAACACCTCATCGTAGAAGGCTCCCGTCACAGCGAGGTCCGTGACCCCGAGGTGCACAAACCCGATCGACGTTGCATCGGGGAGGTCCGCCTTCTGACTCAACGATGAGGACCGCGCCATCGGATGCCCCCCAGAGACCCGAAATGGGAGGGGGACCAACGGTCCGCCTCCCATTTCGATTCCAACCAACCACGCAGTTGATCTATTCCCGCGCTCCTGTCCCCACCCTGCGCGGCTGCCCTACTCGCACGGTCAGCAGCGAGAGTACCCGCACGACTGGCAGTGGGCGCACCCGTTCTCGTGCACTAGGTGAGACCCGCAATCCGGACAGATGCCGATGAATTCGAGATGCGCGATGCGGTCGCCATTCCCAGTCGCCTCGCCATTGCCCGGCTTCTCAGGGGCGCCCAGGGGGACAACAACCGGTGCCGAGGTCACCTTCACCTTGGACCCCTGGGCAAACGTGAGCCGCTCTTGGCGAACATGCGCCACAGGTTCGGGCAATACGTCTGCGCGCGGGAACTCCTTATCGGGCTTGAAGTCGTCCCCGTAGAGGGCGCGGCCGAGGGCCAGGGCCACAGCCTGGGCGATGGTGGTGACGCGGACGACGGTCCCGCTGGATGAGCGGTCAAACGCCACTTCCTTACTCTGCACCCGCCAGAGCTGCTCGATGACTTCGCGGGGGTCGATCCCGCCCCGCAGCGCAAGCGACGCGAGGCGCCCCACGCCTTCGGCCTCGACGTCCAGAGAGTGCACGAAGACCTCGCACACCCCCCACTCATCTTCGTTCGTGACCACGTAGATGCGGCCGCGGGGAGTCTCGACCCGTTCAGTGCGTCCCCCCGTGATCTTGGGCCGGGGGCGCGGCGTGTTCGAGCGTCGTCCCTCGACCGCAGCTGTCTTCCCCGGGGCGACTGTTCCTTGGCTGGCCGCTTGTTCTTCCGTGAGCAAAATACCCTCGCGGCTGCCCTCCCGGTACACGGTCACCCCTTTGGCTCCCATCTTCCACGCCTGGAAGTAGATGTGAGCAACCTCTTCGGGGGTGGTGTCCTTGGCGAGGTTGACCGTGCTGCTGATGGCGTGGTCGATGTGCTGTTGAATTGCCGCCTGCATCTTGATCCGCATGTCCGGTTTGATCTGGTGCGCGGTGACGAAGAACGGTGGCAGGTCCTCCTTGCGCTCGACCTGATGCCGCGTCATGTACTGCCCCACGAGCGGATGGTAAACCGTGAACGTCTCTTGGGACAGCGACTCCGACCGCCGGACATAGGACAGATCGAAGATGGGCTCAATCCCACTGGTGACCCCCGCGAGCGCCGCGCCGCTCCCGACCGGCGGAACCGTCAGCAGGGCCACATTGCGCAGCCCGTGCGCGCGGATGCGCTCGAGCACCTGAGGCTGCAGCATCGAGAGGAATCGCCCTTGCAGGTGCTTGCTCGCATCATAGGCGGGGAAGACGCCCTTTTCTTGGGCCAGGTTGACGCTCTCGTCGTAGACAATGTTCTTGATCCGGTCAAACAGCTGATCCGTGAACGCGACGGCCTCATCGGTATCGTACTTGAGACCGAGTTTGATCAGCATGTCCCCGAGCCCCGTGAACCCCACGCCAATGCGGCGCGACTTCAGGCTCGCGTCCCGCTGCTGGCGCAGCGGGTGTTTGTCGGCGTTATAGTCGAGCACATTATCCAGCATCCGCGTCCCGTATCTCAGCGCGCGCTCCAGGTGAACCCAATCGACGCGCGCCTGGGAGGAGAATTCATCCAGGACAAAGTGGGACAGCGAGACGTTTCCGAGGTCGCAGACCCCGTAGGGTTCCAGGGGGATCTCGGAGCAGGGATTGGTGGTGATCACGCCCATGCCGTTGTATTCCGAGGTGGACCACCGTTTGATCTGATCCCAGAAGATGAGACCGGGCTCGGCGTAGTCGCGCGCGCCGCGGATCAACTCCGCCCACAGGTCGCGGGCACGGATGGTGCGCGTCAGACTCGCGCGCTCGTTGGAGAAGTGCAGGGTGAATTCGCCGTCCGCCTCCACCGCGCGCATGAACTCATCCGACACGCGCACGCTAATGTTGGCGTAACGCACCTTCGTGAGATTGCGTTTGACCTTGATGAAATCCAAGACGTCGGGGTGCGAGTCGGCGATGGTGATCATCAGCGCGCCGCGCCGCCCCGACTGCCCGATCGTCCCCGTGGTCAAAGAGAACAGCTCCATGAAAGAAACCGATCCTGTGCTGCTGCGCGCGGCGTTATTGACGGGCGCGCCCCGCGGGCGGAGGCCACTGATATCCGTCCCGACTCCGCCTCCGAGACTGTAGGTGCGCGCGGCTTCTTTCATCCACTCGAAAATCGATTCGATCGAGTCATCTTTGATTGGCAAAACATAACAATTTAAAAGTGTGACGCGTTTGGGATTACCCGCCCCATGCATGATGCGCCCGCCGGGGATGAGACGGAAATCATCGAGCAGCCAGTAGAACTTCTCTTCCCACTCGGCGCGTTTTTCGGGAGTTGCTTCCACTGATGCGAGTTCGCGAGCGATGCGCCGCCACATCTGCGGCGGGGCGGTTTCTAAGACG
>DASWFZ010000176.1:0-4744 GCA_036393975.1 bacterium | reverse complement strand
ACGAGAATGTCTCCAGGCTGCACCCGTTGGCGCAGCGTGGGATCCAGATCCTCAAACACGTACCGCGCCAGTTCCGCCGGGTCGGAGGTAAGCAGGTAGCGCGCCGGGATAATGACGTCGGTGTCGATATGGTGTCCCAGGATGTGCGCCTGCCCGCGGATCGCCATCGAATCTGCCTTAGGCCGGAACCATGTCGCCGACGACCTCGTCGGGATGCACAAGCTTCCCCGCGACGGCCGTGGCGGCCGCCACCGCAGCATTGCTCAGGTACACTTTGCTGCCCCGGTGGCCCATCCGCCCCACGAAATTGCGGCTGCTCGTGGAGACACACACCTCGCCCTCGGCCAGCACCCCCATGTGTCCGCCGATGCACGGGCCGCAGGTCGAGGTGCTAATCGCAGCCCCGGCGTCCAGGAAGATCTGCACCAATCCTTCCTCGAGCGCCTGACGATAAATCGCGGGCGTCGCGGGGATGACCAGGAGCCGCGTCTGCGGATGGACCGTTCTTCCGGCGAGTACCTTGGCTGCATCCCGCAGGTCTTCGATGCGACCGTTGGTGCAGGTACCGATGAAACACTGATCGACCTTCACGCCGGCAGCCTCACGCACGGGCATCACGTTACCCGGCGAGGAAGGCACAGAGACGACCGGCTCGATGGATGACACATCGTATGTGCGCACGTCGGCATAGCGGGCGTCGGCGTCGCTCCGGACGACTGTAAACGGTCTGCGTGCGCGAGGGGTGACCCACGCGAGCGTCACGTCATCGGGCTCCATGACGCCGTTTTTCGCGCCCGCTTCCACGGCCATGTTGGTGATAGAGAAGCGCTCGTCCATCGTCAGCTGCTTCAGCGCGTCGCCTGAAAACTCCATGGCCCCATACCGCGCCCCGTCTACTCCGATGTCGCCGATGACTTTGAGAATCAGGTCTTTGCCTGTCACCCACCGCCGCATCGTCCCGGTGAAAACAAATTTCATCGATTCCGGCACCCGCAACCATAACCGGCCCAGGGCCATCGCCGCAGCAAGGTCGGAGGACCCCACACCGGTGGCAAACGCCCCCAGGGCGCCGTGATTGCACGTGTGAGAGTCGGCCCCGACGAACACCTCGCCCGGGGCGACGAAGCCCAGCTCCGCGAGCAGCACGTGTGCGATGCCAGAACGGCCGATGTCGTAGAAGTGAGGCAAGTGGTGTGCACTGACAAACTCGCGCGTGATCTTGCACTGCTGCGCGGAGGCGATGTCCTTGTTGGGCACGTAGTGGTCGAATACGAACGCGACTCGGTCGGGATCGAAGACGTTCTCTACGCCCATCTTCTCGAACTCCTTGATGGCCATCGGAGCGGTAATGTCATTCGCAAAGAGAAAGTCGACGTGGCAGTCGATCAAGTCACCAGGACGGACCTCCCGCTGCCCACTGTGGGCGGCGAGAATCTTTTCGGTCAGGGTCATGCCCATCGCCCTACGCCCTCCCCTCCCCTGCGCCGGCAATCGCCCGCGGGGCGGGTATCGCCGCCACCGGCGGGCGAGAAAGAATCTTGTTCACCGCCGTCAGGTACGCACGGGCGCTGGCTTCCATCACGTCGGTGCTGCTCGCGCGGCCCACGGACAGATCTCCGTCCCACCGCAGTTTGACCACCGATTCGCCTACCGCATCCGCCCCGCCCGCGGCGGCGCGGACCGTGTAGTCCACCAACTCCGGCCGGACGCCCACGGCAGAAGCAATGGCATCAAACAGCGCGTTCACGGGCCCGTCTCCGCTGGCGGTGCGCTCCTCGTCCCTCGATCCCCGAGACACAACCACGGTAGCCTCAGGGGGACGACCACTTCCCGTGGTCACCGCAAACCGCACCAACTCCCAGGTGCGCGGGAAAGTGGCGAACTGTTCTTCCACGAGCGCGATGACCTCGTCGGAGGATACGGTCTTCTTACGGTCGCAGACATCCTTGAACCGACTGAACGCCCGGTCCAGGTCCGCCGCGGCCAAGCGGATTCCCGCATCCTCTAAGACCTTCTCGAAAGCGTGCCGGCCGGAGTGCTTGCCCAACACCAACCGATTGGTTGGGAGCCCGATGGCTGCCGGCGTCATGATTTCATACGTCCGCCGATCGACGAGCACGCCATGTTGATGAATGCCGGCTTCATGAGCAAACGCGTTGGCCCCGACGACGGCCTTGTTGGGCTGCACGTCGATGCCGGTGAACGCACAGAGGAGACGGCTCGTAGCGTGGATCTGCGTCGTCGCGACCCCGGTGGTGAAGCCCATCGACTCCCGGCGAGTCGCTAGGGCCATGATGACCTCTTCTAGAGCTACATTGCCGGCACGCTCGCCGATCCCATTGACCGTCCCCTCAACCTGCCGCGCCCCCGCCAGCACCCCGGCCAGCGTGTTGGCAGTGGCGAGGCCCAAGTCGTTGTGGCAGTGCACACTGACGGTCACCCGATCCATCCCGGGCACCCTCTCCAGCAGGGTCCTCACCAGGGCTCCGTATTCCTCGGGGAGCGCATAGCCGACGGTGTCGGGGATATTGATGATCGAAGCCCCGGCAGCAATCGCGGCCTCGAACACCCGGCAGAGGAAATCGACCTCAGATCGTGTCGCATCCTCCGCGCTGAACTCCACTTCGGGGGCAAGCGATCGCGCGGTCGTCACGGCCTGGCGGGCTGCCTCGAGCACATTGTCGGGGGTCATCCGGAGCTTGCGCGCCATGTGAATGGGCGAGGTGGCGATGAACGTGTGCACCCGCGCGCGCTCCGCGGGTCGGACCGCTTCCGCGGCGATCTCGACGTCTTTGGGGTTGGCGCGGGCGAGCGCGCAGATGACCGGGCCGCGCACGCTTGATGCGATTCGCCGGACCCCCTCGAACTCCCCGGGGGACGAGACGGGGAACCCCGCCTCGATCACGTCGACGCCCAGGCGTGCCAGCTGGCGCGCCATTTGCAGCTTTTCCTCCGGCCACATGGAGAAACCCGGCGACTGCTCCCCGTCGCGGAGGGTCGTATCGAAGATGAAGACGCGGGTAGACATCGCCGTGGTCAGGACGCGCGCACAGGCTGCTTGGGTGTTTTGCGCGACAGCCACGGCATCATCGCCCGTAGGCGCCGACCAACTTCTTCAATCCGCTGGTTCTGTTCTTGCTGACGTTGTTCTTTGAAGTTGGTACGGCCGGTCTGATTCTCGCTGATCCATTCCCGGGCGAACGTGCCGTCCTGCACTTCCCGCAGCACCCGTTTCATTTCCGCCCGCACTCGGTCGTTGATCACGCGGTGGCCGCGGCTGTAATCACCATATTCCGCTGTGTCGGACACGGAGTGGCGCATGTACGACAGCCCACCTTCATACATGAGGTCGACGATCAGCTTCATCTCATGCAAGCACTCGAAGTAGGCAATCTCCGGCTGGTACCCAGCCTCCACGAGGATATCGAACCCCGCTTTGATCAGGCTGGAGATCCCGCCGCACAGGACGGTTTGCTCGCCGAACAAGTCGGTCTCCGTTTCCTCTTTGAATGTCGTCTCGATCACGCCTGCCCGGGTGCAGCCCACCGCGCGCGCATAGGCGAGGGCGGTCTCCTTGGCGTGCCCGCTCACATCCTGGTGCACGGCCAGCAGCCCAGGGACCCCTACCCCCTCGATAAACACCTCGCGCATGCGGTGTCCCGGAGCCTTCGGAGCGATCATCACCACGTCCACCGTAGGCGGCGGGACAATTTGTTTGAAGTGGATGGTAAACCCGTGCGCAAAGAGGAGCGTATCGCCCGACCCCAGATGGGGCGCGATCTCATTGTCGTAGATGGCCTTCTGGGTGTGGTCGGGCGTAAGCATGGCCACCAGATCGGCCTCTTTCGCCGCTTCGGCGACGGAGCTTACCCGGAATCCGTCGGCTTCGGCCTTTGCCCAGGAGGGACTACCGCGGTAGAGGCCCACCACGACGGAGACGCCTGAATCGCGCAGGTTCTGTGCGTGTGCGTGTCCCTGGCTGCCGTAGCCCACGACCGCTACCGTCTTCCCTCGCAGCGAATCTTTCACCACGTCCTTGTCGTAGTAAATGGTCGCCATGCGTTTGCCTCCCGTGCCGACATGTCTCAAACTCCTAATGTTGCCTCGCCAACGTCCCGTCTAGGTCGCCTGCGCCCCCCGCACCAGGGTCACCTGACCCGTGCGTGCGACTTCGCGGATTCCGTACTTCACCAACAGCTGCACAAACGCGTCTACTTTCTCCCCTTTGCCAGTAACCTCAAGGGTCATCGTCTTTTCCGTGAGATCCACTACATTGGCCCGGAACACGTTGGCGATTTCCATGATTTCCAATCGGGTCCCGGGTGTGACGTTGACCTTGATCAGAGCCAGCTCGCGGTCCACGGTCGGACTGCTGTCGATCGCCGTCGCGCGCAGGACCTCGACCACCTTGCGCAGCTGCTTGGCGAACTGCTCCGTGCGCTCAGGCGCCGTGTCCACGACGATGGTCATTCGGGAAATGCTCGGGTCCTCCGTCGGACCCACCGACAGACTGTGGATATTCACCCCGCGGCGGCGGATGAGCCCCGCCACCCGGACCAACACCCCGGGCGCGTTCTGCACCAGCACCGAAATGGTCGCGGCATGCGCGATCTCACTCATCCAAAATCATTTCCGCCACAGACTGGCCCGACGGGATCATCGGTAGACAATTCTCCTCGGGGTCACAATGCACGTCGACCACGCACGGGACTCCCTCGGTGGCCAGTGCCGTCGTGAGCGCCGT
>DASWFZ010000175.1:0-1664 GCA_036393975.1 bacterium | reverse complement strand
GACGCATGCGGAAGACGTTGAGCTCCTGGCGCTCCATGTCCTCCGATCCCATGTACACATCGCACTCCAGCCCGAACATTGCGGCCGCGGTCGCCGTCGCCACGCCGTGCTGGCCGGCCCCAGTCTCCGCGATGATCCGCTTCTTGCCCATCCGCCACGCCAGCAGCACTTGCCCCATGGTGTTATTGATCTTGTGCGCGCCGGTGTGCAGTAGGTCCTCGCGCTTGAGGTAGATCCGCCCCCCGCCGAGTTGCTTGGTGAGGCGTTGCGCAAAGTAAAGGGGAGTCGGCCGGCCGCAGTAACTGCGCAGGTAGCGCCCCAGTTCCTCCTGGAACTGGGGGTCGTCTTTGCACCGCGTGTACTCCTGCTCGAGCTGGTCCAGAGCTGGGATGAGGGTTTCCGGGACAAAGCGCCCGCCGTATTTACCGAAGCGACCAGACGCCATGTTACTCATGGGGACTGACGGCGAACTCCCACTCCCGGACGCGCCGGATGAACGCGCGAATCTTGCCGTGGTCCTTGGTCCCGTCTGTTTCCACTCCGCTGCTCACATCGACGCCGTACGGGTGGACGCGCGTCAGCGCGCTCATCACATTCTCGGGGGTCAAACCCCCAGAAAGAATCACCCGATGGGTTTGCGCCGCGCGCGATGCGAGCGACCAGTCAAACACTTTTCCTGTCCCTCCCAGTGCGCTGGCGTCATAGGTGTCCAGCAAGAATGCGCCCACCGGATAGTCGGATAATCCCTCAAGCGAGGAGGCGTCTTTTACCCGGATCGCCTTGATCACCGGCACTCCGAACCCCTCACAGAACTCGGGGGATTCGGCCCCGTGCAGTTGCACCGCCTGCAGGCCGCACGCGGCGGCGAGGTCTTCGATGCGGTGATGGTCTTCGTCCGCAAAGACACCGACCTTGGAGATAAACGGGGGCAGGGCGGCGGTGATCTCGCGGGCACGCTGGGGGGTGACCTGCCGTCGGCTGGGAGCGAAGATCAGCCCGATGGCGTCCGCCCCGGCCTCTGAGGCGACGAGGGCGCTGGCCACATCTGCGATGCCGCAGATCTTGACCCGGATCACGTAGCCCCCCGCAGCCCCATGCGGGCTCGGACTTCGTCCATCGTCGCAGCCGCGACCGGCCGGGCGCGGTCGGCCCCATGGGCGAGCAGGGCGCGCAAGTCATCGGGTCGCTGCATTAGGGACGCATATTTGTCTCGCACGGGCGCAAACGTTTGGACGATGGCCTCGGCCAGTGCCTGCTTAAGATCGCTGTAGCGGATCGTCCCTGCGTGATAAGCGTCCGCGAACTCCGAGTGGCGGGCGGGGGCGAAGACATCCAGCAGTGTAAACAGGTTGGCCACGCCGGGGGTAGCATCGTCCAACTTCGAGCCCTTCGCGGGAGGGCCGGGATCGGTGACGGCAGCGCGGACCTTCTTGCGGATCGTCTCGGGGTCGTCGACCAACGCGATATAACTGCCGGGCACGCTTTTGCTCATTTTCGCGCTCGGGTGGTTGAGCGCCAGAATGCGTGCGCCCTTGGTCAGCCGCACGCCCGGGAGGGGGAACGTCTCACCGAACTGCTTGTTGAAGCGCTCGGCGATATCGCGCATCAGCTCCACGTGCTGGACCTGGTCCTCCCCGACGGGGACGAGGGAGGCTTTATAAAGA
>DASWFZ010000174.1:0-3325 GCA_036393975.1 bacterium | reverse complement strand
ACCCAAACATCACATTCATGTTCTGTACAGCTTGCCCGCTCGCGCCTTTGACCAAGTTGTCCAGCGCGGCCATAACGATCACGAGACCCACACGCGGATCGACCCGCACCGCCACATCGCAGAAATTAGATCCGCTGGTCGCCTTGGTCTGCGGCAGCCCCTCGGAGATCACGCGGACAAACGGCTCCTGCGCATACGCCTCGAGCAGGATCGCAGTTGCCTCGCCAGCAGTCAGGGACCCCGTGAGTGGCAAGTACACCGTGGCGAGAATTCCGCGCGTCATCGGCACCAGATGCGGGGTAAAACTCACCGCTACTGCCCGTCCGACAACGTCCGCGAGCTCCTGCTCGATCTCGGGCGTGTGCCTATGACCGGCGACGTTGTACGGCTGCACGTTCTCGTTGACTTCCGAAAAGTGGGTCCCGAGCGAGAGCCCCCGCCCCGCCCCGGACACCCCGGATTTGGCATCGATGATGATGCGCCCGGCATCCACCCGCCCAGACTGCACCAGCGGGAGAGTTGCCAGGAGGGCTGCGGTGGGATAGCAGCCGGGATTGCCCACAATCCCGGCGCGGCGGATGGAGGCGCGCCGAAACTCCGGCAGACCGTAGGCGGACTGCTCCAGCAGACCGGGGCAGGCGTGCGCGCGGCCGTACCAGTGCTCGTAGACCTGCGGATCGGTAAAACGAAAATCCGCGCCCAGGTCCACAAGACGAGTGTGCTCGACCATCGTGGGAGCGAGAGTCATCGCCTCGCCATTGGGCAGCGCGAGGAAGATGACATCGGAGTCGCGGGCGATTGCCTCGGCGTCGGCCGTTTCCGTCACCGCGTCAGTGAAGCCGCGCAGATTGGGGTACAGCCCACTCATGGCTGCCCCCGCGCGGCTGTCGGCGGTTAGATGGACCAACTGTACCTGGGGATGCCCGAGGAGCAACCGGGCCAGCTCGCCGCCACCATAACCTGATGCTCCGATAACACTTGCCCGGATGGTCACGCACGCGCCTCCGCGCCCGTCACTTGAACGCAGTCACATAATAATACTCCGATATGAATAAAAATACAACAGATGCTCTTGGCCCGTCGGGTTGGACAAAGTCGTGACAGTCGGACAGGACTGGCGGCACTATTGCAGAATGTTTCCCGCCGATGAACAAACGCACGATCGGGCTGGCCCTGCTCGCCTGCGGCCTGGCGCTCGCGACCGGACCGACTCCGGGGTTGGCACAGTTCAGCCTCGAGGACCTGGCCATCCGGGCGTTCGACATCACCGTGGAGCTCACCCCGGTTGCGCTCAAGTATGAATACACCGGTGGGGACATCGAGTTCACCAGCCACGGTGTGCTGCGCGGCACGACGGTCGCACAACTCGAGGTGACCGCTACTAGTCCGGTGACTACCGCCCGGTTTGACTTTGATAGCGACGTCAACCTTACCTCGGTCGCGACACCCGGCTATCAGGTGGCATCTAAGCGACTGCGAGACACGCTCACCCTCACTTTCACCCCCGCGCTGCCGCCTGGTGGGAAAGTGCCTCTGACCTTTGCGTATGAGGGGGGGCCGGACTACATCTACAATGAGTTCGTCAAGGTCGGACCGGGCTCGCTCTATCCGCTTCTCATCAGCCCATTCGGCGATCTCTCGGCGAACCTCGGCCGCGTCGTGCTCAAAATCACAAACCCAGGTGGATACAATATCGCCGGCACGGGCAAACTGATTTCCCGCGACGGAAACACCTCCACGTGGGATTCGGAGGTACCCGTCCCGTGGGTCGCACTCGCCGGTGGACAGAAGCACACCGTGCGCGACCGCACGGTTGCCGGCGTGCAGATGGAGTTCTATGTACCGCCGGGAGAAGACCGCAACCTCGACAAGCTCGCCGACTTTGCTGGTCGGTCCGTGGATTACTACAGCAAGCTGCTGTACCCGTTTCCCTACTCGCAACTGCGGACGGTATCGCTCCTCATTGTGGGCGGGGGGATCGGCTACCCCGCGTTCTTGCTAATTGACCACCGGGCCTTTCGCAATACGTACTCGGGCGATCTGAATCGGGATTCCCACCTCTTTCAGCTCATGGCACACGAGATCTTGCATAGCTATGTCCCCAGCCAGACCGTCCCCAAAGGCAACGGCTTCATCTGGCTGTCAGAGGGATTCGCGGAGTATCTGTCGCTGATGGCCGTGCAGGCGGTGATGGGCCCGGAGGCCTTCAAGCGAGAACTACAAGAGGAACGCAATCTCTACGCTTCCGTCGTCGCGACCACAACCGAACCTGCCCTCGGAGCGATTACCTTCACGAACTATCATGGAGCTGCGCGCCGGTCGATCTATGCGAAGGGATCCCTAGTCCTCCACATGCTGCGCGGGGTGCTGGGCGACGAGGTCTTCCGAAAGGGGCTGGCAGCCTACTTTACTGCGTACCGCGGCAAAGCTGCCCGAGTATCCGATTTCCAAGAGGTGATGGAGCAAGCATCGGGTCAAACGCTGGACTGGTTCTTCAGCGAGTGGATCCTGGAGCGAGTGCTGCCCGACTACACCATCGCTAACACGACCTCCTCACCCAATGCCGACGGGACGTTTCGAACGACGGTCACCGTGCGCAATCGCGGCACGGGATCCATGCCAGTCGAGATTGGTTTCCGTACTGACGATGGCGTCCAGATTGAGAAAGTCGTCATTGCCAGCCGCGGCGAGGGCACCGTGACAGCGACGACGCCGAAGGCGGTGACGCATGTTGAGATCGATCCCCACAAGTGGCTAATCAAGAAGGACGACAAGAACGACGTGGTTCCAGTGAAGTGACTTGGAGGACTAGCCGTTCTCGGTCGTTATCCTATCGTCCCTTTCTCCGCGCCTCCCTAGCTCGTATCGCACAATCGCTAGCGCTACAACGCCTGCTGTCTCGGTCCGGAGGATCAGCGGCCCCAGGGTAACCGGCACAGCCCCGCGCGCCACGGCGTCGTCGATCTCCTGCGCGGCCAAGCCGCCCTCCGGACCTACGATGATGGCGACACTTGACGGATTGGCCAGACGGGCGAGCGCCTGCGCTATGGTGCGGGATTCCTCTCCTTCCCAGAGCATTACAATCAGGTTGTAGCCGGCGATGTGGACCAGCACATCGTGCAGAGGCGCCGGCGCATGGACAACAGGCACGTCGCTGCGCCGAGACTGTTTGGCCGATTGGACAGCAATCCGTTGCCAGCGTCCTATCCGACCGCGCCCTTCCGCCACTGTCCGCTTGGACAGGAATGGGAAGAATTCGGACACCCCAAGTTCGGTGCCCATACGGACGACGTCATCCATCTTGGCACCTTTGGGCACCCCCTGG
>DASWFZ010000173.1:0-7927 GCA_036393975.1 bacterium | reverse complement strand
CGACTTGGAGTGCCATAAAGGCGTTCTGCTCAACGAGCAGCACGGTCGTCCCCTGCTTGTTGATACTCGCAATCGTCTCGAAGATCTGTTCGACCAGGATCGGCGCCAGTCCCATGGACGGTTCATCCAGCAGGAGCACCTTGGGCTCGGACATGAGCGCCCGGCCAATTGCCAGCATCTGCTGCTCCCCGCCTGAAAGTGTTCCGGCCAACTGTGTGCGGCGTTCTCGCAGCCGAGGGAAAAGGGCCAACACACGCTCCATGTCCCCTCCGATCGCGCCTGGGTCGGTGCGGGCATAGGCCCCCATCATCAGATTTTCGTGCACGTTGAGCCGGCCGAAGATCCGCCGGCCTTCGGGAACCTGCACGACGCCCTTTGCCACGATTTCATGCGCCGGGAGGACGGACAGATCGTTTCCGGACAGAGTGATACGCCCTTGGCGGGGCCGCAGCAGCCCGCTGATCGTCCTCAGGGTGGTGCTCTTTCCGGCGCCATTGGCTCCAATCAGCGCCGCGATCTCGCCCTGCTCCACCCGCAACGAGATTCCCTTAAGGGCGTGGATCTGCCCGTAATACACATGCAAGTTCTCAACTTCGAGGAGTGCCATCGTCCTCACTCACCCTACACGATCCCACAGACCTCTGGCCGCTGGCGACACTTAGTGGGCCACGGCGCGGCGGGTTCCCAGATAGGCTTCGATCACGCGCGGGTCGTTTTGCACCTCGCTGGGGGAACCCTCGGAAATCTTGGTCCCATAGTCCAGTACCGTGACGGTTTCGGAGATGCCCATGACGACACGCATCTGATGCTCGATGAGGAGGATCGTGATCCCCAATTCGTCGCGCAGCTTCCGGATGAAAGCCAT
Organism: bacterium; assembly: GCA_036393975.1. GTDB lineage: Bacteria > Sysuimicrobiota > Sysuimicrobiia > Sysuimicrobiales > Kaftiobacteriaceae > 13-1-40CM-64-14. Next base: position 7,062 of record DASWFZ010000173.1, on the reverse strand, counting down.
CATCTCCATCGTCTCTCGAGGATTCATGCCCGCCGTCGGCTCATCCAGCAGCAGGAGTTTTGGCTTGGTCGCCAGCGCGCGCGCGATCTCCAGCCGGCGCTGATCACCATAGGCGAGGTTCTTCGCGAGGTAATCCCCCCGGCCTAGGAGCCCGACGAATACCAACAACTCCATCGCCTGTCGGACGGCGGTCTGCTCCTCGTGCACTACGCCCGGAGTGCGGAGGATCGCCCCGACCCAGCCGCTGCGCAGGTGCGTGTGCATCCCCACCAAGATGTTCTCTAGCGCCGTCATATTCGTAAACAACCGGATGTTCTGGTACGTTCGGGCAACGCCCAGCTGGGTCACTTGGTCAGGACGCAGACCATTCAACGGGAGATCGAGGAACGTGATGCGCCCCTGCTCGCCTTGATAGAAACCCGTGACGCAGTTGAAGAACGTCGTCTTCCCCGCGCCGTTGGGGCCGATGACGCTGTGGATCGAGCGCTCCGCGACGTCAAGATCAAGGTCACTCAGAGCCACCAAACCCCCGAAGCGCTTGGTGAGCTTACGCGCGGTCAAGATAGCCACGTACTAGCCCCCGCCTTCCCCGCCGGTCGCGAGTGCTTCCTCGCGTGCCGGAGAGGGTCCCTCGTCGGGTCGGAACTCACGCGCGACAGAGACGGCCGGCCACAACCCCTCAGGCCGCACTTGCATCATCAGGATGAGAACTGCACCGTACACGAGGAACCGAAACTCGGAAAACTCACGCAATAGTTCGGGCAGTCCCACGAGAAAAAGCGATCCCACGATCACGCCTGGGAGGCTGCCGACCCCTCCGACGATGATCAGGGCGAGCGTGTTAATCGATACCAGCAACGAGAAAGATTGTGGAAAAACCGAGCCAATCATGACCGCGAAGATCGCCCCACCCATCCCCGCAAAGGCTCCGCCGAGGCCGTAGGCCAATAACTTGGCATTGATCGTATTGATCCCCACCGCCTCGGCGACGTCCTCGTCCTCGCGGATCGCCATCCACGACCGTCCCAGGCGCGAATCGCGGAGGCGGGCGGCGACAAACGCAATGAGCGCGCTCGCCGCGAGCGTGATCCAAAAGAGCTGCCCGAACTGTTTGAACTCAAACCCAAAGAGAACGGGTTTAGGGAGGTTGACGATCCCGCGCGCTCCACCCAACCACGGCTTGAGGAAATCGGACAGCACGAGCAGGCGGATGATCTCCCCAAATCCGAGTGTGGCGATTGCGAGGTAGTCTCCACGGATGCCGAGGATGGGCAACCCGAAGAAGATCCCGGCGATCAGCGAGACAAGCACTGCGACCGGCACCGCAGCCCAAAAAGGCAAATGTACCAGCGCATACTTCTCGGGGGTCGTCAGCAGGGCAACCGTGTAAGCGCCAATCGCGAAGAACGCGACAAATCCTAAGTCGAGGAGTCCCGCGAATCCTACTTCTAAGTTGAGCCCCAGGCCCATCAATGTGAACAAGCCCACGAAGACCAACACCTGGGAGACGAACTCCCCCAGAAAGATGGGTAGATAGAAGAGCACTACGACGGTCAGCAGCAGCACAAGGTAAAGAGATGCCCGGCGGTTCCGGGGCGTCATGTGAAGGAATCGCGTTCGGATGCTGGGTCTCCACCGCTGCCGCACTGCACTCCACACCACGGCGGCCGCGAGACCCGTCACTGCTCCCCGGACGACGAGCCCATCGTTATCAAAGAAGAAGGCGCGCACCAACGGACGGATCGTTCCCTCCTGCAGGAGCAACTGCAAGAGCTCCTGGAAAAGGCCCAGGAGCAAAACCGCAGCGCCCCCGGCAGACAGGGGCCGACGAATGGCCGGCGGCAGAATGGCGAATGTTCCTCCGAGGAGCGAGACGACCGTCCACGCGAGGACGACCAGGGGTATCCCCGCCGTTCCACGTCCGAACGAGAGGAGTCCAAAGAGCGCAGGGGACGCGTTTACGAACATGCCCCGGAGGTTGGCCGACGTGCCTACCACGATAAACGCGCAGACGACGACGCCCGACATTGCCCCTGCCAGCAGCGCAGCCCCCAGGGCCGGGATTGGTCGACGCCCGGCGCGAGCAGCCGCCTGAAGACCTGCCGCCAGCCCGGTAAGCAAGAGCAGCGTGTGGCCGAGCGAGATCACGCCGACGATGATCGCCTTTCGGGCAAAAACCTCGACCATCCCCACCAGGCCCAGGAACACCACGGCGGCTCCTGTGATCGCCCCGAGGAGAAGAGAACTTGTCCAGCGCGATGCCTTCACCACCACCGCCCTCTCATTTAGGCCTTCTTCGCTGCTAACCGCTCCCCGAGGATGCCCGTTGGGCGGAAAATTAGAACCAAGACCAGCATCGTAAACGCAAATACGTCCTTGAGCTGATTGGGGGCGGGGATCCCCAGTCCGTCCAAGAAGAGGATCGGACCCGCGGACTCGATGAGCCCCAGAAAGAGTCCCCCCACCATGGCGCCTGGGATGTTGCCAATCCCCCCAAGGACCGCCGAGGTAAACGCCTTGATCCCCGGGACGAAGCCCATGAAGAACCACACCTGCTTAAACACCAGCGCGTAGAGCACGCCTGCCGCCCCGGCCGCCGCGGCACCCACGCCGAACGTGACGACGATCACGCGGTCGACGTTGATGCCCATCATCGCCGCGACCTCCATGTCCTCAGAAACGGCCCGCATAGCTGTGCCGATCTTGGTGCGCATGACGAACAGATACAGGGCTACCATCAGGAACACGGCACCGACGATCGCCACCGCTTGCGTGCGGAGGATCCCAATCCCCGCCACCACCATCTGGCCCTTAAAGAGCGGCCAGTCCGGATAGGCCTGGAATCCCGCACCGAAGAAGCCGCGGAAGGTGTATTGCAAAAAGAACGATGCGCCAATCGCAGCGATCAACGGAACCAACCGGGGAGCCCGCCGCAGGGGACGATAGGCGATTCGCTCGACCAGGAGCCCGACGCCAGTCGCCGTCGCCATGGCCACGACAAGGACGATGAGCAAACCAAGGAATGGGTGGCGGGCGAGGAAGCCAAATCCGTTAAGGGCCGCGGCAGCAAAATATGCGGTGTAGGCCCCGCTCATGAACACTTCGCCGTGCGCAAAGTTGATCATGCGCAGGATCCCGTAGACCATCGTATAGCCCAGTGCGATCAGAGCATAAATGCTGCCCTGGGAGAGACCGAAGATGACGATGTCAATCCACTGCGCAGGACCGTACTTGCCGGAACTGAGCGTCCCGTAGGTTCCCACGACGACGACGAGGACCACCGTAATCCGGAAGGCCCAGAGGAACAGCGAGATCAACGAGAAGCGTTGCCAGAACGTCCGCCCCATGCCCCACCGCGTACCTACGAAGAAGGGGGATGAGCTACGACTTCGCAGCCCATCCCCCTACACACAACCTAGAACTTACGCGTCTACTTCACAACCGGATAGATCGGCTTGGGGTTGGTGACCCCCGGATCCCACTTCGACGGATCCCCCGCTGTAATCTGGTAGACCGCGAGGTGGGGATCGGCACAGTCCCCGTATGGGTTACACGTCAACGTGCCGGTGACGCCCTTCCAACCCTTCGTCGCGAACAGCGCATCCCGCAGGGCTTTGCGGCCAATGTAGAGGTTGCCTGCTGCGTCTGTCTTGCCCACCTTCTGTATGGCCTGAAGAATCAGGTTGGTCGCATCGTAGGCGTGCGCGTGGAAGATCGACAGCGGCTTGGTTCCGTACTTCTTCTCGTACTTCTGCAGGAAGACCGTGTAGATGGAACCAAGCACCTCAGTCCTGGTGTCAGGACTGCTTTGGTACATGCCCGTCGCGGCGTCGCCGGCTGCCTTCAGGAAGTTCGGATCGAAAAGTCCGTCGGCGCCCATCAGCTTGACGTTTGCCAACCCCGAGACTTCCTTGGACTGCCGCGCGATAAACCCGCCTTCGGCCACAAAGATGGGGAAGTAGATGAGTTCCGGCTTGGTTGCCGCGATCTTCGTCAGAACCGGCCGCATGTCCGTGTCGCCGACGTTGACCGCCTCTGCGGCCGTGATCGTCCCGCCCTGCTTCTTGAAGCTGGCGGCAAACGCATTCGCCAACCCCTCAGCGTACGGGCTCCCGTCATGGATTGTGGCGACCTTGCTGAGCTTCAGGACCGTGCGGACGAACGTTGCCCCCACAGCGCCTTGGACGAGGTCGTTGTGCGCTGTACGCAGGTAGCCGTTATAGTCGGCGCTGCGTTTGGGGTCGGTGAGGTCCGGGGCGGTGTTCGCGGGCGAGACCGTGGCGATCCCGGCCTTCCAGAGAATCGGTGCCCCTGGACGTGCCTCGCTCGAACAGGTCGAGCCGACTGCTGCGACCAGCTGGTTATTCGCAGCCAACTTCGTCGCCGCGGTCGTGCCGCCCTCAGCGTTACATCCGGTGTCCTCACCGATCAACTTGATCGGGAAGCCCAGAACTGCTTTCTGGTCGTCAATCGCAATCTCAATGCCGTTCCGGCTGTCGATTCCCAGGTTCCCGTTCGGGCCCGTGATCACCAGCCAGTACGCGATAGTGATCGGCTGACCCTTGCTGACCTTCACCACACCGATCGAATCCGTGACCGGCCCCATGGTGGCGGCAGGCGCGGCAGGTACGAAGTAACCACCGACGGCGAGTAGGACAGACACCGCCAGTGTAATTAAGATTTGAAGTCGCTTCATTACACAATCCCCTCCCTTGACCGCGATTCTGATTTACTTTAGTAAAGCGTCTGGAGCGGGTATCTGGTTCGCTTACCCCCCTGCTCAATCCTCTACCAGCACCTGACCCGCCGGCTTCGCGGGCTCCGCGCGCAGACCGGAGGCCGGACTCCAATCAATCTCCCTGCATACGGCCAAGCGGGAAGGCTCCTCAAGCCGGAGGGCGGAAATGATGGTCGTAGCCCCGGGGGGCGGCAGGCCAGGTCAGTTAGGGGTAGATCCCTCGCGTCATGAGCGCGTCTGCGACCCGCTCGATCGCGCGGATCAGAGCGGCCGTGCGCATCGTCACCTTGCGGTCTTGGGCGGTCCGCAACACCTGCCCGAAGCTGCGGACCATGATCCGTTCGAGGTTCTGGTTGACTTCTTCCTCGGTCCAGAAGAACTGTTGCAGGCCCTGCACCCATTCGAAGTACGAGACGATCACCCCACCCGCGTTAGCGAGGACATCGGGGACGACGAAGATTTTGCGGCTCTCCAAGACTTCGTCGCCATCGGGCGTGATCGGCCCGTTGGCTCCCTCCACGATCAGCCGGGCTTTGATTCTCGACGCGTTCTGGGCATTGATCTGCCCTTCTAGCGCGCTGGGAATCAGGATGTCGCAGGGGAGTTCGAGCAGTTGCGCATTCGTGACGCGCTCGGTCCCGGAAAACCCCACCACGCTGGCGTGCTCTTCTTTGAACTTCAGGAGGCCGCGGGGATCCAGTCCCTTTGGGTTGTAGACGCCGCCGCCGGAGTCGCTGGCTGCCACCACCGTACAGCCCAGATCGGCTAAGAGGTAGGCTGCCACCGACCCGACGTTCCCGTAGCCCTGCACGACGACCTTCGCCCCGTTGAGCGACATCCCCAGGTGCCGACAGGCTTCCCGTGCGGCAAAGGTCACGCCTCGCCCGGTCGCCTCGACCCGGCCGTAAGACCCCCCGATGGACAGCGGCTTCCCGGTCACGACGGACGGGGTTGAGTAGCCACGGTGCATGCTGTAAGTGTCCATGATCCACGCCATGGTCTGCGGGTTCGTGCCGACATCCGGGGCCGGAATGTCGCCATCGGGACTGATGAGAATGCCGATCTCCGTCGCGTACCGGCGGGTGAGGTGCTCAAGTTCCTCGCGCGACAGGTCCTTGGGATTGACTATCACCCCGCCCTTCGCCCCGCCGTACGGCAGGCCGACCGTGGCGCACTTCCAGCTCATCCACATCGCGAGCGCCCGGACTTCGTTCAGGGTGACATCTGGGTGATAGCGGATGCCGCCTTTCGTGGGCCCCAACACTGTGCTGTGGTGCACGCGGTAGCCCGTGAAGATGCGCACGGACCCGTCGTCCATCTTCACGGGGAAGTTCACGGTGAGTTCTCGTTTCGGGAAGGCGAGCAACTCGCGGATGCCGCGTTTGAGGGGCAAGTAATCGGCCGCGATATTGTACTGCCGCAAGGCCATCTGCCACGGATCTTCATGGGGAGTAATGACTGCTGCCTGGGCTGTCATGGACGACTCCTCCTCGCGTGCGGCAGGTTCGGAGTTTGCCTCTGGTGTCCGAAGTTCGGGGGCAATCCGCCTTCTCCTACCCGCTCCACTAGATGCCTTCCCCACCCCCGCGGGTCAATGCACTAAGGTCGACACCGGCACCAATTCAATATCCTGGCGGTCGAACTCCCCCAACAGCTCTTGGAGGACCTGCGGGGTCATGCGCATCGCGTGGCCAATCGCGATCGCTTGCTTGCGTTGGAGCGCCACGGCAATCAGTTCGCGCAGCTGCGCGCGGATCGGCTCGGCTTGGTTCTGATTGTCCAAAAAGACTGCCCGCGAGGCCGTGGGAATCTGCATCTGCGCGGCCAGACGTCCCGCGATCGTGCGCGGGGAGGTGACACTATCGACAAAGAAGAGCCCCCGGGATTTGATGACCTCGAGCACGGCGCGCATCACTCGCTCATCGGCTGTGGCTTTTGAGCCCTCATGGTTGTTGATCCCGATCGCCCCCGGGACTTGATCAAGGTCCGCAGCCACGGTTTGCGCGATCTGAGTGTCGTTCATTGCGGTTGTGATCCCCCCCGGACCCAGCAGCAGTTTCGGGTCTTCGGGCTCGAGGGGTAAGTGTAGCATTACCTCCAGCCCCTCCTCTTCTGCTTTGAGCGCAACCTCACGGGAAAACCGCAGCCCCGGCAGGACAGTAATCGTCACCGCCCGGCCCAGCTCGATAATGGCCTGCGCGTGCACGAGGCTGCCACCGGCATCATCGAAGAGGATGGCCACGCGCGCCGCCGGGGTAAACGGAATGAGCCGGATCTCGTCGGTGACGGCCTCCAGTCCCGCACGCCGGATCCCCACCTGAATG
>DASWFZ010000172.1:0-27439 GCA_036393975.1 bacterium | reverse complement strand
GCTGCGCTCACCTGGGATGGCGCCGGTCAGTACCTGATCGACGGCAAGGGCGCGATGGAAATCATGGGCGACTGGGAAGACGGCTGGTTCCAGTCCAAGAACTTCACGGGCTACGGCTGGGCGTCCCCGCCAGGGAACGCGGGCGTCTTTGACGCGCTCTCGGATTCGTTCGCGATGCCCAAGGCCGCCCGGAATCGCGCGAACGCCCAGAACTGGTTGAAGGTCTCCGGCTCCAAGGCGGGTCAGGAAGCCTTCAATCCCAAGAAGGGCTCAATCTGTGCCCGGACGGACTGCAACCAGATGCTGTTCAACGCCTACCTCCAGTCCTCCGCGAAGGACTGGGCGAAGGACGCGCTGGTACCGTCGGTGATCCACGGCGCCGCAGCGTTTGAGAGCTGGGCGACAAAGTACAAGGACGCGATGGCTCTGTTTGTGACCAGCGGGGACGTGGCGAAGACGCAGGCCGCATTGCAGGCTGCCTGTAAGGACGCCGGGGTCTGTAAGTAAGATCCCACTTCACGTGCACTGCGCAGCGAGGCAGTCCGACCTTGGGCTGCCTCGCTGCATCCTTCCCGGGAACACGTAAGCGTGAGTGAGAGGGTTCGTGCGCAGATAGCTTCCCCCGCGGCTTCCCGCGTGCGGCGCCGACGGGTTGTGACTGCTGACCGGCTGATCGCCGTGCTACTAATTGCCCCTTCAGCCGCTGCTATCGCCGTTTTCGTCTACGGGTTCATAGGCTTCACCGCGTTCGCGTCATTCACCAAGTGGGACAACCTGTCCCCGGATTTCACGTGGGTGGGGTGGAAGAACTACGCTGCCCTGTTCAACACCGTGCGCTTTCAGATCGACCTGGGTAACACGGTCACGTTCACGCTCCTGTTCCTGGCAATCTGCCTATCGGTTGGCTTTGCTCTGGCGGTGTTGCTGGACCGGGGAATCCGTGGGGAATCCTTCTTCCGTAGTATTTATCTGTTCCCCCTGGCACTTTCATTTATCGTGACCGGCGTGGTCTGGCGCTGGCTGCTCAACCCGGGCAGTGTGCAGTTAGGCACGACAGGGGTGAACTTGCTGTTGGAGCGGATCGGTCTCGGCGTGCTGAAAACGGGCTGGTACACCGATCCCCGAATTGGCATCAAGGCCGTGGTTATCGCGGCCGTGTGGCAGATGTCCGGGTATGTCATGGCCATGTACCTAGCGGGATTGCGGGGAATCCCCGAGGAGCTGCGGGAAGCGGCCCGGGTGGACGGCGCGAATGACCTCCAGGTATACCGCAGCATCATCGTACCGCTGCTGCATCCGATTACGCTCGGGGCGATCATCATCTTGGGCCACATCTCGTTGAAGATCTTCGACCTCGTCGTGGCCATGACCGGACCGGGGCCGGGGTTTTCCTCGGACGTGCCGGCGTTCTTCATGTTTGACACGACGTTTCGCGGAAATAACTTCGCTCAAGGCGCGGGGATTGCCATGATCCTGCTCCTCATGGTCGCGGTTCTGATCGTGCCGTACCTTGTTTATAGCTTGCGGACGGAGACGCAGCGATAGCACGCGCCACAGCACCTCCCCACCTGCCCGGGCGGTTCTCCTGGCCGCGCGTGGCCTTGTACGCCCTCCTCGCGGCGTTCGCTATCCTCTATTTGCTGCCCATCTATGTGCTCGCCCTCACGGGATTGAAGAGTTACGCGGAGGTGAACCTGTATCGGATGTGGGACTGGCCCGCCCACGTCTCCCTCGACAGCTTCGTGAAAGCGTGGGTGGGCAGTGAGGCCCAAGGGTTCCGGGGATTGGACAACAACTTCTGGAACAGCGTGCGCTTGGCCGTCCCGGCCACGCTGCTGTCGGCGGCGTTGGGGTCGCTCAACGGGTACGTGCTGGCCAAGTGGCGCTTTCGCGGGTCCGATGCCATCTTCACGTTGCTGCTGTTCGGGATGTTCATCCCGTACCAGAGCATCTTGATTCCGCTGGTCCAAGTCCTCAACCGCATGGGATTGTACGGCTCACTTCAGGGGCTGATCTTCGTCCACGTCGTCTACGGCATTCCCATCACGACATTGATCTTCCGCAACTACTACGCGACCGTGCCGAACGAACTGGTCGAAGCGGCAACGATCGACGGATCCGGCATTCTCGGAATTTTCCGCTACGTGATGGTCCCCATCTCGCTGCCGGCGTTTGCCGTCGTGGCGATCTGGCAGTTTACCTCAATCTGGAACGATTTCTTATTTGGCGTCATCGTGACCCCGCGGCCAGCGGTACAACCCATCACGGTCGCCCTCAACAACCTCGCGGGCAGTTACATCGTGGAGTGGAACGTGCAGATGGCGGGGGCGCTGCTTGCGGCGTTACCGACCATGCTGCTGTACATCGTCCTGGGTCGCTACTTCATGCGCGGCTTGCTTGCGGGGTCCTTGAAGGCGTAGACGCAGAAGGAGACCTAGGACTCGAGCCTTCCGAGCCGTTCCGGTCGGTTCCCCGCCCCAGGCAAACCATCGCGCCACCGTGACTACAGACCTCACTTCTCACGTATTCTTCCAATGGTGTCGATGGCGTGCTTGAAGATCAGTTCCTCATTCTCGCCGTCGGGCATCTCCACCAAGATCGCGTAAGTTCCCACGGCCTTCACCACGGCGTCCTCGATCAGATGATCACCCCCGCAGCGAATCCGCACTGGCCCGCCCCAGGCTGCGAGCTCTCGGAGATACTGGTCGTCTACACCGCTGGTGGTAACCATGTTTGACCGCGAGACCTCCCTCCCGCTCCAGTATGAGTACCGGCCTATCCATATACATTAAGTAGCCCTACTTAAATCTCCTACTTCCAAAAGCAAAGGAATGCATTACCCTTTCGCGAAAGCGCTTCGCGAGCGCGGGGATGCACCAACACCGGCAGGCAATCCGGCGTGACCGGGTTGTCCCGGAAAACACGCAAGGGGGATTACGATGCGTAAGCTCATGATGGTAGCGGCACTCTCGGTTCTTGTGTGGGCAACGACGTTGGTTGTCCCGAATGGCATAGGCAATCAGGTCCATCCTACCCAGACCGCGGGCGATGTCGGCCCCGGCGGGGACTAAGTCGGTTGACCCGAGAGGTGGGGCGCCGGCCGGCTCATCCTGCGCTCGGGCCGGCGCTCTACCCTTCCGGGGCAAGGATATCAGCAGGACCTGTCAAATTCGTCCATGAAGACCAGTCGAGCACGACATGACTCAGACTTTAGGAGGTCTCATGGGGCTCGGAGAGCGCATCCGTCAACTGCGTCAAAACCGTGGTCTCACGCAGGAGCAACTAGCAAACGGGAGACTCACGAAGAGCTTCATCAGCTTGCTCGAGCGCGGCGTGGCCAAACCTTCCGTCGACACGTTGACGGAACTCGCTCGTCGGCTCGGGACATCTGTCGACGCCCTCTTGGGATCCGAGGGGCATCTGCCAGATCACGCCGCCGTAGATCTGCTGGTGCTGAGTGCGGACGCGATGCGAAAACGCCGCCTGGACCTCGCGTCCAAACTGCACGGCGCCGCACGCTTCGTGGGGGAATCATACGGCTTGGACGAACCGCTGCGTGAGGTCACCCTACAGGAAGCGCAGCTAGCACTGGAACGCCGCGACTACGACCTAGCCAGTCGGAAGATCAGTGAGGGCTTGCAACGGTGCACCTCCGCGGAGGATCGATGGCGCACCGGCAGAGGGCTCGTCTTGAAGGGGCGGGTGCAGCTTATCCGACGAGAACTCGACGAGGCAGTCAAAACTTTTGAACAGGCACTCGCGACGCTTCGCCAAGCAAAGGCTAGCCGCGATCCCGCACGCTCTGACGCACTCATCTTCCTCGGCACTGCTTTGGTTTACCAAGGTCGGCACGATCTCGCCATCAAGCGATATGCGGAGGCCGCAGACGCTCAGGCCACGCGTCAGGATCCTGTGCTCCGAGGGCGTGCGTTGTGGGGCTTGGGCTTAGCCTACCGACGGCTGGGGGACCTGGATCGTGCAACGGGGTGCTTGAATCAGGCCAGGGAAGCATTCGAGGCGACCGAGGAATTGCCGGACTTAGCCCGTGTCCTCCACAATATTGGTCAGCTGCTCTTTGAGCAGCGGCGCTACAGTGACGCGCTGCGTCATCTCGCCCACGCTCTTCGGCTGACGGAGCGCATGGACATGAAGATCGTACGCGCCGCGACCCTTACGGAGATGGCCAGGGTACACCTCGCCACCGGCCGCCGTGACGACGCAGAGGCGCTGGCCGAGCAGGCGATATCAGCGGCCGATAACGCTCCGGACGCAATGGAGTGTGCCGAGGCGAAAACGGTGCTTGCGACTGCATGCGCTATGCATGGCCGCCCGGACCGGGCCAAGGAACTGATGGCAGAAGCGCTCGCTATCTTTCGGGTGCACGGAGCGCATGCGCGAATCGCCCAGGCCGCCCGTGATCTTGGAGAGACCTTACTGCGCCACGGCGCGAAGACCGACGCGGCCGACCAGCTGGTGATCGCCCTAGAAGCTGAGGACGCCTTACGCAAGCGCGCGCAACCTTAGAGGAACACGCAGTTCTGGTCTGGTGGCGGTTGTAATCCGGGCCTCGCTTGTCAGATCTGTCTTAGAGGTACGCTGGTCTCTGAGTTTGGAGATGTGACTTCCCGCCAGATCCGCCGTGACGCACTTGCGCGAGCGTCTCGTGAATGCGCAGCCAGCATACCGGCAGTCCTGACTCCCCGACTCCTTACCTGCAGTTCGTGACGGTGTGACCTCACTTGGGTCTGCATTGGGGCCTCTTCGTGACAGGATGACTATTTCGGCGGAATGGCCGCAGGGCCGAGATTGCTCGCGGATGATCTCCGAACTCCTACCACACCAAGACCCCCGACGATGCAAGAAGGACGTCTGGCCGGGTCGGTCCTCATGCGCGGTCTATTCGCGAGAACGTTGAAGGCATCGGCCGGGTAGGGCGGGAATGGAATCGGCAAGATCCTGAGGAGGGAAAGCCATGAGCGGCATCCCCGGACGCGTAGTGGCAGTCGGCATCGTCATGAGCTTGTTGGGCGTGAGTGCCCCACCGACTCTGGGTGCTCGCGTCGATGTGAACACCCTTATCGTCGGGATGAACACCTCTATCCTAATCACCCTCGATCCTGGCGTGGTCTACGAAGTCGAGGGGGCGGTAATCGTGGACCAGCTCTACGACAAGTTGGTCGACATGGAGATGGTCAAGGGAACGATTCAGATCGTTCCCAAGGTCGCCCAAACGTGGGCCGCCAGTGCTGATGGCAAGACCTGGACATTCACCATCCGTCAGGGGATGCGCTTTCCTAGCGGACGCGCCGTGAACGCCGCAGCCGTCGTCTACTCCCTGCGCCGCGCGGTGCGGCTGGCCAAGACCCCGGCGTGGTTGCTGGAGCAGCTGGGGTTCACGAAAGACAACGCGGACCAGACGATCCGCGCCCTCGACGATTACACCGTGCAACTGGTGCTCGCAGATGCCTTCGCCCCCAACCTGGTGCTGTCCGTCTTAGCCTTCCCGATCACCGGGGTCGTGGATCCCGACCTCGTGCAGCAACACATCACTGAAGGCGACCTGGGCAGCGACTGGCTGAAGGATCATAGCGCGGGGTCGGGACCCTACACCCTGATCCGCTGGGAGCGGAACGAGGTCGTGGACCTCGTCGCCAATCCCACCTACTGGCGAGGAATTCCCCCCGTCAAACGGATTATGGTCCGTGACATCCCCGAGTCGACGGCACAGCGCCTCGCGGTGGAGAAAGGCGACATCGACGTGGCCTGGAACATGTCGCCGCAAATGCGCGAGGAGATCCGCAAGCAGAAGACCCCCGGCGTGGACATCGTCCAGATCCCCGCCCATGGCATCGCGTACGTGGGGATGAATGTGAAATATGAACCCCTTTCTAAGGACAAGGTGCGAGAAGCGATCCGGTGGGCGATCGACTACGATGCCATCTTGCGAGACGTGTTGCGCGGGGAAGCGATTCCCCTGCAGACGTTTATCCCCACGGGATACCTGGGGTACAATCCGTCCCGGCCGTTCACGCAAGACCTGACCAAAGCCAAACAGCTGCTGGCTGAGGCGGGATACCCCAACGGGTTTGAAGTGGAGCTGACGACGAGTTCCCCTCACCCCACGCGCCCAGACATTGCGCAGCTGATTCAGAGCAACTTGGCGAAGGTCGGGATCAAGGTCAAGATCGTCCTGATGGCCTCCGGGGTGATGTACCAGAAGTTCCGCGAGCAAGGTCTGCAGATGATCCTAGCCTCGTGGGGCGTGGACTATCCCGATCCCGACGCGCTCGCCAAGCCGTTTGCTGACGGCACGGTGAAGCAACTCGCCTGGCGCAACGCGTGGATGGACAAGGACGCCACCGAGCTGACCAAGAGGGCGATGCTGGAACGGGATGCCGACAAACGCGTGGCGTTATACCGTCAGCTGACGGACCTGGTGCTCCACAAGGGGGCGTTCGCTATCATCTACCAGCCCACGGACACCTGGGTAGTCCGGACGTGGGTCAAAGGATACGCGGACGCGGCCGCCCTCGGCACGATGCACTTCGATTTCACAAAGGTCTCGAAGGTGCGCGAATAGCCTGGACGGCGCTGCCTGGAACGACGCGGCAGGAGACGGTGGGGTGAGGACCTCCCTTCCGTCTCCTCGCATTTGGAGGACAGCCAGGTGAATCTTGCCGCCTACATCGCCCGACGCCTCTTGTTAATGGTGGGGGTCCTCTTCGGCGTCCTCATCATCACTTTCGTCGTCTCGCATGTGATCCCGGCCGATCCCGTGGGAGCCATTCTCGGCGGGAATGCCCCCGCGGAACGAGTTGATGCGCTGCGTCACCAGCTGGGCTTGGATCAGCCCCTGCACGTGCAATTCATCACCTACCTTGGGGCTGCCGTGCGGGGAGATTTGGGTCGGTCGCTGCGGACGGGACGGCCAGTGTCTCGGGATATCGGCCAATTCTTCCCGGCCACCCTGGAACTCACCCTAACCGCTATTGGTCTCGCCATCATCCTCGGCGTTCCGCTTGGGGTGATCTCCGCCGTGACTCGTAACCGTCCCCCCGACCATGGGGCCCGGATTTTCTCCATCGTCGGGGTGTCGATGCCTGTGTTTTGGACGGGGCTGGTGTTTCTGCTGCTCTTCTACTACCGCCTAGGATGGCTGCCTGGTCCGGGACGATTGGACCTGACACTCATCCCGCCTCCCTCCCGCACCGGCTTTCTGCTCTTCGACAGCCTCCTGGGCTGCAACTGGGAGGCCTTCCGCAATGCCCTGGCCCACCTCGTCATGCCGGCCTTCGTGCTCGGCTATCTCGCCACAGCCACGATTGCCCGGATCTGCCGCTCCAGCATGTTGGATGTGCTGCACCAGGAATACATTCGCACCGCTCAGGCCAAGGGGTTGCGCCCGCGCGTGGTGATCCTTCGCCATGCGCTCCGGAACGCGCTGATTCCGACGGTGACCGTCGTCGGGTTAGTGTTCGGCGGGCTGCTGGAAGGCTCCGTCCTCACCGAGACGATCTTTGCGTGGCCGGGGCTGGGACGGTACATCACCACTGGGTTCCTCGCATTGGACTATCCGGCGGTGATGGGCGGGACCCTCTACATCGCAGTGGTCTTCAGCGTGGCTAATCTCATCGTGGATATCGCCTATGCGTTTCTCGACCCCAAGATCCGCTTCTAGCGCGAGCGCCCCTGGCGGGCCCCGTCCCGTGCGACGCACGGAGGTGTGGCGGGCGTATCTCTCGTGGCGGCGCTCCCCGTTGTCAGTGACCGGAACCGTACTGATCGGTCTGCTGTTGGTGGTCGTCGTCGCAGGACCACTGATCGCAACCCACGATCCGCTCGAGCAGAACTTTGCGGTCCGGCTGCGACCCCCCGGGGCGGGCCACTGGTTCGGCACCGATCAATTCGGTCGGGACATCTTCAGCCGCGTCGTCTATGGGTCGCGCATCGCGATGCAGATCATCCTGATTGTTTCGCTGATTAGCGGAGTGACCGGCTCCATGTTAGGGACGCTGGCTGGATACTTTGGGGGACGCATCGATGAAGTGATCAGTCGCCTGACCGACATGTTCCTGGCATTCCCCAGCCTCGTCCTGGCCATGGCCTTCGCCGCAGCGCTTGGGCCAAACCTCACGAACGCTATCCTGGCCATTTCCCTGGTGACCTGGACGCCGTCGGCGCGATTGGCCCGCGCCGAGGCGTTGCGCATCAAGCAACAGGACTTCGTGGAAGCGGCACGGGCAATGGGAGCGCGGGATCCACGCGTCATCGTGCGGCACATCCTGCCATCCGCGCTGTCGGTCGTCATCGTGCAATTGACCCTGCGCATGGGGACGATCATCCTGACCGCTGCGGGCCTAGGATTCTTGGGATTGGGGGCCCAGCCCCCGTCCCCCGAGTGGGGGGCGATGGTCAGCGATGGGCGCAACTACCTCGTAGACCAATGGTGGATGTCAACCCTGCCGGGACTCGCGATCGCCCTGACGGTCTTGGGGTTCAACTTGCTGGGAGATGGGATCCGTGACCTGCTGGACCCCCATCTCCGCCACGCGCGCCTGTAGACACCCGCTCTTCTCTGCACCGCGAAAGCTAGCGGGACCGCGTGCCCGTCAGAATCTCAAAGACAAGATGGTCCAGTCGCTCATAGGCAAACACGCGAGGGGGGGATGCGGGTCCTGTCTCCGCCGTGCGGTCCCACCCTCGGATCTCCGCGAGCAGAGCGCGGACCTCCGCATCCGCGTTGAACTGGGCCACCTTGTCCGCCAACACTTCGTAGGCGCGAATGCACCCTTGGACGAAACTCCACACTCCCTGTTCGTCGGTCGTGCGGTACGGGTGCGCATCGAACGTGCGCGGGAGCGGCCAGTTTTCGTCTTCCAGCAGTTTGACGACGAAGAAGCTGTCCTTTAGCCCCGCCCCCCCGAACCGCAGATCTTGGTCAAAGCGCAGAGGGCGCTGAGCGTTGAGATGAAGACCGAAGAGCTTGCCGGCGTACAGCGCATGGGCGACTTCGTGAGCAGGGTTGAGCCCAGCCAGGGCGGCGTGAGCCAGCTCCGGAACGACGCCGACACGGTCTGGGTGTTCTAACGTGGCAATAAATCCCAGGGCATGGCCCACGGTGGAGATATAGAGGTCGCCGCGCGGCTCGTTGGGTTTGGGTTCGATGGACAGCCGCATGGCGTACCCTTGCCGCGCAATGTAGTCAGCCAGGTCGTTGAACGCGTCCCGGAGGCGCTTGAGGGCCTCGATCGGGGAGCGGCTCGCCTCGACCTCGGATCCATCGCGACCGCCCCAGATATTAAACAGTGGGGCTCCCAGGAAATCCCCCACGTCGATCGCGTCTTTGTATCGGGCCAGGGCCAGAGAGCGTACACGCGCGTCATTGGAAACGAACGCGCCGTCCTTAAAGACAGGCTCGGTGAACAGGGAGGACCCGCAGGCATCACAGACGATGCCAGTATCTGCCATCCTGGCGCGTGCCTCCCGAATCAGCCGATCGCGCTCGGCCCGACCGCTGCCTGGGGGAATCAGGTCCTCGGCGTGGAGCTCAAAGGCCCCCACACCGTGCGCGGCGAGCCCGCTGATTGCGTGCAGCGCGTCCAGCGGCGCCCGCGTGGGAACCCCAAAAGGATCCGCGCCTGCGTTCATCACTGTCCACAGCCCGAAGCTAAAAATCCGCGTAGGCATCCCGTGTGATCCGCCTCCCGCACTGCCATTTCTGATCCTGGAGACCGGACCCTGCATCGCAGGACGCAGGCCGGGAAGCGAGAAGCCCACAGCTCACGCATGGATCGCGACTCTGCTGTGCACGCATCAGTACGGGGTCTCTTCATCAAGGAGTTTTCGCGTGAGCCGACGCTGCTCGCCTGCGCCCCAGGACGCGTCAACCTCATTGGCGAGCACACCGACTACAACGATGGGCTCGTGCTGCCGGTGGCGATCGATCGGCAGGTGGCGATCGCCGCACGTCCCAACGGAGAGAATCAGATCCACATGGTTAGTTCGGCGTACGCGGACCGGCCCGAGATTCCGACGATCACCCCTGGATCCCCCACCCTCCCTCTCTGGGCGCGGTACACCCAGGGCGTCGCGGTGAAGTTGGCGGCGCGGGGGATTCGCCTGACCGGCTTCGATGCCGCGATCGGTGGGGACTTGCCGATCGGGGCGGGCCTCAGTTCATCGGCGGCGTTGCAAGTCGCGTCCGCCCTAGTCCTCGAAGCGACGAGCGGGCACGCGTTGCTGCCGCGCGACCGGGCCCTCCTCTGCCACGCGGCGGAGGTCGAGTTTGTTGGAGTACCGAGCGGGATCATGGACCAGTTCGCCTCTACCCTCTGCCGACGGGGACATGCCTTATTCTTGGACTGCCGGTCACTGGACACGCACCACATTCCACTGAGGACGGATCTGGCGATCGCGGTCTGCGACACGGGGGTAGCGCGGTCGCTGGCCGCCTCCGCGTACGCACAGCGTCGCGAGGAGTGCGCACAAGCAGTGCGCGCCCTGCAGGACCGGGGGGCGAAAATCTCTTCACTGCGGGATCTGAGCCCCGACGACCTCCCCCAGATTGCGGAGCTGCCTACGCCGCTGCGCCAGCGGGCGCGGCATGTCGTGACCGAAAACGCCCGGGTCATCGAGACTGCGCGGCTGATGGAAGGGGCGCAAGTATCTGGGCTGCGGGAGGTCTTCGCAGCGTCGCACCGCAGTCTGCGCGATGACTACGAGGTTAGCGGGCCGGAACTGGACGCCATGGTAGAGGCGGCGCTAGACGCGCCCGGGTGTCTGGCAGCGCGGATGACGGGGGCCGGCTTCGGCGGAGCCGCGGTAGCCCTGGTGGACCGCTCGCAGTCTGAGGCGTTCCTGGACGCGGTGTCGTCGGGGTACGCACAGCGGACGCATCGCGAGGGAAAGTGCTTCTTCACAGACGCAGCCGATGGGGCACGGGTCCTCACGTAGCCTTCGCGGACACACACAGACCTCACACAAGGAACTGTCGCCTCGAGGATCAGTAGGGAGAACGGCGTGCCTAAGAGTGTCCACATCTTCAGTCTGTTCGCAATCGCATATTTCGTCGGATACTTCTTCCGAACGGCCAACGCGGTCATTGCTCCGGATCTCGTGCGCGAATTCGCCCTGAGTGCATCCGACCTCGGTTTGATGACCAGCCTGTTTTACGCGGCATTCGCGCTGGTGCTCCTTCCCGTCGGAATCGGCTTGGACCGTTACGGCCCACGCTTTATCACCTCCTCGGTGATGGCGCTCGCCGCGCTGGGGTGCGTCCTGTTCGCTTCCGCGCAGTCGTTTGCGGGACTCGCCGCGGGGCGGGCTCTGCTGGGGGCTGGGACAGCGGGCATTCTCATGGGAGCGCTGAAAGCCTTCAGCCGGTGGTATCCCCCACACTTGCATACGACGGCGTCCGGTCTCGTCATCGGCGTCGGCACGGTGGGCTCCCTCGTGAGTACCACACCGCTGAGTGCGCTCAACGCCGCCGTCGGGTGGCGGGCGGTCTTCGCAGCAGGCGCGGTCGTCATTGCCGCCTCCGCAGGAGCCATTATGCTCTGGACACGGAACAGCCCGGCCGGAGTGACGGAGTCGCCTGCGCATCAGGAAGGCGGCCTGGGCGTGGTGTTCTCGGACATCCGGTTCTGGCGCATCGTCGGCCTGAACTTTTTCATGACGGGGACGCAGCTCGCGACCCAAAGCTTGTGGGCGGGGGTGTACTTGTACGACGTGCCCAAGCTCGAGCCACTTGCCGCTGGAGGGGTCTTGCTCTGGATGGCTCTCGGTGTCGTCGTAGGCTCGATCGGATCGGGCCGACTCGCGGGCCATTGGGGCGTGGCTCGGGTCATCATCGCCGCGGCAGCGGTCTTCATCCTGTCTCAGGGGGCACTCGCGCTCATCCCTTCGCAGGTCTGGCTCCGTCCTGTGTACTTCGTGTTCGGCGCGAGCGGCGTGGTCGGTACCATGCTGCTCGCCCAAACTCGCTTCATCTTTCCCCCGTCCCTCTCGGGCCGCGGGGTGACTGCGGTCAACGTCTTCGGGCTCAGCGGCACCTTCGTGCTGCAATGGCTCATGGGCGTCGTCGTCGGCACGTTTTCCGCCGATGCATCCGGCCACTATCCCCCGCAGGCCTATGGCCTCGCCTTCGCCATTACGGCCCTCGGAACGCTTCTGACCCTCCTGTGGTATCTGCCGATGATACGGACCAACGAATTACTCCCATCTAATGCCGGGCAGGAATAGCCTCCAACATGGATCCCTCGTGGGCAAAGGAAATGGGAGCTAGAAAGACCAGAGCGCCGGAGATCTCTCCGACGCCCTGGCTAGTCGTGGCCCTCGACTGCGCGGGCCTAGTTCCTAGGGCAGCGCGTTTGCAAGATCGTGCACAAAATCGTACGCTTTCGGAGTGCCAAATCCCGTTGTCAGATCCCATCCCGTCGTCGTTGGCATGCCGGGAACACCGGTGCCGAATTGCTGGTTACTGTCGAGCGTCACGACGCCCGCACCGGTGCCAAAGGTCAGGGGAACTATATCATTGAAGTCACGGGTAGGCAGCGTGTACAGGATCGGGTTCAGGTACCCGACTGGCTGCTTGCCTGCTTGGCTGGCCAGCTGGTTCGCTAGCGCCACGAGCGCGGCCAACTGAGGCGAGGCGGCACTGGTCCCCCCGACGATATGCCAGCCGACACGCAGGCCGGGGAAGCTGGTGAAGACCAGCACCCCTCCATCCACCGCCGCGTTCCAGGAAAGGTCCGGCAGACCCCGGCGTCCTTGCAACACTGACGATGAAATCCCGGACTGGAACGCCGGCGTGGCAAAGAGTGAACTCCGACCTCCGCCCGTGGCTGCCGGGAGCCAATCTTCCTTCCACACCGCCTCTGTGCGTCCCGCCCCGGTCGTGAAGTTGAGGAAGGAGGCGGCGCAGGTCCCAAACGGATTCGCTATTAAGCAATCAAAAAACGCCGTTGCAGATATAGTGGGATTCCACCGCCAGCCGAATTGCAACCAGGTTCCTCCGGCGGACGTGACGAGTGGATCGGAAGATGGCCAGTTCACAGTCGAGAAGGGGAAGATCCGGCCTTGTTTGTCGATGTTTGCCGTACCCGAATCGCCGCTGGAACCGATGACGGTGACGTGGTTAGCCACCGCCTGCTCGTAGAGCTCCTCGAACCGAGCCACCTGCACAGACGCGGCGTCGTGGAAGGATTCTTCGGTCGCAGCAAAGCTCTGGCTGATGACAGAGCCGGGGAAGCGGCTCACAGCCATCTGCTCACCGATAAACATGTTGGGGAAACCCTGGACTCCTTCGGTTTCTGCAGGATTGGCAGCGATGAGAACGAGCTTCGCATCAGGCGCGATGGCGTGCGCCCACTGCAGATCCAGACTCGTCTCAAACGCCCAGCCCACCTGTACCCCGTGCATCGAATTGCTGAAGGTCGGCGTGCCGGTCGGGTGGATGATTGTCAGATCGGGCTGAGGCAGGCCAAAAGTGCTGCTGAAGAACTGCAGGTCTTCCAATGCGGTCGGGCTGCCATAGGAGTCGACGATCACAATCGTTTGCCCTTTGCCGGTCGTTCCCTCCGCATGAAGCCCGGTGACACCATACGCCGTGTAGATGTTGGCCGGTGTGTAGCAGTGGGCGAAGGCAGAGGTCCGCACCGGCGCTGGGGTCGAGCATGCCGGCGGTGCCATTCCGAACTGGGCGGGTTCGTCGGGCGCAACCGCAATGAGGGGAACAAACTGCAGCCGCCCCGGCGAGGTGGACAGACCACCCGCGCCAGTGACCCCCACGACCAAGACTAAGCACATTAACAGCCGTTTGCTCTTTCGCATAGTCGCCTCCTTGTCTGACCTAATCTTTCAATTCGCGCACTTCATCCACATGCCTCCCGGCCTGGACTCGTTGGATCGCCAGCGGGAGATGGTCGGCCACTTCTGACGCCAAGATCCCCACCATGCCGCGCGCGTGAGCAATCAAATCGGCGGCGAGTCCGTGGACATACGCGGCGGCGTAGGCGGACTGCGTTGGATTTAGCCCTTGCCCGATAAACGACGCCGTGGCACCGGTTAACACATCCCCCATGCCGCCCGTCGCCATGCCAGGGTTACCGGTCGGCACAATGAATGCTTCCCCCTCGGGCGTCGCCACGACCGTGCGCGCGCCTTTCAACGTCACGATCGATCTAAACCGTGCGGCTGCGGACCGAGCGGCCTGCAGGCGGTCGCGCTGCACCTCAGTCGCGGAGACTCCGGTCAGCCGACTCAATTCACCTGGGTGCGGCGTAAGCACCGCCATGGCATGCGCACGTTCCAACGCGCGGCTTCGGCCCGCGAGCACATTCAGCCCGTCGGCATCGATGACCAGAGGGCGCGACCCCGCCAAGAGCGCTTCAACGACCGCGAGGACCCCACTCGCACTCGACAGGCCCGGGCCAACCGCGATCGCATCTGCGCCTGCAGCCAGTTCCTCAATTCTGCCCACAGCGTCGGATGTGAGAGCCCCGCTTGCGTCGGGGAGAGACGTTGGCATGCCCTCCGTGACCTTTGAAGCAACGATCGCGTACACGCTCTGCGGCACGCCCACGACGACAAGACCGCTGCCAGCCCGCAGCGCGCCGAGCGTGGCCAACGCCGCGGCTCCTGTGAAGCCGACCGACCCCGCAATAATCAGCACACGACCGTAGGTGCCCTTGTGCGTATCGGGACGGCGAACTGGGAGCAGAGCGCGGATCATCTCGGCGGTGACCACGTGCGTGGGAATGGATGGATCGTCACGCAATGGGGCCGGGTAGCCGATGTCGGCGACGTATATCGTTCCCGCCATCTCAGCCCCCGGGTAGACGAGGAGACCGATTTTGGGCAATCCCATCGTCACCGTTGCCGCAGCCCGGATGCAGGAACCCTCCCACCGACCCGTGTCGGTATGCAGCCCGGAGGGGATGTCCACCGCCAAGATAGGCTTGGCGGATCGATTGGCAGAGTCAATCAGTGCGGCTGCCACCCCGCGGACCGGCCCGTGAAACCCGGTCCCGAACAGGGCGTCAATGATCAGATCCTCATGGGCCAGCTCGTCACCCGAGGGAGATGCGGGGACGGAGTGGATGGTCACGCCAGCATTGGCGGCCGCAGCGAGCGCTCGCGCGGGCTCACCCGCCGGGTCTCCTTGCGACACCGCCAACAAGGCCCGGACGTCGAATCCCTTGGCGCGCAGATACCGCGCGGCAACGAGACCATCCCCGCCGTTGTTCCCTTTGCCCGCGAGGACGAGCACCCGCCGTCCTCCCTGGACACCCAGGAACTCTTCAGCTGCTTGCGCAACGCGCCGACCAGCCGCATCCATCAGGCGTGCGACGGGAATCCCATATTCTTCGGTGGCCCGCCTGTCCAGCTCGGCCATCTGCGCCGCGGTAACAACTCGCATCTCGTCGGCTCCTTCTCGCGCAGACCAGCGACTCCTCTACACTTATCCCCAGAGAGAACACTGTCCACAACAGCGGAACGCAAGTTCCCAATTGACCGATATTTCCATGCATGTTACTTTACCTAGTGGAAGAGGCGCGAGCCTGGCGGCAAAGTAGCCGACTCAAACGCCGCTGCACGTGGACTCTGAGAGCCAGGGGCACCTCACTTCGGGAGTAATCTCGGAGAGGGGACTTCAGGCAGTAAGACCCGGCGGCACGGCTGAAGACGGTGGAACGCCACTAGATCTCGCGCTTCTTTCGTTTTTTTTGAAGCACGATCTTCAGGATCTGCCTGCCGCCGCGTCCCCCACACCTTACCTCCAAACTTAGCCGAGGAACCGAAGAGTTGTGGGCGGTAAGGCGGCTTTACCCTGCTTTGTTCGCGATGATGATGTGGAATCGCGAGAATGTGGTCTCCTCCGCGACGCGGAGGCCAGCCCCCTTGCAAAGGTTGTGGAGTTCTGCCCTTGTGTTCACGCGGTTACCCCATGTGAGCTCATACCACTGAGCGAGCGCAGCAAAGCGGGTGGGCATCGACTGCAGTTCCCCGTCGGTCTCAGGGTATGCCTCGTCGAAGATCACAAATGAGCCGCCCGTGATCAAGGCGCGCGCAACGGCCGCGAATGCGCTGGGCTTGGATTCGGGAGCGATCTCATGGATCACAAGGAAGCTTGTCGCGACGTCATAGGCGGCTTCCTCAACCATCGTGTCTGCGCTCACGACCCGAGCCTCGCAGCGGTCTGACAGACCACGTTCTCGTATCAGAGCCTGAGCCAACTCGATCGAATGGGGCTCAATATCAATCCCCACGCAATGCGTCTTCGGAAACCGCTCCGCGATCTGCACGACCGCCCACCCGCCGCCGCACCCGACGTCCAGCACGCGGGCGCCTCCCTCGAGACGAGAGCTAATCGAGGGCAACTTGGGGAGGACGAAGTCAAGGAAGATGCGGGGAAGTGTCTTTAAACCCTCGGCGATCTCTTGCATAAAGGCGTCTCCATGCGCCTGATAGGGCACGGGCGACACATCTCGAAAGCGCTGAACGTAGCCGCGATAGTCCTCGCCGACCAGCATGTGCACTCGTGCCGCGCGGCCGAGGTAGAAGGTGGCCTGGGGCGTTCCCAAGATCTGATCGAAGTGTGGGGCCATCCCCCAACCCTGACCGTGGCGCTGGAGGAGACCAAACGAGAATGCCGTCCGGCAAAAGATGTCGGTATAGAACCGATCCGTTCCTAGGCGTTCTGCAAGCCCTTCGGCACTAAGTCCCGGCGCTGCCGTAAGTGCCTCCCAGAACCCCACGGCACGACCGATCTCCAAGAGGTGGGTGCCGTGATATCCTGCGATGATCTCATACAGGCGCGAGACCTGCTGTGCAAGCGTAGGGACTTGGGTCACCATGCTCCGTCACTCCATAACACACATCTCGTCCAAGACCTAAGCGCGCGGCTTCACTTCCACCTTCGCTAGATCCTCCAGTAACGTCACCAGCGCGGAGTGATCCCACTCGCCGCGTTCTAGGCCTCGCAGCGCCGTGAACGCTTCCTGCACCACTGCGGTGGCCGGGAGGGGCACCCCCAGCGCCTTGCCCGTCGCCAACCCGATCGTGAGATCCTTTTGGTGCAAGCGCACCCGGAAGCCGGGCTTGAAGTTGCGCTCGAGCATCCGCTGACCGTGGACGTCGAGAATCCGGCTCTGCGCGAAGCCGCCCAGCAGGGCTTGACGCACTTTCGCCGGATCCACCCCCGCCTTCGCGGCAAGCGTCAACGCTTCGCTGACGGCCTGAATGGTGAGTGCCACCACGATCTGGTTGCAGGCCTTGGTGACTTGGCCGGCCCCAGGGCCGCCGATGTACACGATGTTTTTTCCCAGGGCCTCAAACACGGGCCTGACGCTCGCGAAGACGGCCTCCGGCCCGCCCACCATGATGGACAGTGTCGCCTCAATCGCACCCTTCTCGCCGCCGCTGACCGGGGCGTCCAGCATCTGCGCCCCCTTCGCTCGCACGGCTTCTGACAACTCCTGCGTTACGAGGGGTGAGATCGTGCTCATATCCACCAGCACGGCGCCAGGGCGAAGACCTTCGAGCACCCCGCCGCTCCCGAGCACGACCTGCTGCACGTCGGGGGAGTCGGGCAGCATCGTGATCACGATGTCGCTGCGTTGGGCGACTCCGCGGGGGGATGCGCCATCGGAGGCGCCCGCCTTCACCAGTTCCTCCACCGCCGGACGGCTTCGATTGTGGACAGTCACGCCATAGCCCGCCTTCAGCAGGTTGCGAGCCATGGGCTTTCCCATGATCCCCAAGCCGATGAACCCGATGCGTTCCTGTGCCACTGCGTTCCTCCTCAGCTGATGTGCTGTCTTACTGGCAAGCTCACTTTGGCGCCCGCGCAAATCCCATCGCTTCGATCCACTGAAACGATGCATCCGTGGGTCCGGAGGGCCGATACTCTAACCCCACGAAGCCCGCATAGCCCATCCCGTCCAGTTGCCGGAGGACGTAGGGAAAGTTAATCTCGCCGGTGCCGGGCTCATGACGATCGGGGGCGTCCGCGATCTGCACGTGGCCGATACGCTCGCGCAGCTGACGCATGGTGGCGATCAAATTCCCCTCCATCCGCTGCATGTGATACACGTCATACTGCAGACGGACGTTGCTTGCGCCCACCTCGTCGATCAGGCGCACGGTGCGGGTCGAGGTCGAAAGGAAGAATCCCGGCATGTCGTACGTGTTGATAGGTTCGACGAGCAACGTAATTCCGTGGCGATCCAACTGCTGCGCCGCGTAGCGGAGGTTGTCCACCAGACAGGCCCACTGCGCGGTTTCCGGTTGACCGTCCAGCTTCTTGCCTACCAAACAATTTAGCCGGGTGCACTGATACCGGCGCGCGAACTCCACCGCCTGTGTCACACCCCGGCGAAACTCCTCCCGACGCGCGGGATCGACAGCAATCCCGCGCTCGCCTGCGGCCCAGTTGCCGGCCGGCAGATTGAACAGGGCCTGTTCGAGCTTTAGGCGCTCGAGGGCTCGGGCAATCCCGTCCGTGTCCTCCTGGTACGGAAACAGATATTCCACGGCGCGAAACCCAGCGCGCGCGGCCGCCTCGAAACGTTCCAGAAACGGCTGGTCGGCGTAGAGCATCGTAAGATTAACGGCAAACTTCGGCATGCAGTGACTCCTTCACTTCGGGATCTTCGGAGACGGGAACAGCCGTGCGTAATCGGGGAGGGCACCCACCAACGGCCGGATGTAGTCCAGGTAAGCGGCCGTCACGTCATGCCCCGATGGCGCGATGAACGCGTCCGGGAATCGGCGGACGTGGCCGACGATCTGTTCGAGTGGGACGGTCCCGGTCGTGCTGCGATAGGCAGGCCCACTTTCGCGGATCAGGGTGATCATCAGCCCGCTGCGCCCCGCGATAGCCTCGCGCACCGCGGCCCGACCCACCTCGTAGGCCTCGTCGGCGTCGATGGTGGATGTCAGCGTGGCCGAGACGCGTTGCACCGTGCCGGGTTTGTCAAACCGCGCCTTGATTTTCAGGTGTGTCATCACCAGGTCGGACAACGTGGCGCCTACCCCTCCCAGCTGCGGACGGCCAAGCGGATCGGCTTCAACAGCACGCGTGGAGGCGGTGAGAAACTTCCCGTTTTCATCGGTCAATCCTTCGCAGGCCGCGATCACAACGTGGCCGCGCTCCTGGTACACGCGCTCGACGTCCGACAGAAACCTCGCGGTAGAAAACGGACGCTCGGGCAGGTAGATCAGGTGCGGGGCGTCGCCATCTGATGCGCGGGCCAACGCGGTGCTCGCGGTGACCCAACCGGTGTCGCGCCCCATCGTCTCGATGACCTTCACGGGATCGGCGGTCCCGATCGCTTCCGTATCCAGCCCCGCCTCGCGCACGGAAACCGCGAGCCAGCGCGCGACACTGGGGTGCCCCGGGCAGTGATCAGTCTCAACCAGGTCATTGTCGATCGTCTTGGGGATCGCGACTACGCGTAGGTCGTAGCCCTGCGCGACGGCGTGGCGGTGCACCCGCAACGCGGTTTGCGCGGATCCATTTCCTCCGATGAAGAAAAAGAAGCGAATCTCGCGCGCGCGTAAGATCTGAAAAATCCGGTCAACGTCGCTGTCAGCGAGCATGGTCCGGCTAGACCCCAACGCAGCGGACGGCGTGTGCCGCAGTTGCGCAAGCTCCTGCCCCGACAACCGCCCTAGGTCGACCAAATAATCGTCTCGCCGTAGCCCCAGTACCCCAAACCGGGCTCCATAGAGGGTGCCGATCCCCTCATGGCGTCGGGCCTCGTCAATGACGCCAACGAGACTCGCGTTGATGACGGCCGTAGGTCCTCCTGACTGTCCGACGAGCAAATGGCCGCGGCCGGAAACTCTCCCGCCCCCCGCGGCCCTCACGCGCCCAGCACCGCCTTTCGGCTCTTGTCTAGTGCCCATACGGATCCGCGGCGTCGCGCAGCCCATCGCCAACGAGATTGAACGCCACGGCGGCCGTGATCACCACCACTCCGGGGATGAGGAGCCACGGGGCCGCAGCAACGGTCTGGATGTTCTGGGCTTCTTGCAACAGCACCCCCCAACTGATGGCTGGCGGACGCATGCCTAGTCCCAGGTAGCTCAACGAGGTCTCGCTGATGATCAACACCGGGACGGCCAGGGTGCTGGTGGCGATGAGGTGGCTCGTCACCGCCGGCAGCATGTGGTGGGTGATGATCCGGAACCGACTGCACCCTGCCAGTTCGGCCGCAAGGACAAATTCCTCCTCGCGTAGCGACAGGAACCGGCCGCGGACTTCGCGGGCGAGCGTGGTCCAGCCAATCAGCGCCAAGATGACCGTGATCGCAAAGAAGACCTTCTGGGGTGGCCAGTCTTGCGGCAGCGCCGCGCTCATAGCCAGCCAGATGGGAATGGTGGGTAAAGATTGCAACAATTCAATCAGCCGCTGGATCACGAGGTCCACCCATCCGCCCAGGTAGCCGGAGGTCCCCCCGAGCAGGGCTCCCAGCACGATGCTGACCGCGACTGCGACGAGCCCCACGGTCATCGACGTGCGCGTCCCGTGCATTAGGCGAGACCATTCATCGCGCCCCAACCGGTCAGATCCCAGCAAGAAGACTTGGGCGCCCTCTGTTGACGTGCCGAGCAAGTGGATGTCCGTGGGAATCAGCCCCAACACACGGTAGCGGTAGCCATGGACGAAAAAGCGGACGGGGATGCGCCGAGACGGGTCCACCTGCCACTCCATGCGCAGCGTGACCGGGTTCCGCTTTCCCGAGATTGCGGGGACCGAGGGAGCGATGCGCCCACTCACGATCCACGAGAGATGTTGGACTGGGATGAACGCCTGGCTCGCCGCGCTGGCTTCGGGGTCCTGCGTACTAAAGAAATCCGGGACGAGCACGACAACGTAGAAGAGAATCAGCACCGCCGCGCTCGCCACCGCCAGGCGGTGTTTGCGAAAACGCCACCACACAAGTTTCCAGTTCGCCGCGAGGGATACCCGCTCTTCGGCTACGGACGCCCTTCCTGCCGGGGGGGGAACAAGCGCGTCGTCCGTGTGCACGGATCCCGGCATCACGATTCCATGCGGATCCGTGGATCCACCCAGGCTAGCAAGATGTCGGAGAGCAGCGTACCGATGACCGTCAGAAAGCAGTAAATGAGGAGGATGGCCCCTGCGAGGTACATATCTCGGCTGATCAGCGCGTGCAGCAGCAGCGGCCCGATGTTGGGCAGGTTCATCACCGTCGCGACGATCAGGCTGCCGGAAAAGAGCTGCGGCAGATACCAGCCGATGGTACTCACCAGTGGGTTGATCGCGACGCGAACGGGGTACTTGAGGACCAGGTGCCACTCCGACAGCCCTTTGGCGCGGGCTGTGATGACGTAGGGCTTATGCAGCTCGTCAAGGAGGTTGGCGCGCATGATCCGCGTCAGGCGGGCCGTCCCGGCGATGCCGAGGATGATCATGGGCAGCCAAATGTGGCTGAGCAGATCCGCGAGGCGCGCCAAACTCCAGGGAGCCTGCAGGTAGTCGGGTGAGAACAATCCCGTCACGCTGATGCCAAAGCGCGCGAAGGCGACCCACATCAGAATCAGGGCCAGCATGAAGTTTGGGGTGGCCACGCCCACGTAGTTGAGGAGCGTGAGCGCGTAGTCCAGCGGCGACCGCAGATGGGTCGCGGAGTAAATGCCGGCCGGAATGGCGATGAGCCAGGTGAAGACGAACGACAACAGCGCGAGTAGAACGGTGGGGATGAGGTAGTCGCCGATCAAGTCGAGGTTCGGGAGCTGATACTCCAACGAGAGGCCGAGGTCGCCTCTCAGGAGATTCTGCATCCACCGGAGGTACTGAATGTAGAAGGGCTGGTCGAGCCCAAACTGCCTCCGGAGGGCGTCGACCTGTGCCTGGTCCACACTGGATCCCGATGCGGCCAGCATCGAGAGGTAACTTGTGAGAAAGTCGCCCGGGGGTGCTTGGACCAACGCGAAGACGGCAATCGAGAAGACAAGCAGCAGCACCGGTAACAGCAGTAGGCGGTGGAGGACGACGCGTAGCATGAGTTCTGAGTCTGGTGGACGCTGCAAGCGGCCCAGTTGTCCGCAGGGCCGCCTGCAGCGCGTGACTCTGCTCTATCTAAAGTAGAATTGCTCAGTCCGTGCGTTTCCCGGCGTCCGCAGCGGCCAGTCTTTGGCCAACGTCTGCGGGACGTTGTGCAGACGGGTGCTTACCACAGCCACCCCCTGATCCAGCGGCGTCAGCCCCACGGTCCCGATCTCAAACAGGTTGTCCACCCAGATCTTGAAGATCTCCTGGGCGATTCTCACTTGCTGTTCGGGCTTGGCCGTCTTCCCCCGGTCGATTAGCTCCACTAGACGCTTGGCTTCCGCCGGCGGTTCGACGCCGTCCTTCCCGCCGGAGTCATACCAGAGCTTCCACAACGGGCCCGTGGTAATCGTGCCGTAGAGCAGCGACCGCGGGTCGTACTTGGGCACGCCGGTGAACGGAAACCCCGCGGTGTCCTGATTCCAGATCTCGGCCTGCAGGTCGTTGGACTGCCGCAGCTGGAAGTGGAGCGCCCTCTCGCGGACCTGGACGAGGGTTCGGATGCCCACTCGCTCCCAGTTCTTCGCGATCAGCTGCGCGATGTCGGGCCACGGTCCAAAGACGGGGACGACGGAGAGTTCGATCGTGACGCGCCGGCTGGTTCCGGGGAAGAGACGGAAGCCGTCGCCATCCTTGCGGTCTAAACCAATGCGATCCAGCAGCCGATTGGCTTCATCGGGCCGGTACTCGGTGAACTTCTTAGCGTAGAGGTCCCCCGGATAGTAGGGATGCCACGGCGCCGCGACGGGCTGGCGCGCCTCGCCGAGGCCGAGGAAGGCCGACTCCTTGATCTCGTTCCGATTGATGGCATACGACATCGCAATGCGAAAGTCCCGGGTCTGGAACAACCGACCGAGATCGGGATCTTTGGCATAGGTCTGGTTGAACGTGACGTCGGCATCCGCGCCGCCAAAACCGGGCCACAGAATCACGCGGTACTTGCCGTCCTTCTCGTGTTCTTTGAGCACGGGGTAGTTAAGCAGGTTGATGTGCCGCTCTTGCTGGTCGAGCTGACCGGCGATCGCCGCGAGGTTGAGGGCCTGGACATCGGCAAAGTACTTGAATTGGACTCGATCGATGTAGGGCAGCTGGTTGCCGGCTTTGTCTACCCCCACGTAGTACGGGTTGCGGCGCAGGATGAACACCTGGTCGGTCACGCGCGAGACGGGCACCCACGCCGCCATGGAGGGTCGGGCGGGGTTGTCCGGAGGGTGCGCTCGAGAAATGAGGAGTTCGACCCAAGTCTTGAACTTCGCATCAGCGACCATCTGATCCAGCTGCGGTTTATCCGCGTACTTGGCGTGGAACTGCTTCAAGTACGCCGCTGGCAGGAACACCGCGAATTGCTTATCCCCGCTGTCCTTGTTCGCGAGCTCCATCAGAAAGGTCGTGGTCGGCTCTTTGTACAGCCACCGGACCGTGATGGCATCGACTTTCTCGACCGTCACCGGGGATCCGTCGCGGTTCTTCATCCACGTCGGGAGGGCGGGAGTGAGGTCTTTGTTCAGGAGGACGTCGGTGTACCAGAACATGATGTCGTCAGAAGTAAAGGGGCTGCCATCCGACCACTTCGCCCCCTTCCGCAACTTGACGGTCCACGTTGCGTAGTCCGCGGACGGCTCCACACTGGAGGCGAGCTTCGGCTCGACCTTCGTGCCATCCGGCGAGTAGCGGACGAGCGCATCGTAGACGATCCGGTGATAGTTGTTGAAATCGCCGGGCCCGAGGAACCCGCGGCGCCACACGCCGCCGTACTGCCCAATGCTCTCGACGGTGTCGACGACGAGGGGGTTCTCGGGCAGGCGCTCGGCCACGGGCGGCAGCTTTCCCGCCTTTACCAGATCGGCGAGCTCGGGGGCCTCGTGATAGGCGCCCTGAGCAAGAACGCGCGACGGCCTGGGAGTATAGAAGCCGACCGCTAAGGTCAGTAGGATAACTAAGAGAGCACAAATACGATGCGACTTCTCCTTCATCGGACCACCTCCGCCTTAGTGGCCTAGGCCTGCGAGGTGCAGCGTCCTAGGTTTCCCTGTCAGAAGACTGTGTCTGCTATTAGCCGCGATACCCGCCTTCATCTGTCTGCGTCACAGCGCGATGCGGACTTCACCGTCCATGTTCCAGCTGACGGATCCAGGCGTGAACCGGGTCGTCGCTCCATGCCCCACTCGCGACGCGCGGACCGGCAATCGCCCAGACATACTGGAGCTCATAGCCCGCTGCCGCGACCACCGGGTGGTAACCCCGCGGCAACAGCACAACATCCCCGCTCCTGACGCGGTAGATCTGATCGAGTGATTCGGGATCGTCCGGTGCTGAATAGATCAGCTGAAGACCAAAACCCGAGTCGGGCCGCACCGTGTAGTAATACACTTCCTCCATCGGTAGCTCACCAGAATCCGTTAGGCGATCGTGTTTGTGCGGGGGATAGCTCGACCAATTCCCGGGCGGATTGACCGTTTCACCCACGAGCAGGCGTTCAGAGACGCGCTGGTCGACGACGGAGCGCACTTTGCGCGTCCAGTTGTTCGCGCCGACCACGCGTTCAGACATGTGCCTCGGACTGATGAGCTGGACGCGCTTATGAGCAGTAGCCGGGGCGGTGGCTACGGCAGCCACCATGGATTCGCGCACGCGCACGTCCAGCGCCACTCCGGGAGGGATGTAGACGGCCCAGGGCAGGTCGTCAAAGACTGACCCGCGAGGCCCCATGTCCCCGCTCAGTTCCCCACCGCGCACGGTCGCCGCACCCTGTAGCAGGAGGATGACCGCTTCCCGGTCGGGGAACGTGAGCGTGATCCCGGGATTCATGGGGGTGAGCCGGAGCACTCCGAACTCAAGAAACGAAAGTGGATGCCCGTCGGCGCGGACGGCCGGTGCGAATCCCGCCTCAGATACTGGATGGATACGCAGCGACATACACACCTCTCCTACGCCACCTCCCGCCCCTCCTCCTGACAAATTGAAACTATTGGAGGAGAACAGGCACGAAAAACGGAAGGCTCATTCTCTCCCATGATTCGGACAACTCAGAGATAGCGGGACATTCGTCGCAGGGGAGGACTATCATGACGACCATCATCGAGCACGAAGCAGAGCAGGTAAGGCGGGCGAATGCAACTGAACGGCAACCCGTCGTCTTCATCCACGGTCTCTGGCTGCTGCCGAGCAGTTGGGACCGCTGGGCGAAGCTGTTTGAGGAAGCCGGGTATACAGCTCTCACGCCCGGCTGGCCTGATGACCCGGAGACCGTCAGCGAGGCGAAGGCCAAGCCCGAGGTGTTCGCGCACAAAACCATTGGGCAGGTCGTAGACCACTTCGACGAGATCATTCAGGGACTGGAGAGGAAACCGGCGATCATCGGCCACTCGTTTGGGGGCTTGCTGGCGCAGATCCTTGCCGGGCAGGGCCGCGCTGTCGCGACGGTGGCCATCGACCCAGCTCCTTTTCGTGGTGTGCTTCCGCTTCCGTTCTCATCCCTGAAGTCCGCATGGCCGGTCATCGGGAACCCGGCGAACCGCAACCGCGCGATCCCGCTGACGTTCGATCAGTTCCGCTTCGCGTTCGCCAATGCCGTCAGCGAGCAGGAGGCGAAGGAACTCTACGCAACCTTCTCCGTGCCGACCTCAGGTGTGCCGCTCTTCCAAGCCGCGGCCGCCAACCTCAACCCGTGGACTGAGGCCAAGGTCGACACCGAGAACCCCAATCGCGGGCCGCTTCTGATCATCGAAGGCGAGAAGGATAACACGGTGCCGTGGGCAATCGCGGAGGCGTCATTCAAGCTCCAGCAGCGCAATAAGGCCGTGACCGAGATGGTCAAAATCCCCAACCGTGGGCACGCGCTGACGATTGACAGCGGCTGGCGAGAAGTCGCCAACACCGCGCTGGCCTTCGTGAAGCGTTTCGTTTAGCCTAGGCACGCGATAGGAAGCGCCGAACCATCGACTGGAGCGGACCAGCTGCGTCGGCCGCTCAGTCGGAGCGTTAGGCGGCGGAAGGCTACCAGAAAGGAGACGCTGATGTCGAAGAAGAGAGCTCCGGACAAACTCCCCCACACGAAGGGCACGCAGAAGTCCGCCAAGAGCACCACCGCGATCGGCAAGACGTTCAAGGGATTCACGGACGAGGAACGAGTCGCGATGAAGGAGCGCGTCCAAGAGCTGAAGGCGGAAGCGCGCCGCGGCCCGCGCGCGAAGAAGGCGGATGGGGAAAGCGACGTGCTCGCGAAAATTGCGAAGATGTCGGAACCGGATCGCGCCATGGCCGAGCGGCTCCATGGCATCATCAAAGCCAGCGCGCCAGCCCTCTCGCCGAGAACCTGGTACGGGATGCCCGCGTACGCCAACGACGGCAGTGTCGTCTGCTTCTTCCAAAGCGCGCACAAGTTCAAGGCGAGGTACGCGACGTTCGGCTTCAGCGACAAGGCGAACCTCGACGAAGGCACCGTGTGGCCGGTCGCCTTTGCGCTGAAGGAGTTGACCGCCGCCGACGAGGCAAGGATCGGCGCGCTAGTGAAGAAAGCGGTGAGCTGAGGAGGTCGCTGCACTTCCAGGCGCAGGGCAGCGCGCCGCCTAACCAGCGCTTGCTGCCGACGAGGCCAAAGCAGCGAGGCCGTCCACACCGGCCGTCATGAGCCCACCACCGGCCCGAGCGATCCAGACCACAATGATCCACGCGATCGCGGTCAGGGCGATGAGAATTGGCGCCGCAACCAAGCGGCGGTACTCACCGGTCCCTCGGATGTACTCGGTATAGTACATTCGACTGTATCCTCCCCCCCGAGCGGCGCGATTAGCCGTTAACTGGCGTGCGGGATCACCGCGCGACGACCGGCCCGAGCAGGCCGGCGCACGCAGCGGTGAGGTCGGTGGCGCAGCCTTCCGTACGCATCACTGGCTGTCGTACTCGTCGTGGCGGCGCCACCAGAAGCCGGTCTCGTTGCGACCGAGTGGCGCGCGGTCGAGCCACTGGTACATACCCCAGAGGACGTCCAGCCCGCGCTCGTACGCCGAGTAGGTGTGGTATACGATGCCATCCTCGAGCGCGAACGTGCTCACGCCGGGCCCTTCTCGCCTGTACGTCGGCCAGTCCGTTCCAACGCTCGACGCGATCTTGGCGAGCATGGGACTCTCCTCGCCGGCCTCCGGCGGCCGCACGTCCATCGCGCGGAAGTTGTACTCGACGACTCCCGACTGCCACTGCTCCTTGGTGTGCGCCACTTGGAAGTCGTAGTTGAAGTCGCTGTCGAACGAAGACGCCCAGGGGAAGCTCCAGCCCATCCGCCGCTTGTACGCCTGCAGTTTCGCGAGCGGAGCCCGCGACACCGCGCAGAGCGTGACGTCGTGATTCGCGAGGTGGACG
>DASWFZ010000171.1:0-3961 GCA_036393975.1 bacterium | reverse complement strand
AGCGGCCTCATGCGCTTTACGCTGGACGATCGTCAGCTGCTGTTGCGTCCTGGCGAGGTGTTGCTGATTCCAGGCGGGGTCGCGCACGGGGCAGAAATGCTTGAGGATACGGTGGAGATGGACTTCTTTAGCCCGCCCCGCCAGGACTGGATCAATAAAACCGACACCTACCTGCGCAAGTAGCCGTCAAGCAATGGCGCCGCGGCAGAAGGTGGCCAGTGGGACGCGCTGGGAACCTCTCGTCGGATACTCCCGCGCAGTGCGGGTCGGCACGACCGTTTATGTATCGGGGACCACGGCGACCGATGCGCACGGGAGCATCGTGGGCACCGACCCGTACACTCAGACGCGCCAAGTCCTGCGCAACATCGAGCAGGCGCTGGCAGCCTGCGGGGGTACACTTGCCGACGTGGTGCGCACGCGCATTTTCGTGACCAACATCTCGCAGTGGGAAGAAATTGGCCGCGCACACGGCGAGGTATTTAGCGCCATCCGACCCGCGACGACGATGGTGGAAGTGCGTCGCTTGATCGACCCCACGATACTCGTGGAAATCGAAGCGGACGCGGTTCTCGGGACGGGCGCGGACTAGAGACTGTCCTGCACGCGAATGACGTTGGTGACCGCCTTGACCACGTCGAGCGCCCGCAGCCGCGCCAGGACCCGTTGGACCGCACGCCCGGGCGCATCATGCGTGACCAGGATCGCATCCGCAATCTCGGTGCGACTCTTCTGCACGATCGAGGCAATGCTGACCCCCTCCTCGCCAATCACGGTGGCCACGCGGGCGAACACGCCGGGCCGGTCGACGACCTGTAGGCTGAGGTAGTACGGGACGGCCACGTCCTCGATGGGTCGCACGCGCGTGGGGACGGGCGTGCCAATGGGCGACCGTCCGGGCACACCGGCGACCAGATCCTGGGCGACGGTGATGATGTCACCGATGACCGCCGTCGCCGTCGGCGTCCCGCCGGCCCCGCGTCCGCTGAAGACCACCCGTCCCACATTGACACCCTCAACGAGCACCGCGTTGAACTCATCGGGCACCTGCGCCAGCGGGTGGTCCAGGGGAACTAGAGAGGGGTGGACCCGCGCTTCGACATCGCCATTGTGTTTGCGAGCAATGGCGAGCAGCTTGATCCCGTACCCCAGTTCCTTCGCGTAGGCGAAATCCCGCGGGGTAATGCTTCGGACGCCCTCCCGAAAGACGTCGTCACTCGTGATCTGGCAGTGAAAGGCGACGGACGTCAGAATGGCCAGCTTGGCGGCCGCGTCGTGGCCGTCCACGTCGTTCGTGGGGTCGGCTTCCGCGAACCCACGGCGCTGCGCTTCAGCGAGCGCGTCCTCAAACGACCAGCCGTCATGTGCCATACGCGTCAAGATGAAGTTGGTCGTCCCGTTGAGAATGGCGGCGATCGCCGTCAGCCGCGCTGCCGCAAGCGACTCGCTGATGGGCTTGATGAGCGGAATGCCACCGCCAACACTGGCCTCAAAGAGCAGGTGCCCGCCGGAGGATTGGACCTGGGCGTACAGTTCGGGACCGTGGGCCGCCAAGACGGCTTTGTTGGCTGTGACAACGGACTTGCCAGCCTCGAGCGCCTGCAACATGTAGCCTCGGGCGGGCTCTAAACCCCCCATGAGCTCGACGACAATGTCGACCTCAGCGTCATTCACCACCTGCCACCCGTCGGTGGTCAGCAGGTGGGTGGGGACAGGGCGGGGACGATCCGCACGCGCGACCGCGACGCGCTTAACTGCAAGCGGACGACCGACCGCACGCGCGAGGGCATCGGTGTCCTGCAGCAGGCGGTAGACTTCGCTACCGACCGTGCCCAAGCCCAGCAACCCGATTCCAATCGTCTGGCGTTGTCCCATCCGTGCACCCATGGATGCTCCTTTACATAACAGGCGGCATGTGATATGTCAACGACACCGCACATCAGTAGACAAGCGTATCCGGCAGCACGGCGATCAGGACGGCGTTCTCTTTCGCGTGCAGGCGCGGCAGGAGTTAGTTGCGTGAGCAGACAATTCTCTTCCCTACAAGCGGCCATTAATGGTACCCCGGGAGGGACCATGGTTGCGCAGTCGAGCTGTGTTCATCCAGAGCCCGCCGTATCGGGCTCTTCTTTTATGCCCGCGCGCCCCGCGTGGCTGGTGCTCGAAGACGGCACCACGTTTGGAGGCGTGCGCATCGGGGCCGAGGGCGACGCGGGCGGCGAGGTCGTCTTCACCACGAGCATGACCGGATATCAGGAGGTGATGAGTGACCCCTCCTACCGCGGGCAGGTCGTCGTGATGGCGTACCCGCTGATTGGCAACTACGGGTTCACCCCGGCGTACTGGGAAGCTGCCGGGCCTCACGTGGCGGGACTGATCGTCCGCGAAGCGAGTGCGGTCGCCTCCCATTACCTATCGCACGAACCCCTCGATCACTTTCTACGCACGCATGGCGTCGTAGGGCTGGCCCAGGTCGATACACGAGCGTTGGTGCGCCACCTTCGCGTGCACGGGCTCAAGCGCGGAGTCATTGCGGAGGCTCCGGGACAATCTGCCCAGGCTCAGGCGGCCTCTCTTCCGTCCATCTCGGACCAGGATCTGGTCGCGCAAGTCTCGCGCACGTCTGTCGAGGTACTGGCTGGGTCGGGCCCCCGGATCGCGCTCATCGACTGCGGCGTGAAGGCTGGGATCACCTCCGCGCTCCGGCGGCGGGACTGTGAAGTCGTCCTGATGCCGTTTACGGCGACGGCAGATGACGTGCAAGCGGTCGCCCCCGACGGTGTGCTCATCTCCAACGGTCCGGGGGATCCCGCTGTCCTCGGCGATGTAATCGGCACCGTCCATGCCCTGTTGGACCGCTACCCGATCATGGGTGTCTGCCTGGGACACCAGCTCCTGGCGCTCGCCTGCGGAGGGCGGACCCATAAGATGAAGTTCGGCCATCGCGGCAGCAACCAGCCGGTCATCGAAGCGG
The DNA here is from genome assembly GCA_036393975.1 of bacterium. Classification (GTDB taxonomy): domain Bacteria; phylum Sysuimicrobiota; class Sysuimicrobiia; order Sysuimicrobiales; family Kaftiobacteriaceae; genus 13-1-40CM-64-14. Next base: position 987 of record DASWFZ010000171.1, on the reverse strand, counting down.
GCAGCAATCGGGTCATGATCACGACGCAAAATCACGGATTCGCGGTCGATCCCGAGATGCCCGAGGCGTTACAGATCACGCATCGCAACCTCAATGACGGCACCGTCGAAGGGTTACGCCATACCAGCCGGCCAGCGTTTTCCGCGCAATTCCACCCCGAGGGCCGCCCAGGCCCGGGCGATGCGGACCCCCTGTACGACGAGTTTCTGGGGATGATCCACCAGGTGTCCGGTGCCTAAACGCGCCGACATTCACAAGGTCTTAGTCATCGGGTCCGGACCCATCGTGATCGGCCAGGCGGCCGAGTTTGACTACTCGGGCACCCAAGCCTGCTACGCCCTCAGCGAAGAGGGCGTAGAAGTCGTCCTGGTCAACAGCAACCCGGCCACGATCATGACCGATGTGGAGGTCGCCGACCGCGTCTACATCGAGCCGCTCACAATCGAGCACCTGACCGCGGTCATCGCCCAGGAGCGACCGGACGGTCTGTTGGTGACGCTCGGCGGACAGACAGCATTGAATTTGGGCCTGGCCCTGGCCCAGGCGGGGGTCTTGGAACGCTACGAGGTCAGCCTCTTGGGGACTCCGCTGAGTGCGATCGAGGATGCGGAGGATCGCGAGCGGTTCCGCACCGCGATGCTGCGATTCGGGCAGCCGGTGCTGGAGAGTCACGCGGTACAGACGGTGGACGAGGCCCTGGCTAGCGCACATGCGCTAGGGTATCCGGTCGTGGTCCGACCGGCTTTCACGCTCGGCGGGACGGGGGGAGGAATGGCCGACAGTGCGGAGGCGCTCGCCTCCGTGGCGGCGCGAGGACTGCGCGCCAGCCCAATCGGCCAGATCCTCGTCGAACGGAGCGTAGCCGGGTGGAAGGAGATCGAGTATGAGGTCCTGCGGGATGGTGCGGGAACGGCGATCACCGTTTGCAACATGGAAAACGTGGACCCGATGGGTGTTCACACGGGGGACAGCATTGTCATCGCGCCG
>DASWFZ010000170.1:0-5691 GCA_036393975.1 bacterium | reverse complement strand
GATTGTGACAGGGCTCGCCGTGTTCACCGCCAGCCGTGGCGCTGCCCAGATGGGCGGCCCGATCAAGATCGGCCAGCTCCTGCCCATGACCGGGAACTTTGCCTCCTCGTTGAAAATGCAGCGGCAGGGTGCCGAGCTGGCAGTAGAGGAGGTGAACAAGGCCGGGGGAGTCAAAGGCCGCATGCTGCAGCTTGTGCGCGAGGATGATAAATCCACCGACCCTGGCGCCGTACAAGCCTTTCAGAAGCTGATCGAAGACAAGGAGATGGTGGCCGTCATCGGCTCGATCCGCTCCACGCAGATCCTGGCCATGCTGCCGACGATCAACGAGGCTCAGATCCCCGTAATGATCGGGGGGACGAACTTTAGCCTCACCCATCAAGGCAGCCGGTGGGTCTTCCGCCACCGCCCCCACGACGGCTTCAGCGCCCAGGTGATGGTGAAGTTCGTCGTGGAGGAGCTCAAGAAGAATAAGCTCGCGATCGTACACACCTCCGATGGCTTCGGTAACGGCGGTCGCGATGAGGTGGTCAAGGGCTTGAAGGCTCGCCAGATGGAGCCCGTCGTGATCAAGGCCATTAACACCGGCGACAAGGACTTTACCGCCGTCGTAACCGCCGTGAAGAACAGTGGCGCCGACGCCTTGGTTACCTACTTCACGTCGACGTCGGACCTTGCCATCTTCGCCACCCAGGCCAAACAGCAAGGGCTGCTGCCCCAGATGACCTGGATCGGTTCGCCGTCTATCACCACCACCGACGCGGCCAAACTAGCCGGAGACGCTTTGGTAGGCACGTACGGCATCGGGGACTTTGACCCAACCGGTAACCCCACCGCTCAGGCGTTTCAGGTGGCCTATAAGGCGAAGTTCAACGAGGACACTGATCTCTTCTCCGCGTGGACCTACGATGCCGTCCACAACCTAGCCTCCGCGATGACACATGCGCCAGACCTCAAGCCCGACTCAATCCGGGCGGGCATTCTGGCGATCAAGAAGCGCATGGGCGCAGAGAATGAGTACACCTTTGACGAGCGCGGGGATGGGCTGGACCACTACTATATCCTGCGCAATGTGGGCGGTACCTGGACGGTGCTCAAAGCGGTTCACGTCGAGCGGTACTAGGGAGGCGGCAGCACGGGCGCGGGGTCCGGGAGTCCGCGCCCCACCTGCGCGGAGGGACTAGCAGTGGCCTCGATCGGCCAGATCCTCCTCGCCGGCCTATCGTTGGGTAGCGTCTACGCCCTAACGGCTCTGGGTTTCGTTCTCATCTACCGGGCCACGAACGTCGTCAACTTTGCCCAGGGTGAGTTCCTCATGCTGGGCGCCTATTTTCTGTTCACCTTTGTGGAAGGCGCCAAGCTCAACTACGGCGTAGCCGCCCTCATCGCCATCGGAATGCTCGGGGTGCTCGGCTTACTCTTTGCCCTGGGCGTCTACTACCCGCTGCGGAACCGTTCGTTCCTGCCGGTGATCATCGCGACCATCGGCGCCAGCATCATGTTCCAGAACGGGGCCCTGGCCATCTGGGGCTCCTCCCCGGAGAGGCTTCGACCGGTGCTAGAAGGTGGCGGTTCCGGTGGTGTCACCCTCGGCGGCGTGTACTTCAACTACCAATACGTGATCATCCTTGCCGTCACATTGGTTCTCATGGGGTTCCAGTACGCGTTCTTCGAGTTTACCCTGCTCGGGAAGAAGACCCAGGCGATCTCTCAGGACAAAGACATGGCCCGCCTGCTCGGCATCCCCGTGACGGGCATGATCGCACTCACCTTCATATACAGCACCATATTGGGCGGACTGGCCGGAATGCTTGTGGCCCCGATCTTCTTCTTGCAGCACAACATGGGTTCGATCCCCGGCCTCAAAGCGTTTTCTGCCAGCATCATCGGCGGCTTTGGCGATGTGCGGGGTGCCATCGTCGGGGGCCTTACGCTGGGAGTGCTGGAGTCCTTCGGTGGCGCCTACATCTCCACAGTCTACAAGGACGCCTTCGCCTTCTTGCTGCTAATCATCTTCTTGCTGGTGCGGCCGCAGGGGCTCTTTGGCGAGAAGGTGGGCGAGAAGGCCTAGCAGGCGGCGGAATGCGGACGGCCACCCTCAAACCGGTCCACTGGGCCATCCTGGGCGGCGCGTTAGCAGTCGCGCTGCTGCCGCTGTTGGTGACGGGCCGCTATAACACTAACGTCCTCCTGCTAGCCGGGGCTTGGGCCATTGCCGCCCTGGGCCTGACTGTGGTGTTGGGTTACGCCGGCCAGATCTCGCTGGCTCAGGCGAGCTTTTTCGGCATCGGCGCCTATGCCATCGGCCTGGGTACGGTGCACTACGGCCTGAACTGGTGGCTCGCGTTCGTGCTGGGGCTGGTCGCGGCTGTGGCCGGAGGCATCATCCTCGGTGCGACCACCCTCAAACTCGGCGGCCACTATTTGGCTATGGTCACCATCGGCTTCCAGATCATCTTCTCCCTGGTCATGACGAACTGGTCCGCTTTTAGCGGTGGTCCTGATGGGATCACCCGCATCCCGCGCCCGCCGTTTTTTGTGCCCTTGAATAGTGCACAACGCTATGCGTGGTTTGCCCTGGCTGCGACGCTGCTGGTGGCCCTGGCCGTCCATGCCTTGCGCGATAGCCGCCTCGGTCGCTCGATGCGGGCGGTGCGCGAGAATGAAATCGCGGCCGAGGCCCTCGGGGTCGACACACTACGGGTCAAGGTCACCGCCTTCGCGATCAGTGCCGTGCTGGGAGCTGCGGGCGGGTCCATCTACGCTTCCGGCTTTCTGTACATCGCCCCCGATACGTTCGACTTTGGCACCTCGGTGCAGTTCTTGGCCATGGTCCTCGTCGGCGGCCGGGAGTCGGTGGCAGGCTCCGTGCTCGGCGCGGGGTTGCTCACGTTTCTGCCTGAATGGCTGCGGGAGCTCAAGAAAATCTACCTTATAGTCTATGGCTCGATCATCGTCTTGGTGATCGTGTTCATGCCCGAGGGACTCTGGGGGTTCGTCACCCTGCTCAGTCGGTCCCTGGCGCGACCGAGTCCGGTCCCGCCTCCGCGAGGGGCGCTCCCCATGGGCCGCGCGCGCCCGGCGGGTGAGCCGGTGCTCGTGATCGAGAACCTGGGCAAACACTTCGGCGGCTTGAAGGCCGTGGATGGTGTCAGCTTCACCGTGCGTCAGGGCGAGGTGCACGCTCTGATCGGGCCCAACGGTTCCGGCAAGACCACCATCATCAACGTCATCTCCGGCCTCTATGCGCCGAGTTTCGGGGAGATCACTTTCCTGGGCCGGTCTGTCGGAGGCCAGCGGGCCAGCCGTATTGCCCGGTGTGGCATGACCCGGACCTTCCAGAACTTGCGGCTCTTCCGCGAGCTGACCGTGTGGGAGAACGTGCTTGTGGGCGCACAGCGAGCGGGCGGTGACGAGACGGCCATCCGGGAACGGGCCGCTTCCGCGATCGAGTTCATGGGCCTGACGAGCCACGTACACAACAGGGCGAAGAACCTGCCGTATGGCACGCAAAAGCGCGTGGAGATTGCCCGGGCGCTCGCGGGAGTCCCTGAGCTGCTGCTGCTGGATGAACCGGCAGCCGGTCTGACCCAGTCAGAGAAAGAGGACCTGGTGGAGATCGTGCAGCAACTGCACGCTCGAGGGTTGACCATGCTGCTTGTCGAGCACGACATGTCGTTGGTCAGCCAGCTCTCCCACCACATCACGGTGATCAACTTCGGTCGCAAGATTGCAGAGGGGGCTCCAGAACGGGTGCTGGCTGAGCCGGCGGTCGGCGAAGCGTACCTGGGCAATCGGGAGGCGGCGCGTGCTTAGTCTGAACAAGGTTTCCGCTGCCTACGGCGAGGTCATCGCTCTGCATAGCATCTCCCTGAAGGTGCAGCCGGGTGAAATCGTCACCCTCCTGGGCGCGAACGGTGCCGGCAAGTCTACGGCGCTGCGCTGCATCTCGGGGCTGATCCACCCCAATGAGGGCGAGATCGTCCTGGAGGGTCAACCGATCCACCGGTTCGGTCCCGAGGCCATCGTGCGGTTGGGCATTGGTCATGTGCCCGAAGGCCGGCGCGTCTTCCCCGGCCTGACCGTCAGCGAGAACCTCCGCCTGGGCGCCAGTATTCGCAAAGACAAAGGCGGTATTGTCGCAGATATGGAGCAGATGATCGACCTCTTTCCTGACCTCGGCCGCTTGCGCCACGCCTTGGGCTGGACGCTGTCCGGCGGCCAGCAGCAGATGCTCGCGATTGCCCGTGGGCTGATGGCGCGGCCCCGCCTCTTGCTGCTGGACGAGCCGTCCTTGGGTTTGGCGCCCATCCTGGTGCAAGCGGTCTTTCGGGCGATTCAAGAGATCAATACCCGCTTGGGGACGGCGGTGTTGCTCGTGGAGCAAAATGCCAATATGGCGCTGGCCATTGCCAACCGGGGCTACGTGCTGGAGACCGGCCGCATTGCCCTCGCGGGGTCGGCGGCCGATCTTCTGAACAACCCGGACGTGCGCCGAGCCTACCTGGGCGGCGCGCGGGCGGGAGCCCGGGACGTCGCCACGTAGCGTGCGGCACCACGTTTAGCGTTCTTCGCGACTCACCCCACTCAGGAATTTCCGGTCGCGTCATCTCCCAGGACGTGCGAGAGGCCGCTTCGAGCGAGGTGAGGAGTCTTGTCTCCGCCGACTGCTTTCCCGAGCCGGTTGCCTTCTGTAGTCCTCACGCGGGGGAACGAAAATGTCGAGGATGCGACAGGGTGCGCCCAGGGTCCGTCCGCCGTGAGGAACCTGGGGCGGGGTCTCCCAGAAATCCCCGGCCTTGACCCGATACTCTCTGCCGCCCTGAATCCGGATCCACTTTCCTTCCAAACACACACCCCACTGCTCGTTCAAGTGTGAGTGCACCAAAGATTCTGACCACGGCTCCAAAGTCACGACCGAGAGCATCAGGTGCGTGCCAGGAAAGATTCGGGCGCGAATCCCTTTGGCAAGCGTGCGAGGAATCCCGCCGCTATGGATGTTATGAAACCACTTACTGCTCATGCCTGTGCCCTCCTTGAGTCTCTTCGCCTAAGGACTTGGATGACTGCTCTTCGCCGCTCGGATGCGTCGTTTTGTTGTGGTGCTCCGCATGGCGTGATCGGGCTTGGCCGGCATCCTGGACGGTAGGTCAGGAATTTTTCGCGCCCCAGAGATGGACCTTTTAACCCTCACCCCCCCACCCAGAGCGTCGGAGAGGGGATTCTACCCAGGTGCCGAACATGCTCGTACCCTTGGACCGGAGGTGCCTCGTGAGGTCGCTTCGCCGCTTTTGTATTTCTGCACTTATAGGTGTGGCCGTGCTCCTCCTCGGTTTTCCGCCAGGACTCGCATACCCGCAGGGGATGCGCGGTGGGACGATTACGTTCGCCCTGTATCAGGAGCCCGAGTTGCTGAACCGCTACATCGGGACTCAGACATCTCTCAGCGAGGTGACGATCTTCACCGTGGAGGGATTGGTCGACTACAACGATAAGGGCGAGTATTTTCCGCGGTTAGCGACGGAGGTCCCCACGCGTCAGAATGGCGGCGTTTCCGCTGACGGCAAGAGCATCACCTACCACCTCCGCGACGGCCTCAAGTGGTCAGACGGCCAACCGGTGACCTGCGAAGACGTAAAGTTCACGTGGCAGGCGGTGAGCAATCCGAAGAGCGGCGCCGCGTACACGAGT
>DASWFZ010000169.1:0-6748 GCA_036393975.1 bacterium | reverse complement strand
GAAGCTGGAGGTCGTCCAGTGGCGGATTGGTGGTCCGCGCGAGGATGATATCGATCGGGTGAAGCCAGGAGACGTCCGGGGCATGCACCGCGCGCTGGGCGCATACTTCTCTCGACGCGATCAAGTTCAGCAAACGATCCGCATGGTCGAAACCGAGAACATCGCCGATGAACACGGCGTGCCGTTCCTAATCGTCTACGGGATCAGCGGGAACACTCACCGATTCTGGAGCATCGCCAACGCGCGAGAGAAGTTGGGGTACAACCCCGAAGACGATAGCCAGGTAACGTTTGTGGACAAGATCGCCGCACTGGCCCGAGCGGCGAAGAAATAACCCACCGAAGAGATGACAGACGCACGCGTGCTCCACGTCGATATTCGATCGTGGTCAGACGGTGATCTCCCCCTGCTCGAGCGACTGCTGGGCGACCCGGCTATGAGGACCTACCTCGGCGGGCCTGAATCCCCCGCGAAGATCCGCGAGCGACATGCGCGCTACTGCCGCCCTTCCGACACGGCGCGAGTGTTCGCCGTCGTTGTCGGGCCCGAACGTCAGGCGGTCGGGTGGGTCGGCTACTGGGAGAAGGAGGTGCGAGGCCAGCGTGTCTGGGAGACCGGGTGGAGTGTGCTCCCGGAATCCCAAGGCCAGGGTATCGGCGCGCGGGCGACCGCTATTGTGATAGAACGGGTACGCGCAGAAGGCAGGTACCAATTCCTCCATGCATTCCCGTCGGTCGAGAATGGCCCGTCCAATGCGATCTGCCGGAAGTTGGGCTTTACGCTTCACGAAGAGGCCGATTTTGAGTACCCACCCGGCCACTTGATGCGCTGCAACGATTGGTGCCTGGACCTGGGCGCCCCGGCCGAAAAGGCTCGTGGATGAGGGTGGGAATCAGTCTCCGCTGAGGTGCGATGCTTTTCGGGCGAGGGAGTCCGCAGTTGTGCTGCGATACCCGTTGGTGATGGGGAGGCGGCGGTCTTTGCCAAACGCCTTGGGCGTGATCTTGACCCCCGGCGGGGCTTGGCGGCGTTTGTACTCGTTGCGGTCCACCATCGCCACGACCCGGTGGACGATGTCCGCAGGAAACCCGGTTGCCACGATGTCGGCGGGCGGAGTGTCCTCCTCGACGTACAGTTTGAGAATCGGGTCAAGGATCTCATAGGGCGGGAGCGTGTCTGTGTCCTTTTGGTTGGGGCGCAGTTCCGCGGTGGGAGCGCGTGTCAGCACGGCGTCGGGAATCACCGCGCGGATCGCGTTGCGCCATCGGGCCAAATCATAGACGAGGGTCTTCGGGACGTCTTTGATCACGGCAAACCCGCCGGCCATGTCGCCATACAGAGTCGCATAGCCGACGGACATCTCACTCTTGTTCCCGGTGGTCAGGACCAACCAGCCGAACTTGTTCGAGAGAGCCATTAATAGCGTCCCGCGGATGCGCGCTTGGATGTTTTCCTCGGTCGCATCCGCTGGGCGATCGGTGAAGGCAGGACGGAGTGCCTGGCCGAACGCCTCGACGATGCGGTCGATCTCCAGGGTGGTCACGTCGATGCCCAAGCGCGCGGCGACCTCGTGAGCATAACGGCGGCTCTCCGCCGAGCTATAGCGCGAGGGCATCCACACCGCGTGTACGTGCGCGGGGCCCAGGGCATCCGCGGCGATCGTCGCCACCAATGCGGAGTCAATGCCTCCGGAGAGGCCGACCACCACATCCGTGAAACCATTCTTACGTACGTAGTCTCGCGTACCGAGCTCCAGCGCCCGGTAGACTTCCTCGACGGGCGGCAAGGGCTCGACGACGTGCGGGGACAGCGGAGGCCGTTGTTTGGAGCGCGCGTTAGAGATGTGAAACGTCGGGGTCTCGATCGGACCGTCGCCTTCTTCGGCAGCACGGACAGGGGCAAACCGACGGTGCCGCAAGATGGCTTCGGGGTCGAGATCGCAGTAGATCAGATCGTCCGTGAACTGCGCCCCGCGGACCAAGAGCGCCCCGGTGTGGTCGAAGATCATCCCGGTCCCATCAAAGACCAGTTCGTCCTGCCCGCCGACCTGGTTGTTGTAGCAGAGGCCGACGGCGTAGTCCCGCGCGCGTGTGGCCAGCATTTGTGCGCGTTCCCGCCACTTGCCCGCGTGGTAGGGAGATCCGTTGATGTTGATGATTACTAGCGCGCCGGCAGCGGCTTCCGCTTGGCAGGATCCCCCCGGCAGCCAGATATCCTCGCAGATGGTCACGCCGAGTGGGACACCATCGATGATAAATACCGGTGCGCGCCGCCCGGGGTGGAAGTACCGCTTCTCGTCGAACACGCCGTAGTTCGGCAGGCGTTGCTTGTGATACACGCCCACCCGCTCTCCGTCTACACAGACGGCGGCCGCATTGTGCAAGTGCGTCCCCTGGTCGACAAATCCGATGACGGCGGTGATCCCCCGCGTGTCCCGGGCGACCTCGTCGAGCGCATTTAGGTTGGCCCGGACGAAATCGGGTTTGAGGAGAAGGTCCTCGGGCGGATAGCCGGGGATCGAGAGCTCCGGGAAGCAGATGATATCGGTGCTCAGGTCGCGGGCTCGGTCAAGAGCCTCACGGATACGGCGGGTGTTGCCCTCCAGATCCCCCACCGTCGTGTTGATCTGGGCCATGCAGACGCGAAGCATGCGGGTCTCTTCGACCCGATTATACCCCCGTTGGTGCGACGACGGGGCCGGCAGGGGAGATGTAGCATTGCCGCGCGCCAGAAAGAGCCAGCGGGTACGCTTCGTTGAGTTAGGCCGGGTTATCGCCGATCGCGCAGCGCCGGAGGCACTGCGAATCGAGCGGTACCTCACTCCCATCTCGAACAACCGCTACCCGCTGGCGACTACGTTTCTACCACGCGGAGGTGCACAGGGTCAATTCGGAACCTTCGTTCCGCAGTTGTGGACACTGGGGATAATGAGGACAAACACCCGCAGGGGAAATCTCGATCGCGTGGGAGAGGTAAGCGCTCGGGGCCGACTACTCGGCCCGCCCGGCTCCGCGGTCTCCCGCCTGGGGAGTTTCGGCGAGGATGCCTTCGGCAATCTCTTTCATCGCTTTGCGCGTGTTGCGGGCTTGGCGCTGGATGTGGGCAAACGCCGCCGCTTCGTCGAGGCCCATCCGGCGCATGACCACTCCTTTGGCCCGTTCCACTAGCTTCCGGACGGCTAGGGCCTCTTCGAGACCGCCAATTTCGGTGCGCAACGCCTGGATTTCCCGAAAACGCGCCCGTGCCACCTCGATGGCCGGGTACAGGTCGCTCTCGCGAACAGGTTTGACCAAATACGCTAAGACCCCCGCCTCTTTCGCCTTTTCTACGAACTCGCGGTCAGCATAGGCGGTCAGAATGATTACGGGCACGGCACGGTTGGCGAGAAGCGCCTCCGCCGCCTGCAGGCCATCTGTGCCGGGCATTTTGACGTCCAGGAAGACCAGGTCAGGGCGCAGGCGGCGGACCAGGTCGAGGGCCCGGGTCCCGTCGGCGGCCTCGCCCACCACCTTGTAGCCCTTTTCTTCCAAAAGTGCCCGCAATCCCAGGCGGATCACGGCCTCGTCGTCGGCGATGAGGACCCGCAGCGGCTCAGGCATGGAATTCGACTTTGGGCACCGTGATGACCGCGCGCGTCCCCGGTCCGCCGCTGAACGTCAGCGTGCCGCCCAAATCCTCCGTCACGAGCGCGTGGACGATCTTCAGCCCCAGGTCGCTGCCCTCCCGCGGGTCAAATCCCTCGGGCAATCCCTGACCGTTGTCTTCGACTTGCAGCACTAATCCGGCGTCCTGCGTGGCGATCCGGATCTCAATGCGCCCATCGGCGCGCTGCCCAAACGCATGCTCGAAGGCGTTCTGCAGCAGTTCGTTGACCGCCAAGGCTAGGGACGTGGCCTGCTGAGACGTGAGGTGGACATCCTCGCCGCGCACCGAGACGTCAATCGCCGCCCCAGGGCGGGTCATCGCGTGCGTGACATGCCCCGCGACGCGCTCGAGCAGCTGGCGCAAGTTGATGAGACGGAAGCCTTCCACTGAGAGGATCTCGTGCACGGAGGCGATGCTGAGAATGCGGTTGATGGTTTCCGTGAGCACTTCGCGCCCGGAGACCTCGCGGCCATCCCGCAGTTGCAACCGCAACAACATGGCAATCGTCTGCAGGTTGTTTTTCACACGGTGGTGCATCTCGCGGATCACCGCCGAGCGCACCACCAGGTTCGCGTTTTCGATGCCTAACGCCGTTTGGTTGGCCAACGTCGTCATCAGCGACGTCTCGGCATCGGTGAACCGGTGGGGCTGGGCCTTGTAACAATTGAACACGCCGATGATGCGGTCGCGCACGATCAACGGGACCGAGAGCAAGGCGCGCAGTCCTTCCTGCTCGGCCATCTCTCTGGCCAGAAATCGGGGGTCCTCCAAGACGTCTGGAACCGCAATGGCTTTGCCATCCCGGGCCACCAATCCGGCGATGCCGTCCCCAACTTTCAGATGCGGCCGGCTGAGGTATGTCTGACTCGCGTCCTGGGACGCGGCGATGACCAGTTCGCCGGTCGCTTCGTCCAGCAGCATCAAAGAACACGTCTTGGCGCCAAGCAGACGCGTGGCCATTTCGGTGATGAGACGCAGCACCTCTTCGAGGTACAGCGGCGATGTCAGCGTCTGGCTGACCTCGGCCAGGGTCGAGAGCTCCATGATCTGCCGGCGCATGTGGTCATACAGCGTCGCCTTCTCAATTGCCCCCGCGGCCAAGTCGGCGATCACGCCCAATAGTTCGAGCTCGTCGGCGGGATACGCGTGCTCGGCTGCGGTTTGGACGTTGATGGCGCCGAGGATCTTCCCGGCGGTGATCAGCGGTACGGCGGCCAGCGAGCGGAACTGGTACTCCTGGGTCTCCGGCAAAAACACGAACCGCGGGTCGCTCGCCGCATCACTGCTAGCGACCGGCCGGCCTTCACTCGCGGCCCATCCGGTCAGACCCTGACCAAAACGCAGCCGCGCCCGCCCGACGGCATCCGCCGCCAAGCCGGTGGTCGCTTTCAACACTAAATACTCCCCCGCAGAGTCCAACAGGTAAATGGAGCAGCTATCCATTCCTAAGACTTCCGCCGTCGTCCTGGTGATGAGATGGAGCGTGGTGTCCAGGTCCAGAGCCGAGCCGATCGCCCGGCTGATAGCCCGCAGGGCAGCGATCTCCGCCGTGTTGCGCTTGAGGACATCTTGGGTTATGTCGGCCATGGGTATGCGGACATGATAGCATGCCGCGTAATTGTAAAGTCCCACCCACGAAGACGCTCACAGGGCCGGTGTACGGGGACGTTCGCGCCCGCGGGATTCCTTTGAATCTACTTGAGTTTGAAAGCGGGGATGACCTTGGCGCCCACCCCGATACCACGGCGCGCAAACAGGCCCTGATTGACCTCAAGCGCGTACCGACTGGGTTTGGCGGCCTCATAAATGTCCAGCCGCCCTGTTTCGGGGTTGGGGCCGACCCGCATATCCTGGATATCGACGATCTTCCACTGCTCGTCGATGAACCCCACTGACAATGGGACGAGGGTGTTCTTCATCCAGAATGCCCAATGGCTGGTCGACTCGAACACGAAGAGCATACCCGCGTCGTCCGGTAATGATGGGCGGTTCATCAGTCCCACTTCGCGGCTTTCCGGGGTATCAGCGATCTCGACGGTCAGAGTGACGCGCGCCTTGTCCTGTGCGAGGACCAACATCCCGCGCCGGAGCGTCGGTGTCGTCTGGGCCGGAGCTCCCGTGGTGACTCCAACGAGGAGCGCGCTGGCGGCGACAATCGCGATGACGTGCCCCGTGGTGCGTCGGGGGAAAGTCATCAATGCACCGGCTGGTGCGCAGTGTTGTTTAGCTGCCATCGTTCGAGTTCCATCCAGTATCAACTATAACCTACGCAATCTGGCCGCGGTTCGCAACCCACGAGTGACGCCCATGGGTTGGTGCCTGGGAACCCGGCATAAGGGTCAAGGGATTGGGATCGGCGCAAACGGTCCCAGAGTCTACCTGGCACACTTGGAGTATTTCTCAGCAAGATCTCACTTGTGTCCTGGGCTCATTCGTGGGCGCTGACCACGTTGGTTTCAATCGGAAATGCCAGCCGTTTATCGACGTATGCCTGCAGTCCCGCCTTGACCTCGCCCATCAACGCGGCGCGGGCATGGTCGTCCGCACTGGCAAACGGCCCGGCAAGTGCGGAGCCTGCCGCGTAGCAGCGTACGAACTCGTCAGGAGACGGATAACTGAGCATCTTCAAAGCTGGGCGGATTGTAATGTCGCTAAAGTCTGCCCTTGCAATGAGTGCGCGTAGCTCCTCGGTATCACTGAGGCTGAACGGCCCAGACGTCAAGAGCGCGCCCGCCTGGGGACTAATATGGTGTGACAGCGCATCGGCCAGCACCGCAAACCCGGGGCTGCGTGCGATCGACCGCCAGACGCTGAGCCCGAGCCGTCCGCCCGGCGCTAACACTCTGCGCATTTCCCGCAGTGCCATCGGTCGATCAGGGAAGAACTGCAACCCCTGCTGGCAGAGCACGAGATCGAACGCGCCGTCGGGGAAGGGCAGCTTCAGTGCACTCCCTTCTCGCCACTCCACTGACACGTCCTCACGTGCTGCGGCCGAGCGGGCACATTCGAGCATCGGCGCGCTGATGTCCAAGCCAACGACGCTCCCGCGGCGGCCGACACGTCGAGCTGCGGTACGCGCCACGATACCGGTCCCGCAAGCGAT
>DASWFZ010000168.1:0-5339 GCA_036393975.1 bacterium | reverse complement strand
CTTGCCTGTCCCCGTGGGGCCGACAATAAAGACAAACTCCCCCGGCTCAATCCGGAGGGAGACGCGGCGGAGGGCGTTGACACCGTTCGAAAAGACTTTGGTGACGTCTTCAAACTGGACCATGCGCTGCTCCGAAGAAAGGGACGATGATTGGTATGTTGAGACGTCTTGGGTGCGGTTCGCCACAGCACGGACTTTCCCTTTCCGCTAAGCCGCGCCGGCGACTCTCCCCCTGCTCACCGCCACCATCCGGACCTTCCGGCAGGGAGGCTCGGCCTGCGTGCCTTAGTGCCTCTCGGGACTCCACGTGAGGTTCCAGGAGCGAAGGACCGCGAACGCGCGGTCATCGGTCATGTCCAGTGTGATGGGGGTGACGGAGATCTGGTTCGAGGCGAGCGCCCACGTGTCCGTTCCTTCAATATCCTCCTGCGTGGACGGATCCCCCGTGAGCCAGTAGTAGGCCTGGCCGCGGGGATCCACCCGCTTTTCCAACCGGCTGATGTAGCGCCGAGCACTCTGGCGAGTAATCGAGACGCCGGCGATACCATGTGCGGGTAGATTTGGGACGTTCACATTGAGCAGGGTGTCCGTGGGCAGACCATGGAGCAGAATGGCACGGACCAACTCCCCGGTGAAATGCGCTGCTGCAGGAAAGGTAGGGTCGGTGAAGGCAGCGACGGAAACCGCGATACTGGGCACGCCAAAGATCGCTCCTTCCATCGCGCCAGATACTGTCCCCGAGTACGTGAGATCACGGGCCAAGTTGGGCCCTGCGTTGATGCCAGAGAGTACGACGTCAGGCCGTTCGGGGACCAGCTCGAGCATGCCGAGCGCCACGCAATCGGCCGGCGTGCCATTGCTTACCCACGCCGCCGTCGCCCCCGCAATGACCGCCGCGCGTGCCCGCAGCGGTTTGTGCAGCGTGATCGCGTGGCCGGTCGCGCTGCGTTCACCCTCCGGCGCCACGACGAAGGTCTGCGCGACGGGGGCGAACTCATTTACAAGAGCCTGGAGACCCGGAGATGCAATGCCATCGTCGTTGGTGATCAGAACGCGCATCTGCGGTTTCCCTCCTCAGGCGATGCCCGGCACGTCAAGGGAATGACCCTTCCGTTGGGACGCTGTGCCCGGCTGTATGGCCCGTTTGCCTTCCCGAGTCAAGTGCCGGGTGCCGTGCGACGGGGGGCGGGAGACTATACGGAAGTTCCGTCTGTCAGGCGCGATTATTCTTGATCGTGAATTCCCGGAGGAGTTCACTGATCCGTGCCAGATGGTAGTCATCGTGCTCCGCTACGAAATAAGCGTGATCGACCAGATTCATGGGCGTGCGGAGCCGAGGATGCGGCGCCGTGTGGACGAGCACCCTCTCCTCGGCCTCGTCGAGGCGGTCGAGGAGCACTCCTCGCGCGCGTCGGAACTCTTCGAGCAAAGCGTCCAGTAAGGCGGCATTGTGGTTGGCTTCGTGTGTCTTACGGTTCTGGAGGTCGGCGGGAGTCATAACAGGACGCCCATTTAGCAGGTCGTCGGCGCGCTGCAACCACAGAGGTTCGAGATCTAAAAGGTGCCCTGCGTTCTCCTGAATCGACCAGGTCTCGCCGAGGCGCCGCGTCAGTACAGCCACTGGCCGACCGACGAGCCGTTCCTCTAGGCGCGCCGGCGTCCCCCGCAGGCGCTCGAGGATGACGGCCAACATCATCGGAGGCAGCCCCGTCGGAAATGTCCGTTCAAACCACGGCTGCTTCCTTACCGCCATCGCCTCAACTCGCGCGCGTAGCCCCCGTCCTCGCTCCTGGCATCACCGTGTCCCGCCGATGTGCGTTCCTGGCCTCGGTGTCAGTCTTGCTCCCGCCACCAGTCCGGAGAGACGTCTTTGGACTTCGTGTACTTGCGCACGGCGGGCCGGGTCCCGGCGCGTTCTTTGGCCACACGCGCACGTAGTTCGTCGTACTCGCGCAGATCGGTCAGAACCTTCAATGTGTTCCACGCGGTCTCTTCCACCTGCTCCCCGTCGTGCAGAATGAGCTGCACAAGCGGATCGATGACGCGCTTGTTACGCATCTTGCCCATGATTTTGATCGCGAGGCGCTTCACATCGATGTCATCGTCTTTGAGCGCCGCGACCAGCCGATCTAGTGCCGAATCCCCATGTAACGCGTACAGGGCTTTTAGCGCAAAGCGGCGCACCTTCGGGCTGGGATTCTCGAGCGCCTCTGTGAGCACTTTCGTGACGTCCTCGCGCGGTCGTCCCAGAAAGCCATCCACCACATCCTTGGGGAGGAAGATCTCACGGTCGGCCGCTGGCGAGCCCGGAGACTCGATCACGCGGCGCTCCTCTAACCGGGCCAAGGTCGTGACCACCGCCTCTTGCATCCGGGGGTCGTCTAGGAAAAGGTGGACGAGTGGCGCAGCCACGCGACGATCGCCGATCCGGCCCAATACGGAGATGGCAGTCAGCCGCACGTACTGGTTCTCGTCGGTGAGCATCTGGAGGAGAGGGTCGATGGACTTTGTGCCCATGTCCACCAAGATCTTCCAGATCTGGTTGCCGATCCGGCGGCGCAATGCCCGATCCTTGAACGCCTCCATGAGGGGCGGCACGGCGTCCGCGCCAATGCGGATCAGGGCATCCGTCGCTGCCAGCTGCAGGGAGCGCTCGCGGCGCGTGAGGACGCGGACCAACGGCTCTACCGCCTCTCGGTCGCGCATATCGCGCAGTCCGTTGACCGCCTGCAACACGACCTGTTCGGAGCGATCAGCCAGCGCCCGGCGGAGGCCCTCCATGGCGGCCGGCCCGCCGATCCGGCGCAGCGCGGTCACTGCGCTCTTGCGGACATACTCGTCCGAATCGGACAGCGCCTCCACCAGGGCCTCGACGGCGCGCTCGTCGCCAATCTTGCCCAACTGGTGCGCCGCATCACTGCGCAAAGTCACATCGTTGCTGCGCAGTTGCGTCAGCCAGCGTTTGAGATCGGCCTCGGGAATTGGGGGTGTGGGCTCGGACACAGCTTTCTCCTTATATCCCAGTCAACTTCTCCGGTTCACCAATGACTCCTCTGCTTGCACGAGTCGGGGCGACGTAGGTATACTGAACGCAAATCGGCCCTTCTTCGGGTCCAGTCGACGCACTTCTCCCTCTGGGGAGGGGCTCTTCCCCTCGCCAGAGAGACCTAGGAGGTGAAACCCACCTGGTGGCCGACCGCAAAAGCCTGGGCGACGCCTCGCCGACCCGCCCCCGCTTCGCGCACGAGAGTGAAGCTGAATTCGCCCGACTCCTCGACTTTTATTGTATCCGGTGGGAGTACGAACCGCGGAGCTTCCCTCTCCAGCGGGACGCGCAGGGGCGAGTAATCGAGAGCTTTAACCCCGATTTCTTCCTCCCGGAGTTGAATCTGTACATCGAGTTAACCACTCTCAAACAGAGCCTCGTAACGAAGAAGAACCGCAAGCTACGCCGCTTGCGTGAACTCTACCCCAACGTCCGCGTTAAGATCTTCTACGGCCGGGACTACCGCAGTCTCCTCTTTAAGTACGGCCTCGCCAAATCCGTTGCCCGCACATCGTCCTAATGCCTCTGGCTGACGACATCGCGCGGGTCCTAATCACAGAAGCCCAAATCCAGGATCGCATCCGCGCGCTGGGCGCGCAGATTTCCCACGACTATGCCACCAGCACCCCGCTGCTCGTGAGCGTGCTCAAGGGTGCCCTGTACTTCATGGCCGATCTCACCCGGGCTATCACGGTGCCGATGACGATCGACTTCATGGCGATCACCTCGTATGGGGACACCACCACGCCCTCGGGTGCGGTCCGCCTGATCAAAGACCTCGATGAACAAATTGCCACACGGCATGTCGTGCTGGTCGAAGATATCATCGACACAGGGTTGACCGCGGCCTACCTGCTTCGCACGCTGCGCGCGCGCGATCCCGCAAGCTTGCGTGTGTGTACACTGCTGGACAAAACCGCACGCCGCATCGTCGACACCTTGCCGATTGCCTATCGAGGATTCGAGATTCCCGACGAGTTCGTGGTCGGCTACGGGCTGGATTACCGCCAGCTGTACCGGAATCTCCCGTTTATTGGGGTGCTAAAGCCCGACGTCGTGGCCGCAAAGCGGTAAACAGACCCAGAGGCCGCGCTCAAAACTTCGGGGAGCACGCCGGAGAAGAACGGGTTACTTTTTGCCTACTGGACGCTTTTGAGCGAGTTCGAGGCGAAACACAAATCGCACGAGGCGCTGGCGATCTTCTTCTGCAATCGTCGCGAACTGACCGCCGACCAACCATCGCGATCCGCGCATGACTTCTCGCACGTACTTCACCTGACACTGCGCCCGGATCGGCAGACGACCATCTGGCACATTGAGGACGACCTCGAACGCCTCGCCTTCGACTAGGGACGGGACCTCGCCAAACAGAACGCTCACGCCGCCCCCACTGACATCCTTAGTCATGCAGTGAAGAGCACGCCCTTGGACCATGAGATCGGCATTGAGACTGGCATCGCGGCGCATGAAGTCACGTCGCTGTGTCCGGGAAACATCGCCAGTCAGCTGCACCGTCACCAGTACCTCGGGCTCCCTCAAAGTGGCGGTGACAGCGCCGTGGCCTTCGTAGAGGCCATCTTTGCGGACAAAAGTAATGCGGATAACAGTTCCGAGTTCCGGGGGCGCCGCCCACCGCATCGCGGGGGCGATTCCCATGGCTGTGTGGTCGAGGAACACCACCTCGCCCGGGTACGACTCCCCGGACGGCAGGACCTCGACGATGACACGTTCGCCCACCTTCGGGCCGAACATATCTCACTCCCTGGAGGCCCACCCAGCGGTCGGATGCGTCGAGTCTGTGACGCACGCCACGCGATCGGCGCGGGCGCACGCGTACAATCGGCGGATAGTCGGGGGGGACGACTGGGGATGAAGTGCCTCCGAGTGAAACCTGCCCGTTGCGGACAGCGGCTAGACGCCACTATGAAGTTTGGGGATGGTCGTTCTCTTCCGGAGCGCACGCTCTCTTACTAGAAACTACACTCGTTAGAAACCACACTCGCGCGGCGCGTGAATTGACGATGCTCAACCACGTTTCTATAATGAGTGTGCTCGTGCAGCAAGATTGGCGCTGGGGGATCGTCTAGTGGTAGGACGACGGGCTCTGAACCCGTTAGCGGGGGTTCGAATCCTCCTCCCCCAGCCATTGGACTATACTTTCGGCTCCCCGCCTTGGGGTGACTAACCCGCAACGATCCTCTCAGGTAGCCTTGAATTCCACAGTCCCGTCTGGAGCAATTAGGATTTCTGTTTCGACCGCCGGGGGTGCGAGGACCAGCCGCGCACCCCAGAG
>DASWFZ010000167.1:0-10913 GCA_036393975.1 bacterium | reverse complement strand
TGGAGATTGCCAAAAAGAGATGGAACTGGGCGCGCGGCATGGGACCGGGAATCTTCACGGACGTCAACCTCATCGCACAGCGCAAACCCACGGACCTGTTCCAGGTGACCCAGGATGGACTCGACGACATGCCATCCTATCGGGGCGTGCTCTCGGATGACGACATCTGGGCCGTCGTGAGCTACATTTGGACGTTCATCTATACGTACCCCCAGGCGCCAAAATAATGGGCACACGACCCTCCTTCCCACAGTCATGATGGACCCGCAAGCACCTGAACTGATGGCCCGCCGCCGGTTCCTGAAGCTGGTGACGGCCATCCCAGCGCTGGCCGCGACAGTGGCGGTGATCTCCCCGCTGTTGCGCTTCCTCAAGCCCAACGTCGAGAAATTCAAGATCTACGCCCCCACGACCGGAGACACGGCGAAGGGGGAGCCCACGGCCGTGGCCACACTCCGTGAGGTGGCCAACCCCTGGGATTCCAAGTATTTCGTGTTCACACAAAAGTACCCTCAGTACACTCCTGAAGGGTTCAAGGCCGCGAACGTCCCCGGCGTGGTTGTGCGGCTCCCGTATCCGATCACGCTCTTCGATCCAGCCACCGGCAAGGGGCCGTTGAGTTGGGCCAAGGAGATCGGGAAGACCCCCGCGGTGACGCAAAGCGACCTCATTATTTTCTCGCGGATTTGCCCCCATCTCGGGTGCATCTACAATTACGTGGCGAACTACAAGGAAGTGACCGCGGGGTATGGCGGATATGTGCCGCCCCCGGATCGCCAGCATGCGCTGATGGCCTGCCCGTGTCACCTCAGCATCTACGATCCTGCCGACCGGCAAATGCCCGGCCGGGTCGTGTCGGGACCTGCCCCACGTCCCCCGCGCACGTTCTTGTTTGAACTCCGTGGGGAGCAGATTGTGGTGACCGATGTTGAGGCCGGAGGCATCGCATGATTTCCGCCGAGGTCGAGTCGCTCAGGACGCACGCGCATGCGTGAGGATTTGAGACAGAGGATCGGCCATGGGTGAAAAGGTCTTAGACTGGCTGCGGGAACGCCGTCAGAAGCTCGATTTGTTCGACGAGACGGTCGTGGCGCATCAGGACAATCCGCTGTACCTGATGAGGCCCATGCTGTATTACTTCTGGCTTGTCACCGTTGTGACCGGCGTCATTCTCATGCTATGGTACGAGCCGACCACGACCGGGGCCTACAGTTCGATTGAGCGTATCCAAAACGACGTGGGGCGCCTGGGAGTTCTCTTAGGCCGACCCCTGGCGCTGGGCGGGCTGATCCGCGGTCTGCATAAATACGGCGCCGATGCGCTGATCACGGTCATCTTCCTCCGCATTTACCGCATGTACTTCCTCGGCGAGTACAAGAAGCCAGGAGAGTTGTCGTGGATGCTCGCGTTCACCGGCCTCATCTTGGGGATGATCTCGGGGATCACCGGCTACCTGCTGATCTGGAACCAGCGGGCGTTCTGGGCGGCAAAGGTCGTGCTCACGGTGCCGGTGTATTTTGATCAACTCCCTCTCATCGGGCCGCTGAAATTTGGGTCGATGATCGCCTTCGTGTTCTTGGGCGGGCCCGCCGTGGGCCAAGCCACCATCACCCGCTTTTATGCCCTCCACTTTGGCATCTCGCTAGTCTTGCTGATTCTCGTTGAGGTTCTCTTCTTCCGCACCCGCCGGAAGAGGATCAGCATGTCACTGGCTCCCATTGTCGTGTTCCTGGCGATGCTGCTCGTGATTTCGATCGTGTTGCCGGCAGAAAGCGGGCGCCGTGCCGATCCGACGCGAACACCCCTGCCCATCCTCTCAGACTGGTACTTTCTCGCCTTGTACCAGTATGTAAAGTACACGCCACCGCTGTGGGCGGGGCTGGGTCCCGGGCTCTTGATCGGATTGGGAATGCTCGTGCCTTTCCTCGATCGCAGCCGGGGCCGGCGCCCATTGGAGAGGCCGTTCTTCACGGTGGTCGGCGCACTCGCTGTACTCTACTTCCTCGCGTTCACGGCGTTGATTCTGTTCAACATCGCGGTGATCGAGCGCGATCCGTTTATTATCATGCTGATTACGCTGGTCGGTCTGAGCCTGGGATTCCTGTGGGAGTTGCGGTATCGGCGTGCCCAGAAGCGGGCCGTGGCGGCCCCCAGTCCGAGTCCCCCGGCGCGGGCGCCCGCCCACAGCTAGCCGGTGGGGCGCTTATGGCAGCGGGTCGCGTTCCTCGCCTCGTTCGGTGTAGCGATGGTGTCGCTGGCTGCCGCTTGGGGGGCATTGCAGGTGGCGTGGCAGACGCCCACGCTGGCGGCGTGTCTGTACACGCTCGGCTTCACCGTGGTGTTTGTCGTGTCGTTTCTCTACCTCGGCTTTTGGGTGTATGCGTGGGATCGCGCGGCCGGCCGCGTCAAACGCGAGATTGCGTTCTATGAACGATTCTTGCAGCGCAAGTGACCCCACCGCCGAGCTCGAAGCTGGTGGCAAGGGAAAGTTTGGTACGAAAGAGTACCAAGCATGACGGCATCTGAAATCGGATCAGCGTGCGGTGAGGTGGAAGGGGCGGCGAACCAGCGCCCGTCGATCTCGGCCGTGGAGGAATGCGCGTGAGATTCGCTTACATTGCAGCCGTCGGGTTTCTGAGTGCGCTGTCGCTGGCCTTCGCGGTAGGGATCCTCTACGGCGAGGGAACAGATCACTGGTACCTGGTCGGCACAATGGTGGGCGCACTCCTCCTCGCGTACTCGGTCATCGTTTTGTTGTTGCGCAAGATGGGTCTGGTCGGACCGCGGAAGGCGGAGCGATGAGCACAGCAACCACCGACCAAGCAACCGGCCGCTACGCGCGGTCGATGACCGCGCTGCTGCGGGGGACCCTGCGTCTGGACGTCTGGATCAACCGGGTCTACCCCACGGACTTCAATCCGCTCTACTACACGGGGGGTCTGTCCAACCTGTTCTTGCTCACCTTGGTGCTGTCGGGCATCTTTCTGTTCTTCTACTACGAGGCGAGTCTGGGTAGCGCGTTCGCGTCCATCCAGTACTTGACCGAGCGTGTGCCGTATGGCGGCGTGATCCGCGGCGTGCACCGGTACGCGGCCGACGGGTTCATCGTCGGCATCTTGTTGCACCTGTTTCGCAACTGGTTTACTGATCGGTACTTGTTCGCCCGCGACAATCCCTGGATCTCCGGAATGTTCTTATTGCTGTTTGCGGGGTTTGTGGGCGTCACGGGGTACCAGCTGGTGTGGGATGAACGGGCGCAGCTTCTGACGACGCTGGTCGTCGCCATGCTGTACAGTATTCCGGCCGCGGGCCAGGGACTGGTGCATATGCTCCTGGGCGGTGTCGGGGTCAGCGACACGACGCTCGTGCGGCTGTTGTATCTACACATCGGCCCCGCCTCGGCGTTGTACGTCTTCCTGTGGTGGCACTACCTGCGGTTGCGCCATCCGAAGATCTGGCCGCCGGGGGTCTGGACCCTCTTCTGCGTGGGGTTGGTGTTCTTGCTGGCCGGCGTGATCCCCGTGACAGGGGACGCGATTCCCCCGTCAGCTCCCGCGGCGCGGCCAACCCAATTTCCCATGGATGTATTCTTCATGCTCCCGTTTTGGCTCATGAACATCCTGCCGGCGGGGGGCGTTGTGGCGCTGTTGGTCCTGCTGTTCGTAGGCGGATTGGCGATTCCGTACCTGAGCCGGCGGGAAACTCCCGCGCAAATGGAAGTGCGCCACGCCGGCGTGGCCCAAGTGGTCGACGGAAACTGCACAGGCTGCGAGCTCTGTTACTATGACTGTCCATACAATGCCATCGTCATGGTCCCCTCACCGGGGCGGGGACTCACGAAGGCGGCCGCCAACCGCACGCTGCTGGCGGTCGTCATCGAGTCCCGCTGCGTGGAGTGCGGGATCTGCATCGGAGCCTGTCCGTTCGAAGCTCTCGAGCTTCCGAAGTTGATGGAGCGCGATGTGCTCAATCAGGTCAGCCTCGCGATGCAGCCATGACAGAGCCGACCGTCGTCGGATTCATCTGCGACTGGAGCGTCGACTTGAAGCCGCTCACCGAGGGCGGGCATCTACGTGAGTTGCCCCACGTGCGCATCATCCGCGTGCCCTGCTCGGGGTTCGTCCGTCCCTCGTGGCTGGAGGAAACGCTTACCCGCGGGGCGGCGGGCGTCTTTGTGACGGGGTGTCCGTATGGGGATTGTCTCAACAGGGAAGGGAACTTCTTGATGCGGGATCGCATCGAGCAGTTGCAGCGGCGTCTGCAACGCCGCAAGGTCGATCCCGCACGCCTGGGGATGCTCGCGTTCGGCCTGCACGACGGGCCGGGGTTTCTGGCTCAGGTAAAAGCCTTTGTCGAGCGCATTGCCTCCCTGCCCGCGCCGGCCCCCGCCCGAGGCGGTCGCCCCACGGTCGCGCAGCCCGCCGCCGCTTCCGAGGGTGATGCCTCATGAAGAAGCCTCTGCGCGTCCACCTGGCCTACCTGCTGTTCTATCTTGCGTGGTTCCTCTTACTGATGTTCATCGCGTCCTTTGGCTTGATCGCCGAAGCCTAGCCCCGCGGCGCGTCTTTCTGTCGTCCTCATAGTTGCCCTGGTCACCGAGAACCTGCTCTGTTATCCTGTTGTGGGTTTTTGCAGCCGAGCAGTTTCATCCAGGAGGGATGCAATGTACAGACGCATGTGGGTAGGTGTCGTGGTGTTGCTCGTGTCGCTGGTCGCCGCGTCGTGTGGCGGTGGAGGGAAACCCGGCGGTGAGCAGCCGAGCGGCCCGAGCGCGGGGGCGGTCGTCACGGTCACCGAGAAGGAATGGTCCATCACCTTCTCAACTGCCGCGCTGAAGGCGGGCCCGTTGAAGCTGACGCTCAAGAACGAAGGCTCCATCGAGCACAACTTTATCATCAAGGAAGCCAACGTTGAGGTCGACAGTATCCAACCCGGGCAATCCAAAGAAGTCACCGTGAATTTAAAGCCGGGCACCTACACGGTCATGTGCAACATCGCCGGTCACGCGGAAGCCGGAATGCAGACCTCCATTAAGGTGCAGTAGCCGCTCCTTGTTCGGCGCCTTCCGGCTGGGTGAACAGCCGGAGGGCGCTGTCGTTCGGTCACGAACCCCTCTCCTAGAGCATGGATCTCGCCGCGATCTACGCCCCCGTGCAAGAGGATCTGGACCTGCTTCACGCGCTGTTGGAGCGTGAGTTGGCCGCTGATGATCCTTTTGTCAGTGAACTCGTCCGCCACGTGCTAAGCACGCGCGGGAAGATGGTCCGTCCGGCGTTGGTCTGCTTGTCGGCGGGGGCGAGCGGCGGGGCGGGAGAAGCCCGGCTGTGGCTCGCTGCGGCGGTCGAGCTCATTCATGTGGCCTCCCTGATCCACGATGACATCATTGATCAGTCGGAGGTCCGGCGCGGAGTCTCCACCGTGAACGTGCAGTGGGGCAATCAGATTGCGGTGCTCCTCGGAGACTACTTGTTCGCCAAAGCCTTCGATCTGCTCAGTCGCATTCGTCACCCGGACGTCGCCCCCACGCTGGCGGTCGCGACCGTAAAGATGAGCCAAGCGGAAATCATGCAGATTAAGTTCGGGCAAGAACCCCACGGCGACGAATCCGCCTACTTCGAGATTATTGCGGGTAAGACCGCCCATCTCATCTCCGCGGCTTGCCGGGCAGGGGGCCTGGTCGCAGGGAACTCCGCGGCCGCCGATCGCTTGGGGGCGTTTGGACTCCACTGGGGCATGGCGTTTCAGATTACCGATGATGCCCTGGATTTGACGAGCCGGGAGGACGCGCTGGGCAAGCCGATTCACAGCGATATTCCCAGTGGCAAAGTGACCCTCCCGGTGATTCGCGCACTCGCAGAAGCCTCCGCGCAAGACCGCGCGCGCCTCCTGGGTCTCCTTGCGGGCGGAGCGCGCGACGGAGATCGGGACGAGATCCAGCGCCTCTTGGTCCGGTACGGGGGCATTGACTACGCGCTCGACACCGCCGGACGCTACTCGCGCCAAGCCGCCGCGGATCTCGCGCCGCTGGCCCCGGGGCTGGCGAAGGAGAGCCTCCTCGCCCTCACGGAGTTTGTCGTGGTCCGGTCCCGATGACCATGGGGTCGACGGAGGCCTCCGCCGCCCTGGCGGTGTAACCTCGCCCAATGGCCACAGCTGCGTCCGTACAAGGCCTCGTCGCAGTCACTGGTCCCACGGGGTTCATCGGGTCCCACGTGGTGAAGACACTCCGCCGCGCGGGAATTGCCGTGCGCGCGGTGGTGCACCCCCAGAGCAAGAAAACCGATCACCTCGCGGAGCTGCGCGCGCTGGGCTGCGAGGTCGCTTCCGCGGATGTCGGGGACGTCGGTGCACTCGAACGCGCCTTCACCGGGTGCGCATCAGTTGTGCACCTCGTAGCGGTGATTCGCGAGCGCCTCGGTGCGACATTCGACTTGATCAATCGGCGGGGGGCAGCGGAAGTGGCCGCGGCGGCACGGACTGCGGGTGTCGGTCGTCTCGTGCATTTGAGTGCCCTGGGCGCGGGCCCGGAGGCGCCGCGTTACTTGCGGTCGAAGTGGGCGGGCGAAGAGGCGATCCGGCGCGGCGGCGTCCCCTACGTGATTCTGCGTCCCTCCTTCGTGTTTGGACCAGGAGGCGGCGCCGCCAAGCAGTTGGCCGATGTCGTGCGGTTGGGGCCGTGGTACCTGTTCCACCTCCTAGGGGCTCCGCGGGGGCCGCTCGTGGCCTTGGCGACAGTGATGCCCGTGGTTCCGGTGTTTGGGTCGGGTCAGTACCGGTCGATGCCAGTGGATGTGCGCGATCTGCTTGAGGTGGTACGCCAAGCGCTCACGCGCCATGATATCCTGGGCGAGGCGTACGATCTCTGTGGGCCGGACGCGTTAGCCTATGAGGCGCTGCTCGACGAGATTGCCCGTGCCTTAGGCGTGCGACGGTGGAAAGCGCATATCCCCATGAGGTTGGCCCGGGCTCTGGTGCGGGAGTTTCGTTACCTCCCGAACCCCCCGATCACGCAGGACGAGTTTGAGGCCCTCCTCGTCGACAATGTCTGCCAGGGGACCCGGGCGGTCCAGGTGTTTGGCCTGCGCCTGACGCCAGTTCGCGAAGCTATTCGCTATGCGCTCAATGAGGACGGGCGCGACGGGTGAAGGGGGCGGGGGAGATAGTGTCCCGCACCAGAGATGGGGGCGATGAAAGTGGACCCTGAGAAGTCAGAGAAGTCAGACCAGGAATCCGTGAGCGGCATCATCGGCCGGTTACTCCAACACATTGTCGCGTTGCTCGAAGCGCGCATGGACCTGACACGCCAGGAAATTCGTGGCGCGCTGCGCGACGTAGGCATCTCTCTCCTGCTGCTCGTGGCGGCCTTGTCGCTGCTCTTGTTGATGATTCCGATTGCCGTCGCGGTCCTCATTCTGGTCTTGGCCCAGATTCTGGCGCCGTGGTTGGCCACGGCGATTGTCCTCGTCATCATGGTGGCCGTGGTCGCGACCCTCGTGCTCGTGGCCCGCATTCGCCTGAAACGTCGGCGGCTCAACTTCCTGACTAGTCTGCGGGAAGACTGGAAGGCCATCCGGCAAGCGCTCGAACGGCAGCGATGAAGCCCGCGGGTCCCCCCGACGACGACGGGCACATCGATCAGCTGCGGGGCCACATCACGACTGACCTGAAAGCCCTGCGTCAGATGTGGGATAGGCGCGCGCAGTGGACTCAGCGCGCGGCGGAGGACTGGACCACACAGGCCACCCGCCTGAGAGGCGTTCCGGCGTGGGCGATCGGCGCCGTCGCCGGGATGCTCGCCGGAGTATGGTCGGCACTGCGGCGACCGCGAAGGGTGGAGTAAGCGGCCAGTCTAATCTCGGACTGGTGGTGGGTCGAAGGAGGTCTCGTGGCACGTCGCCTGCGCAGCCCATGGTGGGTCCTCTTTTTCGTCATCTTCTTTGGGGCACTGTTGGGGAGCGTCATCGCCGAGGCGGTGGGGGCGTATCCCGCGTTGGCGTGGCTGGCCAAGGATGTGCGCGCAGGGATTGACCCGCCATTGACTCTGGATCTGCGCGTGTTTACGGTCACGATCGGGACCACCGTCCGCCTCAATGTGGCCATTCTCCTCGGTATTGTCATTGCCGTGTGGATCTTCCGGCTCCTCCAGTAGACACCGCGGGAGCCAATTTTTGCGGTGTTTGAAACCCTCTAGACCCGTTGTTATACTTGGGGCGGCGTTTTGGGCGGCACCAAGACTGAGACGGATCGCAGTCGGCTGGAGCTCAGTATGGACCCGGGCCTCCCGAGGACGGGGGGGAGCGAGTCGCCCGTGACCCGCGCGGTATCGGCAGGTTCCCCTCAAGCAGGTGCCCAAGTGCACGAGATGGACCTCTTACTCACGGTGGCGGCTGGTACTCGATGGCCAGATCGGGCATGAACAAAATCACAGACATCTTGAGGAGGCCTATGGCTTTCAACTACCTATTTTCCCGGCTGAGCCGCGACATGGGGATCGATCTCGGCACCGCCAACACCCTCATCTACGTGCGGGGCGAAGGTATCATCTTGCGGGAACCCTCGGTGGTGGCGAAGCGGGTCGCCGACGGCCAAATCATCGCGGTCGGCGAAGAGGCGAAACGGATGGTGGGGCGGACTCCTGGCGAGATCATCGCCACGCGGCCACTGCGTGACGGCGTCATTGCCGATTTCGACACCACAGCGGCGATGCTGGCCTATTTCATCCGTAAGGGCCTCAAGGGGAAGACACTGCTGCGGCCCCGCGTTGTCGTCGGGATTCCGTCCGGAGTCACGGGCGTGGAGCGTCGCGCGGTCATCGATGCGACCGAACAGGCGGGGGCGCGCGAGGCCTATCTCATCGAGGAGCCAATGGCGGCGGCGATCGGGGCGGGGTTGCCGATTTCCGAACCGGTGGGCAGCATGGTGGTCGACATCGGGGGCGGCACGACCGAGGTCGCGGTCATCGCCATGGGCGGCATCGTGACGTCCAAGTCCATCCGCGTGGCAGGGGACGAGATGGATGAAGCTTTGATTCAGTACTGCCGCCGAGCGTACAACCTGCTCATCGGGGAACGGACCTCCGAGGAGATCAAGATTGCGATCGGGTCCGCCTATCCGATGAAAGAAGAGCAGAGCATTGATGTGCGGGGGAGGGACTTGGTAAGTGGGTTGCCTCGCACCGTGCGCATGACAAGCTCCGAGGCGCGCGAGGCCCTGGCGGAGCCGGTCGCGCAAATCGTCGAAGCAGTGAAACAGACACTCGAACGCACCCCACCCGAACTGGCGGCGGATATCGTGGACCGTGGAATTGTCCTGGCGGGGGGGGGCTCGCTGCTCCGAGGCATCGACCGTTTGCTGGGGGAGGAGACGGGGATGCCCGTGATTATCACGGACGATCCGATGTCGGCGGTCGCGCTGGGAACCGGGCGCGCCCTAGAAGAGCTCGAGACCATGAAACGGCTGCTCGTGACCTCTAAGAAGCTGTGAGCCGAGGCGCGCATGGGTGAGTTAATCGCCGTCCGCCGGCGTCTGATGCTTTTCTTCGGGCTCTTCGTCTTCGTGATTGCCCTGCTCACCACCCAAGCTCGCAGTCCAGACCGCAGGCAAGTCGGGGCGATTGGCACCACGGTGCTCACTGTGCTGGTGCCGGTGCAAACGGGGATGGCGCGCGTTGCGGACGGAGTCCAGCGGATGTGGAACCTGTACACGGAAATCGGCCGCCTGCGTGTCGAGAACGCGAAGCTGCGGGAGGCCCTCGATGGGATGGGGCGGCGGAATGCGGCATTGCAGGAGCAGGCTCTGGCCGGGGAACGGCTGGAGCGGTTGCTGGGGTTCCGTGGCCAGGTCGGGAGCCGGTCGATCGCTGCCAACGTAATCGGACGCGACGTTGGGAAGTGGTTTGGGACGGTGCAGGTGGATCGTGGCACCCGCGATGGGGTCCGGCGGAACGCGCCGGTGGTCACCTCTGACGGGGTCGTGGGGCGCGTGATCGAGGTCACGCCGACGACGGCGCGAGTTCTGCTGATCGCCGACTCCCGCAGCGCAGTGGGCGTGGTTGTCCAGCGTGTACGAGATCTCGGTGTCGTCGAGGGCCGCAACGAACGGGTGTTGCACCTCAAGTATCTGTCGCGAACGAGCGACGTGCAGCCCGGGGACGTGGTGGTGACCTCTGGCCAGGGTGGGGTCTTTCCAAAGGGGTTAGCGGTAGGACGTATCACCCGAGTGGTTCGGGAGGAGGGCGAACTCCTTCTGGAGGCTGAAGTCGAACCCGCTGCGGCGTTGGACCGTCTCGAAGAGGTGTTGATTTTGCTCCCGCTGTGAGCAACCCGGCGGGGTATGAGAGATGTGATGAGAGGTGGCGGTGTGACCGGCGAACGGCGCAGGGTGCCGGGTTCTAAGAAGTTCGCGTGAGTCGGGTCCTAGCCTACACAGGCGTCGTGGTGATTTTGGCGCTCGTGCAGGCGGCATGGCTGGCGCGCGTGCAGGTGTGGGGGGCGATCCTGGATCCCCTGGTGCCCTTGATCGTCGGAGTAGGCATCCTCAGGGGGGCCGAAAGCGGCGCGGTGGTGGGCGTGGCAGCGGGACTGCTGCAAGACCTGCTGTCCGGCGGAGGCCCGCTGGGCGTCAACGGTTTGTCCAAGTTAGTCGTGGGATTCGCCTCCGGGATGTTCGAGCGCAGCATCTATATTGAGAACCCTCTCCTGCCCGCCATCGCCACCTTCATCGGGACACTGCTGGGAGGAGTGCTGCTGGTCATCGTGGCCCTCCTGGTCGGCTTGGGTGTACCGCCCTGGCCGGCCATTGTGGCCCGGCTGATCATGCAGGCGGTGCTGAACAGCGCGATCGCTCCGGTGCTGTTCCGCACCATCCGGGTCATCGAGACCCACTTTCAGCGCGAGCACTAGGCGGCGAATCAA
>DASWFZ010000166.1:0-3704 GCA_036393975.1 bacterium | reverse complement strand
AGGCGATCCAGCCGGGAGTAAATGCTCCAGTCGATGTGCCGATAGTCGTCCCCGCTCTGATAGCTGCGATAGTCGGCAAACTCCATCCCCCGCCCCAGCGTGCGGCTGCGTCGCTCCCCGCGGACCCCAGTGCGGATGGGGCGGCGGGAGCGCAAGCTCAGAGTCTCAAGCTTCTTTAGAAACGCCGGGTCGAGAAGAGGTGCGGGCATGGGACGTTGCGCCACCGGGGCGTCGACTGATGCAGGTCCTACGTCGCCGCTCCTTCCAGTTCCGGGGTCTCCTCCAGCGCGTTGTGGATAACGGCGTCGGGGGCGATGCCGTCCGCCTCCCCCTCGAAGTTCAAAATGATCCGGTGCCGCAAGGCCGGCAGCGCGAGGGCCGCGAGGTCACTGAACGCTACGTTGGCGCGGCCGGATGTGAGGGCCCGCACTTTCGCGGCCAGGATGAGCGCTTGCGCCCCGCGGGGACTGCTGCCGTAGCGAACATACCGCGTCGCCATCGAGGCTGCGCCCGGTGCACCCGGGTGTGTCGCCTGAATAAGTCGGGCCACGTACCCTTTGACGTGGGAGGCGACCTCGACGGCCCGCGCCAGCTGCTGCATCTGGTGGACCTGCGCCGCCGTCGCGACCGCGCGGGCGTGGGGGAGCGCGGTCGCCGTCGTCCGGTCGATAATCTCGACGAGATCAGGGGCGCTAGGAAACTCCACTGTGAGTTTCAGCAAAAATCGATCGAGCTGCGCTTCGGGCAGAGGATACGTGCCTTCCATCTCGATCGGGTTTTGCGTCGCGAGCACGAAAAACGGCGCGTCCAGCCCGTAGGTGGTCCCGGCGACTGTGACAGCGTGTTCTTGCATCGCCTCCAGAAGCGCGGATTGCGTCTTGGGCGTGGCGCGGTTCACCTCATCAGCAAGCAGCAACTGCGTGAAGACCGGCCCACGCTGGAATTCGAAGTAGCGGCGGCCGGAGGGGTCCTGCATCACCACGTTGGTGCCGAGGATGTCGGCGGGCATCAGGTCGGGGGTGAACTGGACGCGGGAGAAGCGCAGATCGAGAGCTTCCCCCAGGGTCTTGACCAGCAGGGTTTTGCCCAGACCCGGCACGCCCTCCAGGAGTACATGGCCGCCCGCTAGGAGCGCGATCAGCACGTGGTCGATTAGTTCGTGCTGACCGACCATGACGAGGCGAAGTTGTTGGCGAATGCGATCAAACGCGGCGGAAAACTCTTCTAGGTCCATGACCCCTCATTTCTCAGGGCCGGCCAGCCAAGAGTCCGATCCCCGTCGGTTCATTTCATCTCAGCGAGTCGAGTGAAGTAGTCGTGCACCATCATCCGGTACTGTATGGGAATATGCGCCCGCTCCATTGCCCGGTCGACGCGCACCACAAAGGCCGCCGTCACGCGCTGGACCGGGA
Organism: bacterium; assembly: GCA_036393975.1. Lineage (GTDB taxonomy): Bacteria > Sysuimicrobiota > Sysuimicrobiia > Sysuimicrobiales > Kaftiobacteriaceae > 13-1-40CM-64-14. Next base: position 2,292 of record DASWFZ010000166.1, on the reverse strand, counting down.
CCTGGGCGGACCCAGGGCGACCGGGACCGAGGATTTCAGACGATTTGATGTCGCCGTCCCCCTGCACCCCAGACACCTGCACCTGCGGATGTGCGACTGGCAGTCGGGGACTGGCCGCGGCGAGTTTCTCATCCACGCGACCGTTGCCCGGAGTCGATCCCTCCCACGGTCCCGTCGGAGGCGAGGCGGAGTCAGCGCCAGGCTGCCGATCAGGCCGTTCGCCGCCGGGGCCGCGAGGCGCTTGTGGTTGGTCGGCACTCGACGGCTGATCGGAAGGCGTCTCGGAAGATCCGGAGGCGATTGCGGCGGAGGCACGATCGAGCTGCTGGCGGGCGGACCGCACGCCCTCACGGTCGGCGAGCATGGCGTCGATCCCCTCCAACATTCGCATCGCTTGGGTCAGCGACTCACGCGCCCCTGCCGCATCCCCCGCCTCCAGCTGGCGGAGGGCTTGCTCGAGTTGCTGACGCACTTGGGCCGATTGCGTCCCCTCCCCTTCTCGGGTCACTGTTCCCAGCTGATCCATGACGTCCTTGCGCACCGCCGCGGGCGCGTGGGGCAGCTTCGCGGTGAGCTCTGCGAGTTGGCGGAGTTGCTTCTGCACCGCTTCGCGCCGGAATAGATCTGAGGGGAGTGGGGTCGATGGCGCAGGCGACCGCCCCATTTCATCCACACGCTGGTCGACTCGTCGTTGGGCCAGATCGAGTTCTCGGGAGAGATCCGCAATCCGGGCCAACGCCTGGGCGCGATCAAAATGCTCTCGCTGCAGCCGCAGCCCGAGATCGCGTAGTTGCGGGGCGGCCCGGCGGGTGGCGGGCGCTCGTTCTGCGCGGGCGAATGACTCCAGCGTCTGCGCGAACTGCTCAAGATGTGCTCCCTCGCGGCGAATCGCCTCCTGCACGCGATGCGCCGGGCTCCCGGGCAACGTCAGCCCACCGAGCACACGCGGCCACACGGCTAGCAGTAAAACCAGGGCGGGAATCCACCAGACGACGCGCGGCAGGTGCAACGGGAACGCGGCACGGATGTCTACGCCGCCCAGACGCTCCGAGGCGTCGGCGATAACCCAGGCTCCTAATGCAGATTGAGGACTGGGGGCGAGAGCAAGTTCCACCGCCGTGCTCGCACGTTCCTCCGACTGTGCGCGCCGGTCGAGGATCCGTGCGGCGGTGAGAGGGTCAGTGCGACGACGCATGAGCACGGCGGCAGCCGTCCCCGCGGTCGTGAGCCCCGTGATCGCCAAAGCAATCCACGGCGATACGGTCTGGACCGGAACCACCACGCTCGCAGCAGACCACCCCGTCAGGGCGATCATCGTCCCGACAGCAACTCGCGCCGATACCCGCAGCGCATAGTCAGCCGTCAGCCGCTGCGCCGCGTCCTGCACGGCGCGTGAGAGAGTTGGGGGCAGACCTGAGGCCATCTCCTGCATCATATCACCGGCATTCCCGTGCCTCCGGCGATGAGCCTTTTGTTTAGGCCGCGTGTGCCTCCCGTCGGATCGTCTCCACACGCTGGCGGATCACTATCGCACACCCCATGGCGATCGCAAGATAGGCGGTGACCGGCAGCAGCGCAGGGAGCACCGTCCCCTCCTTCAGGGTGATCGCGAGCGCTTGCACCGGGCTTAGCGCGTTCCACGGTGGCGGGAGCGCGTTGGTGCCCACTGTGATCGCAAGCAGGGTCATCCAGTGCACGAAGCTGCGAGCAAAATCAGAGTCCCACAGGGCGCTGTACAGGGCGCCCGCCGTCCCGACCGCCGTCGCCGCGGGAATTGCGACGAACGCGGCTTGCCACACGATCATCAGGGATTCCCCCCGAATGCCCGCGATGGCCGCCAGCAACGGGCTTGCTAAAAGCACTTGGACAATCGCCAGCGCAGAGGATGACAACACTTTTCCGACGGCGACCGTCCCCGCCGGCAGGGTTGTGGCCGCAAGATCCCACACCGATTTCTCTCCTTCGAGGGCAATTTCCCCGCAGGCGCAACTCGACGCAAAGTACATCACCAACAGGGTCGTCACCAGCACAGACGCGAGGAGCACCCCCTCCTGCCGAGGCATGTCCAGTCTCCCGATCTCCGGTAGCGCGAGATACGTCAGGATCGCCACCACCAACAGAAAGATCGTGTGCATCGTAATCGCCTTCGGACTGCTCAAGCGACTCCGGAGATCGCCACGCAGCACCGGATTCATGGACGTCCCTCCTCCCCCGGTAACGGGACAGCCACGAGCTGGTGAACCTCTACCGACGTGGAGCGACTCCGGATTGACAACTCCGGGGTGTTAATTC
>DASWFZ010000165.1:0-2472 GCA_036393975.1 bacterium | reverse complement strand
AAGATTCACGTCGTAGTTGGGAAGCCTATACGGCCTATGCTGGCCGAACGGTTAGGAGACCCGAAAGAGATACTCCACAAACTGGGTGGTGAGTGTATCGCCGAGTACAAGTACGACGGCGAGCGGCTCCAGATCCACAAGAAGGGCACGGACGTGAACATTTTCTCGCGCCGACTCGAGAAGATCACCACGCAGTACCCTGACGTCGTGGAACTGGCCCGCACCCACCTGCGCGCCCGCGAGGCCATTATTGAAGGCGAGGTTGTCGCAGTTAGTCCCACCAGCGGCGACCTGCTGTCCTTTCAAGAACTCATGCCCCGGCGGCGCAAGTACGGGATCGAGCAAATCATGGCCGACATTCCCACGGCTGTCTTTGCCTTTGATGCGCTCTACGTGGACGGGACAGATCTCACCGAACAGCCCCATGCTGAACGGCATCGCATGCTCGAGTCGATCATCACCCCTGACGACCGCTTCCACCCGGCGGTGTCTCGCCGCGTGTCTGCCGTCCGCGAGTTGGAAGAGTTCTTCGAACAGGCAGTAGCCGATGGGTGCGAGGGGCTCGTGTGCAAAGCCCTCGGGGGTGTCTATCAGGCGGGAGCCCGGGGCTGGCAGTGGATCAAGTTCAAGCGAGAGTACCGCAGCGAAATGACCGATGCCGTTGACTTGGTGGTCGTCGGCGCCTTCCACGGGCGAGGACGACGCGGCGGGACCTACGGGGCGCTGCTGATGGCCGCCTACGACCCCAAAGAAGAGATGTTCCGGACCGTGTGCAAGCTGGGCTCGGGGTTCACGGATGAGTTTTTGGCCGCGTTGCCCGGCCAGTTGCGCCCAACTGCGCGACCGGATCGCGACCCGCACGTGCATAGCCGCCTGACGGCTGATGTCTGGTTTGCCCCGACGGTGGTCTACGAGGTCATTGGTGCAGAGATCACGCTCAGTCCCGTGCATACCGCGGGGTGGGGTGCGATTCGGGAAGGCGCCGGGCTGGCGATCCGCTTCCCGCGCTTCACGCGCGTCCGCGACGACAAGGGTCCCACGGAGGCGACGACCGTGGCGGAGATCGTCGCGATGTACAAACGCCAGCTCAAACGGGCTGGCTAGCGTCCGACCGCAACCGTATCATGTCAGGCGTGTCTGCGCAGGTTGGCCTTCGGCAAACCCTCCGTGATCTTCCCCGGGTAACCTGGGTGCTCTACCTCGGCACATTTGTCAATCGGTTCGGCAGCTTCGTCCTCCCGTTTTTAGTCCTCTACCTCATCAGGCGCGGGTACACCGTGGTGCAGGCTGGTGCAGTGGTGAGCCTGTACGGTGTCGGCAGTCTTCTGGCCTCCGTCGTCGGGGGATACCTGGCCGACCGCATAGGCCGACGCACCGCCATCGTCATCTCGATGTTCACCTCGGCGGCGATTCTCGTAGCACTGTCTCAAGCGCAGCAGCTATCTGCGATCGCTGTCCTCACCGCCCTGGCGGGCCTGACTGCGGAGTTGTACCGACCCGCCAGCAGTGCTCTGCTGGCCGACCTCGTGCCGGCCGGTCGGAGGGTCACGGCGTTCGCGCTGTACCGGCTTGCGATCAATGCGGGATTTGCAATCGGGCCCGCCGCAGCGGGGTTTCTCGCGGATCGCTCGTTCCTCTGGCTGTTCTGGGGAGACGCGCTGACCTCAGCGGTTTTCGGTGTCCTGGCGGTGATTGCGCTTCCCGAGCGGCCGCATGGCAAACCCGTCATCGAGGTCCGGGGCGAAGCCGTCCGGGCGATCTTCCACGATCGGATCTTCGTCCGCTTTCTGGCCGCCTCGATTCTGGTCGGGTTCGTGTACGTGCAATCGACGTCGACCTTTGCCTTGCACGTCCGCGACAGTGGCTTCAGCAATGCGATTTACGGGGCGCTCGTCTCCGTGAACGGATTGATGGTCATCTTGCTGGAGCTCCCGGTCACCACTGTCACCCAGCGCCTGTGGGCGCGGGGGGTCATCGCGAGCGGGGGGCTGTTCGTGGGGGTGGGGTTTGGGCTCACAGCTCTTGCCCACACTGTGCCAGCACTCGCGCTGACCGTTGTGGTCTGGACAGTGGGCGAAATCCTCACGGCTCCCGTCAGCTCTGCATACGTGGCAGACATTGCCCCACCGCACCTGCGGGCGCGATACCAAGGTGCGTGGGGCCTGACCTGGGGGCTCGCGGCGATCCTTGGGCCCCTCGTGGGGACCCGTCTGTACGCGTGGAACGCGAGTGGATTCTGGCTGCTTTGTGCAAGTCTAGGGGTTCTCGCTGCAGGACTGGTGCTTATCGGGCGTGAGCCTGTCCGGCCCGTTGCATGAGGAATCGCGCGCCGTGGTAGAGCGTGTTACCGGGACGGACGAGCGGCCGCGGGTTGGGAACCCGCGTAAGCGCTGACCGCGTCCCAGACGTCGTCGAGTTCCTGGCCGAGGCGCCAGGCGGCAATCCCCGCTAGACCGTATCGTGTCGCTAGGT
>DASWFZ010000164.1:0-12232 GCA_036393975.1 bacterium | reverse complement strand
CGGTCTACCGACCACTCGGTGGTAAACTGCGCGAGCAGGGTGTCGATCCGGTCGCGTTCACGCCACACGCCCTCGCACAATGCGTGGAAGAACGCACGTTCCCGCCCCGGAACTTCGGCCGCCACGCGATCAATCACGGCTCCCATCGGCTGTCGACCAATGTCGGTTTCGTAGAGGACCCTCAGGGCTAACTCGCGGGTACGCCGACGGGCTCCGACCGGCGTCACTGGGTGTGCAGCGACCAAGACGGTGCGCCTTGACCGCGCCGCGCTGGCCCAAAAAAGAAAGAACCACCCTGCAGTGGTCTGCTGGCACCCGACCCTGGCTGTGTCACAGCCGCCAGGGACGCGGTGTTCAGACGTGGGTGGCCTTGCACGGCATGAGTATAGCAGAGGGCCTATGGGGTCGCAAGATAAGTTGAACGCGCGAGGATTCCGCTCTGAGATCGCCGGAGGCGAGTGGCACGGGCGGGTATGCCTTCTCAAACCTACGAATGCGGGGGGGTGTCCGTGCCCCTTAACCGACGCCGCTGGCGCCCACCGCTCCCATGAAGCACCGCAAGCGATGACGCGGGGCGGATGGTTCGCCCCGCGTCATGGCTTAGACAATCAGTATCGCTCTACAGAATATCGACCCGTGGGCTATTCCCCGGTCTCCCGGTGCGACCGCTCGGCCTCGCCCTTCTCACGCTCGTCGGTGTGCTGCCCTTGCCCCCGACCACGACCGCGATCCTGGTCATGCTCGCCAACTTCAATATTCTGATCATCGTCGTTTCGCTGCCCCACTCCACTACCCGGCTCAACAGGAGAACCGACCGGAGCGGCCGGCGGGATACCGATGAACGCGCCGAGGATGGAAGGCGTGAGGCCCACCGGCACTGTCGCGACGGTCGCGAGCGTCCCGAGATCAATCACCAGAAGCGCATTCGTCGCCAGGGTCGTCACGTAGAGTCTGGTCCCATCGGGGCTGACCCCCACGCTCCTGGTAGCACCCGCGACCGGGATCGTGCCGACCAGCGTCTGGGTGGCTGTGCTGATCACTGCGATGGTGCCGGTTTGGGTGGCCACGTAGACCAACGTGCCGGCTGGGTTCACAACGATGCCATAGGGCGACCCCCCGACTAGGATCGTCGCGATCACCGCGTTCGTCGCGGTACTGATCACCGAAACGCTGCCGTCCAGCATGTTCGTCACGTAGATGAACGCGCCGTTGGGGGTCACCGTCACATCAGTGGGGTAGCGACCCACCCAGATGGTGGCGACGACCGTGTCGGTCGCAGTGCTGATCACCGAAACGGTGAAAGAGTCCCGGTTGGCCACATACACAAATTTTCCATCCGGACTTACGACCACACCCATCGGCCACCACCCCACTGGGACGGTAGCCACCACGGCAAGCGTCAACGTGTCGATCACCGTGACGGTGCCGCTGAGCTGATTGGTCACATAGAGGAACCTACCGTCGGGGCTCAGGGCGCCACCGATCGCCGCCATGCCCACTGCGATCGTGGCAATGACGGTATTGGTTGCGGTGGAGATCACCGAGATCGTGCCGGGCCATCCGTACCCTCCCTGGTTGACCACGTAGACGCGTGTCAGGTCCGGGCTGATGGCCACGCCCACCGGGTACAGGCCCACCGGGATCGTGGCCACTACTGCGTTGGTGGCGAGGTCGAAGACAGTGAGCGTGTTGCTGCCAATGTTGGGGACATAGGCGAAGGGCGCAGCGAAGGCAACGCTCGCCGCTCCTAGGACGAACACCATCACCATCAGGCCCATCTTCAGGTGACGCATTGTACGACGCCTCCTTGCACTAGCTGCACAGCGGGAGGAGCTCACCACGGATCTGCTACCACCGATGCGTGCACGTCCTCCCGGATATGCGCTGGGAGCTCGGTCCGCTCCCCTCCTGCCTTCCTAGTGAGCAAGATACGTGCCGTTGGGCAAGCCGCGTGCAATCGTGGCAGTAACTTCTGAGGAATTTCATGGGCAAGATGGTGGCGATCCGATGGAAGTACCGAGGAGAATCAGGCAGGTCAGAGGGCACGCAAAGGGTTGCTTATCCTTACGGTTTCGCGGGGTGGAGTCGGCGGGGATGCCCTTAGGCGAGTGGGGACAAGGACTCCTATCTGAGCTTTCGCCGGAGGAGAAGCCGGCCTTGCGAACGCCCCAACATCTGCGATCCCAGGACGGCGTGCGCCTACAAGGCCGCTCGCCTGGGGCAACGTAGTGCAGGATTCATGCCGCCGTGGCGACAGCGGAGGGGAGTGGCGTACCCCGACGGCCTGCGCCGCTCCCCCGCCGGAGTCACTTGACCCGTTCCAGATACGCGCCGGTGCGCGTATCGACGCGGATCCGGTCCCCCACGGACACGAACAACGGCACCTGCACGGTCGCCCCCGTCTCCAACGTCGCCGGCTTCGACCCACCACTCACGGTGTCACCGCGGATGCCGGGTGTGGTAGCGGTGACCGTCAGCTCGACGGCATTGGGCAGTTCGACCCCGATCGGTCGGCCTTCATGGAAGACCACGGTAACGTCCATCGTGTCCTTCAGGTAGCGCGCCGCATCGCCCAGGAGATCCGCGGATATGGCCAGTTGTTCGTACGTCTGGTGGTCCATGAGCACGTACTCGTTGCCATTACGATACAGATACTGCATCGGCTTGCGAGCCAAAGAGACCTGCGCGACGCGGTCGTCTGAGGCGAAGTTGCGTTCCAGCACGGCGCCGCTGCGGAGGTTACGGAGTTTGGCCCGGACGAAGGCTTGCCGTTGCGCGTGTCTAGAATGGTGGATGTCAATGACCGCATACAGCTCGCCGTCGAGTTGGATGACCACGCCGGGACGGAACTCGTTGCTGGCAATCACGGGATGCATTCTACCAACTGCCATCCCGCCCCGCAACCGCCGGGATCGTTATCAGAGAATCAGCAGCTGCTTGGGCGTTCGGGTCAGGATCTCGCACCCCTGCGCGGTCAGCACCACGAGATCTTCGATGCGCACCCCGCCCCACCCCGGCAGGTAGACACCAGGTTCGACCGTTATTGTCATCCCCGCTTCCAAGGTGGCATCCTCTCGAGGTGAGAGCGTCGGTCCTTCATGAATGGCCAGCCCGACCCCGTGGCCCAACCCGTGGCCGAAGTGCTCCCCATGGCCGGCATCGGCGATGACCTGCCGCGCCAGCGCGTCGACGTCCCGAGCGTTCACGTTGGGCCGGAGTCCGGCCAGCGCCGTCTGCTGAGCGGTCAGCACCAGGTCGTAGATCTCGCGGTGACGAGGCGACGCGTGGCCTAGGACGACCGTCCGCGTGCAGTCCGAATGGTACCCTCGAACCACCGCACCGAAGTCCAAGGTGACAAACTCACCCGGCGCTAGCGTTTTGTTGGAGGCCAACCCGTGCGGGAGAGACGAGCGCACCCCGCTCGCGACGATGATCTCAAAGGCCTCTTTATCCGCCCCCTGACGGCGCATGAAGAACTCAAGTTCCAGCGCGACCTCTCGCTCTCGGACGCCGGGGCGCAGGAAGCGCTGGATGTGGGCGAACCCGGCATCGGCAATGCTCGCTGCCGCGCGGATGTGCGCCAGCTCCTCGTCATCCTTGACCCAACGCAAGCGATCGATACCATCCACCGGCACGAACGCCGCCGGGTGCAGAGCCTTGCTCAGCACCTCGTACTCCCGATAGCTTAGACCATCCTGCTCGAAGCCAATCCGCTGCAGCTCCCGTCTGTGGACAAGCTCCGCCACCGCGTCAGTCGCTTGGCGGGGGACGCGGACGACCTCGCAGCCGGGGGCCTCCGCAGCCGCCTGTTCCACGTATCGAAAATCCACCAGCAACAGGACCTCGCTGGCAGTCACGAAGACCGCGCCCGCTGACCCGGTGAAGCCGGTCAGGTAGGTGCGGTTTTCCGCCTTGGAGATGAAAAGAGCGCCCAGCTGCTGGGACGCCAGGAGGTCGCGAAGCCGGTCGACTCGAGACACGGGGGTTGTCGGTTCTCCTACTGAGTGCGCGGGATCTTCTCGTGATTTGCTTAGCCCGCCCCGAACTCCTTCGCAGTAGCGATCAGGCTGAGCGCGGGGTCAAAAACCAGGAGGCCCCGCTCCGGGGCCTCCTGGCGTCAGCGTTTACAGCACCGACTAGTGAAGGAATGTCACAGTGGCGGTCCCCTGAATGGGGGTCCCGGTGCAGGGAAGCGGTGAGCACGTAGTCTGACCGGTCAGCGTCACCGGGGCGTCGCCTGTCCCCTGGATGGCATCTGTGCTGAAATGGACCATGACGTCGTCGTACCCACTACCGTTAGAGTCACCGTAGTTCGCCATGGGCTCCCCATTGGGTTTGATCTTGACCGACATGCCGTTCAGGCGGAGCGACGAGAGATCGATTGTGTGCACATCAAAGGAGCTCGAACCATAGATGATCACCGGGATCGTGCCCTGGGCCTTGACGTTGATGACCTTGGGGACGACGTTGATATTCACAGTGATGACAGTGATCGGGGTCACGAAGTTGCCAAAGGCGACCGGGAAGAGCACCCCAATTGGCGTGATACTCCGTGTGGCGTTCGTCGCCACAGAGATGGCAGTCAGGTTGCCGCTGAACCAGTTGGCAACGAAGACTGTGCCGCCGTCCGAACTCACCGACACTCCCCGGGGCGAATTCCCGACAGTAATCATCGGGGAACTCGCGCCTGAATTCACCGTTGACGCATCGACAACCGAAACGGTGTTGCCACCGCTATTGGACACGTACACATGCTTGCTATCTGGGGTCACGGCAATTCCAAACGGATTGGGGCCGACCGTGACGGTGGCGACAACCGCACTCGTGCCGCCCATCAGGGCCGTATCGATCACCCAGACTCTCCCGCTTGGAGCGCTACCGTAATCTCCCACGTATAGGCGCGTTCCGTCTGGCGACACCGCGATTGCCATGGGGGAGCCGCCAAGAAGACTCACCCCTGCCCCTGTCACGATTTGGTTGGTCGTGGTATCGACCACCTTGACGTCGTCGTCACTAGGCGACGTGTAGAAACCATAGAGATTAGTCACGTACAAACGGTTGGTTACCGGGGAGACGGCTACGCCCCACGGGAATCCGCGGAAACCGGTGACGGTGGCAACCACGGTGTTCGTGGCCGCGTCGATGACGGAAACGGTACCTGGCCCGCCTGTGCGGCTTAAGGGGTTTGCCACATAGACCCGCGACCCATCACGGCTCACCGCGACGCCACGCGGAAACATTCCCACAGCCACTGGCGTGACCGCCCGCGTTGCGGTATCGATCACATATAGCGTTCCTGATGTGCCGGTGACGTAGACTTTGGCCCCCTTCGGGCCCACAGCCACGCCATAGGTCGTCGTCCCGACGCTCCCGACCGGAATGGAGGTGGGTTGCAGTGAGGAACTGGAGGTGTCAATGGCAAGAACGTTAGGACCAGCGTCGTTGCTCAAGTAGGCAACCGGGGCCGTGCCACTAGCCGCGGCCTGGTTGGAAACAAGCAAAAACGCCATCACCAGCCCTAAGACTAGATGGCGCATGCGAACTCAGCTCCTAAGTTGTGTTCGATGGTTGGCGCGGACTAAGCTCCTGCGCCATCCTCACTGGTTCTCGTACCCCTAGAGTCCCTCGGTTAGACCCGCCTGGGTGCGGGAGAGCTCAGAGGCATCACGCGCATGACGCCCAGGCCGGACGATATCGTCAGCAACTGTCGGTGAGACACTGGCTCGCGCGGAGCACTGGCCCGCCGCTGTGCGGCAAGTCGTTGGATAGAGCGTAGTAGACAACCTCCAGGAGCGAAGACTTGGATGAGTTGTGCGCTGGTGAGCTGCCTGCCGTGCCAAGCGGGGACCGCTCGCCCTAATGCTGATTGCGTTCAGCCTCTTACGGAGAAGTCGTTGCGCAGTTCAGCAGCACAGCTTCCAGGGTGCGTGTACGGATCACACGTCTATCAGCGCATAAGAAACGCGGAGGACGTCCTACCCCCCGCCGCGTGAAGTGTCTCGGGATCAGGATCATCGCGTCGGCGATGCGTAGTCAAAGGGGATTGACTGCGCCAAAAGGCGAGGACAATCGTGCAGCGCGTCGAGCGCGCCAGCTGGGTCCGAAGTGATATAGGCGCCAGCGCGAGTCAGTATCGCGGCTGGGTCGGCCTGGATATGGGGGAGTGCGTCGGCGACTGCACGCCCTCCCCCCCATACTTACTCGCGTACGGCGCAAGGCCTTGCCGGGGCTGACGGGTCGGGGCTAGCGTTCCCACCAAGCTTTCCCGAATACATTCGACGTCCCGGTCGGCACGCTAGTGACCGTGCCACCGCCATTGACGGTGATGTTCCCGATCAACTGCAACGTCGACAGCGCGACCAGCCCCCCATTGACCGTCACGTTCCCAGTACCCGCTTGCAGCTGCCCGTTGACGATGATCGTGCCGTTATAGGTAACCGTGCCATTGATAACCGTATTGCAGTTCATGACCAAGGTGCCGTAGCCAGTGAGGTTGCCATTTATCGTCCAGCTCCCCCCCGTCGCGCACCCCAGAACGAAGATCCCTGGGTTGGATGCGGTGCCCAGATCAGTCATCGTGCAGGGCGAGCCGTTGGGCTTAGTGCCGGTTTGCGGGAATGAGTTCAGCGTTCCGCCGGCCGCCCCGTACAACATGCAATCGTAGTTGCTCATAACGGTCGATGTGTCAGGGAACGGTGGCACCGCTCCGAACTGCGGGTAGAGGATGAGGTCGGGCTGGACGTTGCCGGACAGGCAGATGGCATCGACGCATGGTTGGTTGCCGGAGCCATTCGGATTCCCACGCTTGACCGGGGTCAGCTGGATTTGGTCGAACCGCCAGTAGTTCTGGAACCACTGATCGAAGATGATAGTCTTGAACCAGCGGCAGCCGACGAGTGGTTGGGCCGGCACTGCGCTGGCGTCGCAGGTCCCATCCGGGAGTACGACCCCGCCCTCGTCCTTCACGACCTGTGAGATGTACTCATAGGGCAGCCCGCATGGGAAGAGAGCGGGGACCAGCTGGGATTGTACGCTGATCGGGGTGTCCTTGTCGTAGCCGAACTGCTTCAGGCCACTCCCAGGGGTGTTATCCTGCAAGGTTGAGCCGCTTGGGAGCACGGTGTTGTATAACGGACCAGGATTGTTGCAGACGGCGTCCGTGGTATTCTGAAAACCCAGAAGCGTCTGACCGACAGTCGAACTTGCGGCAGCGGTGACGCGCGTCCCCGGCCACCAACGGGCCACGTCATTGTTCCCGGGGGAGGCCAGTTTGCAGGCCGCGTTGGTGTAGCAGGCCGCAATGCCCAGAGGGGGAACCGCGCTGGTTCGCCACCCCGCATAGGTGATCGGCGGCGGGTTTGTACACCCCGGGGCGGTGTTTGTCGGGTAGTTCTTGTACTGGATGAACGAGCTCGAATACACATCGCCGCAGGCGATCGTCGCGGCCCCGTTGGATGCTACACTGGCCGCGAAGGTGATATTCGGGGGAAAGGCAATGACCTGTTGCAGTACCAGCGCCGTCAGGTGCCGCGTGGCCCGACCCGCGGTCGCGGTCGCATCGATCTGGAGGTAGCCGGCGTTCGTGCCGATGAACACGCGGGTCACCGTGACGTTCACACCTGGCCAGCCCGCCCCACACCACGTTGCCGTTGTTGGGCATGGGACCGCGCTCCTGAATTGGGCGGAGTAGCGACCATACATTATCCGGCGTGTGGCCTCCTGGATGCCAGCCTGGGCCAGGTCCTCCGCTTGGACGCTGTCGCGTTGCAAGCTCGCCACGATGGCTTCGTTGCCGCTCACCGCCAGCATCGCCGAGATGAGGATGAAGATCAGCACGACGAACAGCAGGACGGTAACCAGTGCGGCCCCGCGTTCTCTTGCGATGTGTTTGAGCATTTCACTCACCGGACTCTGCACTTCAGGATCCTCGCCACCGGCGAGGTCAGTTGCGCACCATCGACTGGGTGGGCAGCGCGATCTGCTGGGCCGGAAGTGCCGTGCCCTGCACGATCGGGTTGCCCAGGCCTTGAATGCTCACCGACACAATGCCACCGGAGATCGAGATATTTCCAAAACTCTGAATGCTCGACGCGATCACGTCGCCACATCCCGCGCAAAGCAACGTGGTGGTCAGCGCCTGATTCGGCAACGGCGAGAGCTGACCGGTCACCCGGTATAGCGTATACGGTCCCCCTGCCGGGCCCTGGGCAGAGTACCCGACATACTGCTGCCAGAGGGGTGAGTAGGTGGCGCACGGAACATCCGTCGTGTTGCACGGGGACGGCGGGGTGCCCGCGTACCCGCCGGCGGGAGGCTGGGCGGAGGGGAACGTGCCCCCATAAGCAGTCCAGCACCGCGCGTCGAAGCCGAGTCCGGACCCCACCTTTGGATACAAACAGAACACCGTGTTGTCTGCCACCAAGCGGGCCGACTTAAACACAATCAGGCCTTGGCCGTTCGAATCAGTGCCGGTCACGATCTGGGAGGTGTTGGTCTCCCGAAGCTCGCGGGTGATCCGATACACGGCACTGCGCACGTTCTGCTGCACGTCAGCGGCGACCTCTATCTTCTTGGCATTCGTGCGCGCGCCACTGAACACTGCGTCGATGATGAGGATAAACAGGGCAAACACGGCGAGCGACACGAGCAATTCAATGATTGTAAAGCCGTGTTCGCCGCGGTGGAATCGGATCGGCGGCGTCCTCATGGGAGGAATCGGTCCACCTCGAGGGTCCGAGCGTTGCACGCCGTCGGCCGCGGGCAGTACTGCCAAGTCAGCTTCGCATCGATGCGGACCAAAGACTCCTTGAGGTTGTTGATGGTGCAGCTTGCGTCCGATCCTGTGCTGTACTTCACGAAACAGGGCGCGGTTGCCGTGCACGGGGCTGGGGTGCCACTCGTATTGAAACACGCGTACCAGGGGGGGTCGATGACCACGTCCAATCTCTGCCAGTTCAGCTGGTAGGGGTAATTGCAGGGCGGCCCGGGCGGCGCGGGTGGGGATCCTAGCCCAGATCCTGTAAGGGTGAGGGTGGTGCTGCAGGTCCCCCCCGGAGTCGCGGTATACGTGCCGGCAGTGAGCGTAGAACTGTTCAGACCCATGGCATACTCGTTAAACGTTTGCAGGTACACGGATGCGGCGGTGATGTCCCGCGCTACGCGCGTCGCGGCCAAACCGGTCGGGAAGCTTTCGAGGAACCCGCCGGAGCCCGCGGCACCCAGTACGCCGAGCGCGCCGACTACCACCACCGCAAAGATTGCCAGCGAGATCAGAATCTCAATCAGAGTAAATCCGCGTTCGCCGGTCATCATGGTGTGATGCTCACCCGTCCTGTCGCGGCATTCAGATTGATGCTCGCGGTGGTCCCGGATTGGTTTTGCAACTGCACGCTGCCACCCTGGTTCGCAAAGCCCAGGGGCTGGAATGTCACACACCAGTTGGACCCGCTTCCCGAGATCCCTGAACAATTCGGTGTTCCAGGAACGCTCACTATGCTCACCGGCGATGGCCAGTTCTCACTCCCCGTGAGCGGACGCGGGACTGCGACCCATCCCCCGCCCGGAGTGGGCTGTTTCCACTCATTAATCCCGTACGGACTGCTAAGGATAAACTCCACGGCGTAAGGAATATTCTCCGCCACCGCGCTGCTCTGTGCGCGCCGCAGTTCTGACGTCACGACCGTTGCCGACCGCCGCAGCTGGAAGGAGTTGCTCGCGGCGCGCATGACGGCCGTGAGAATGGCCAAGACCACCGCGATGAGGCCCACGACGACCACGAGCTCGATGAGAGTAAAGCCCGCGTGGCCGTTTTTGTGACGCACGGCGTTGTGACGCATGGAATCTCTTATGGGCATGCCCTGCCCTCTGTGCGCATAGACGCCAGCACGATCTGTGCCACGCGACGAAGAACCCTCGATACGATATCCTTCCGCGAAAGTTGCTCGGATCTTACGGGGATCCGAGAGACCGCCTTTTTATAAGAATATCGGCCGCAAAGAGGGCGGCTGGACTGCCCGCGGTCATGGAGGGACTGGGGGGAGTGGGTTCCTTCCTTGAACGCTTCCTCGCCGCGAATCTGAGGCAGGCCCGCCCCAACCCTGAAGGCACGCTGTAACGCCACCGCGATTCGCAGGCCAGCTCAAGAAGGCCCCCATCATCGCCGCAGTTTGACGTCACCGCCGCCTTTCCCTCCGGGGCTCAACATAGCACTGACCAGGAACAGGGTTCCGGTACCTCCCGCTGCCAGCGCCGACAAGATCACCCGTATTACCCGGATGGCCAGCAGTAGGCGGAGGAACGCAGACCGGGGGAAGTCAAGTGAAGGATGGCCGGATGGTCCAAAACACGACGGCCGGGCAGACGCCCGGCCGCCACCACGCAAATCTATTTTGGCGGAACGGGGGTTGCCAAGCCGATCAGACGATCGGTCAAGGCAGTGTACTTGTCCACGCGTCCCACGGCGATGTACACCTCCGCGAGGGTCAGCATCACGGCTGGCTCGGGGCGCAACTCCGCTGACCGCTCCAGTGACTCGACCGCCTTCGCCCCGTACCCGCCCGCGAAAGGCGCGAAGCCGTACCTGTAGAGCCGGTACAGGTGAAAATACGCGACGCCTAGCCAGCGATAGGCGTCGGCATCGTTGGCGTTGCGCGCGATGGCATCCGTGTACGGTTTGATCGCCGCTGCGAATTCCGCCTCAGAGTATAGCCGGGTCGTCTTAAACGTCGGGACGGCGGCCCCAACGGGGGCAGTTATCAGGGCGATCAAGACAGCTGCGACCAACACCATCCGACCCATGCACGCCTCCTTTGACCGCTAGTCCTTTACGATCTGGGGAGTGATCAGGAAGATCAACTCGGTCTCCGTGATGGTGGTGCTCGTGTTCTTAAACAGCTCCCCGAGGATGGGAACGTCCCCCAGGACAGGAACCTTAATCGTGGTGAGCCGCTCGTCGCGGCTGATCAGCCCGCCCAGCACGATCGTCTTGCCATCTTGAACCGAGAGTTGAGTGTCGGCCGATCGGGTATTAATGATGAACGCGGTCTGCCCGCCAGAACTCTGCGATGCACCCAACGAACTCACCGAGGGCTTCAGCGCCAGGGTGATCGCTTGATCGCCATTCACCCGGGGTGTCGTTTCAAGCTGCACGCCGACAGCCTGGTAGGTCACCGTCGTTTGCAACTGGCCCCCGACTGTCACCGAGGTAAAGATCGGGACCTGCTGACCCAGGATGATCGTCGCCTTATTGCCATCCAGCGTGGCCACACGCGGGGCGCTCAGCACCCTGGCCTTGCCCTCGTTCACGAGGGCCTGGAGTTGGAAGAAGAACAACGTCGTGGACTGCAGCGTGAAGGTGAGCCGGTTGTTGGCGCTGTCGACGGCAACCGTGCCGAAGGTCCCCGGACCGCCAACGGCGCTGCCCTGTCCGCCAAACAGCCCCAAGGTTTTCACATAGGTTGTGCCAATCTCCACAACGTGGACCTGGATGACAACTTGAGGGATCTTGACATCGAGGCTGGCCAGAACTTTCACCACTTCCTCTTGCTGCGCGGATGTCCCCGTGATCAGTAGGGCGTTGGTGCGCGCATCGATCGCCACCCGTACCCCCGGCACCGCCGCGGCCACCGCGGCGCGGATCTGGTTTGGATCACCAAAAGAGAGCCGATACGCGATGGTCTCCGGAACCTCCGGTGGCGGGGCCAGCTTCTCAGCCGAGCCGACGATGAGGTTCTTGCCTAGCCGGCGATACCCGAGGTTATTGGTCTCGAGCACAAACCGCAGTGCTTCCTCGCAGGTTACGTCCAGTAGCCGTAGCGTGATCGTCCCCGTGACGGACGCGTCAGTGACCAGGTTGAACCCGCACAACTTGGCAAACGCCGTGAGCACATCTGCAAGCGCGACGCCCCGGAATTCCACCAGCCGGAGGACTCCTGGACCTGGACCTGATGCTCCACCCGGTAGTGGGGGTGGCGGCAGCGGCTGCGCTGTCCGAATCAAACCCGTCCCGGGGGCGGCCCCCGCTGCCAGAGCTGCGACCCCCAGCCGCGTCGGGATTGCCGTGGATGTTGCGGCTTCTGCTTCAGCCTCCACCGCCTGCTGCAACGGGAGGCTGACGGTGAGCATGGTGGGTGAGGCGAGGTGCACCTGGACCCGGACGGGGTGGGCCAGATCCACGACGATCCGCGCAATGGCCGGGCTATCCTGGAACTGGCCGACGCGGACCCGCAGCACG
>DASWFZ010000163.1:0-7028 GCA_036393975.1 bacterium | reverse complement strand
GGCGGGGCGGGGGCTCTCGCTCGGGACCCACTTTTCGGAAGTCAACGAGAACGTGCAGCCGTACAACGTCGCCGGTCATAGGCACACGCCCGAGATCGAGCAGGAGCTCGCGGACGTCGTCGGACGGGCGGTGGCCGTGAGTTTTACTCCGCATCTGGTGCCGATGACGCGTGGAATTCTCGCCACGGCATACCTGCCGCTCACCGCGTCTCTGACTACTGGCGAGGCGACTGCGATCCTGCACGAGGCGTATGCGCAGGAGCCGTTTGTGCGCGTGATCTCCGAGGGGCTGCCGCAGACCAAGGCGACCAGCGGATCCAATTTCTGCGATGTGGCGGTGCGGGTCGATCCGCGTGTGGGTCTCGTGATCGTTATGGCCGCGCTGGACAACTTGGTCAAAGGCGCGAGCGGGCAAGCTGTACAGAACATGAATGTGATGTTTGGGTTGCCGGAGGAGATGGGGCTGCGGGCGCCGGGGCTGTATCCCTAGGCATCTGACGGTGTCAGGTCGCGCCGCGATGCGCGGGAGGTGCGTATGAGTATCGCGCTGGAGACGGGACGAATTCGGAAGATTGATGGCGGGGTGACCGCCCCGCAAGGGTACCGTGCCGCGGGAGTGCACTGCGGCATCAAGGCCTCCCGCAAAGACCTGGCGCTGCTGGCGTCCGACCGATTGGCCACCTGCGCCGCTCTGTTTACCTCCAATGCCGTGAAGGCGGCGCCGGTCCTGGTCAGCCAAGAGAAGGTCCAATCCGGTGCCGCCGCGGCCATCGTGGTAAACAGCGGCATCGCGAATGCCTGCACCGGGGCGCCGGGGTTGGCGGATGCGCGCGAGATGGCCGCGTTGACCGCGCATGCGCTGGGGCTATCCGAGGAGTTCGTGCTGGTCGCCAGTACGGGCGTGATCGGGGTGCCCCTGCCGATGCCGGACCTGAGGAGGGGGATTCCGCAAGTCGCGCGTGCGCTCAGTCCTGAAGGGGGCGCCGATGCGGCCGAAGCCATTCTCACCACAGACGCTTTTACCAAGACCGCTGCCGCGCAAGTGTTGTTGGGAGGCGTCCCGGTGACGATCGGCGGCATGGCCAAGGGAGCCGGGATGATTCACCCCAATATGGCGACAATGCTGTGCTTTCTCACCACGGATGCCGTCATTCCCCCGCAGCGGCTACGCCGGGCGCTGCGGACTGCCACTGAGCGGTCCTTCAACCGCATCTCGGTTGACGGCGACACCAGTACGAACGACGCCGTGTTCTGTCTGGCCAATGCCTGCGCCGGCAACCCGCCGCTGGTTGAAGACGATGAGTCCTTTGCACTCTTCCAATCTGCCTTAACCGACGTTGCCGAAGCACTTGCGCTTCAGATAGTCCGCGACGGGGAGGGGGCCTCGAAGGTCGCGACGTTGACACTTCGCGGGGCGCGATCTCACGAGGATGCCAAACGCGCCGCGACGGCCATCATGACCTCTCCACTGGTGAAGACAGCCGTCTATGGTGGGGAACCGAACTGGGGACGCATCGTGGCCGCCGTGGGCCGGTCGGGCGCCGCCGTTGACCCGGACGCGATCGAGATGTGGATCGGTGGTCACCTGGTCGTGCGCGAAGGGGTCGCCGCGACCGACGATCTCTCTTCAGCCGCAGAGGCGATGAAACGGCCCGCAGTGGAGATTGCGCTGGATCTGCACTTAGGGAATGGGACGTTCACCGGGTGGTTTTCCGATCTGAACGAGAATTATGTGAAGTTGAATTCCGGCTACATGAGCTGAGAGGGCTCCGGGTCCTGAGGTAGGACCTTTCGACACCCCAATCCTATGGACACACTGGTGGCGACAACTCTCGGCACGTCGTTAGCGCAGGCGCTGCGCTACGTAAACGCGTGGAAGTCGAAGACCGTGGTCGTCAAGTACGGGGGCAGCCTGATGTCGCCCGAGGACGATTCCCCGACGGGCGATACGCTGATCGAAGATCTCGTGCTGATTAAGGGGGCAGGGGTTGATCCCGTGCTGATTCACGGGGGCGGGCCGGAGATCACGCGCATGCTGGACCGTCTGGGCAAACGCAGCCGGTTCGTCAATGGCCTGCGGGTGACCGACGAGGAAACCATGGATGTCGTCGAAATGGTGCTGGCCGGGCGTGCCAACAAGGCCCTCGTCTCGATGATCGCAGCGGCCGGGGGATCCGCCGTCGGCGTCAGCGGCAAAGATGGCAACGTGTTCCAAGCGCGGAAACTGCCCGGGCCGGAGGATCTCGGCCAGGTGGGCGAGATCGACGCCGTCGATCCGACGCTGATTAAGCTGTTGTCGGGGAACGGATACATTCCCGTCGTCGCCTCGATCGGCATTGGCGCAGATGGCCGGAGTTTCAACCTCAATGCCGACCATGCCGCGGGCGCACTGGCCGCGGCGTTGGGGGCGAGCAAGTTCATCTTGTTGACCGACGTCCCGGGCGTGCTGGCCGGAGGGGAGGGGGGCGAGGTGCTCTCGACTCTCCAGGCGAAGGATGCGCGGCGCCTCATCCGCGAGGGCGTGATCGCCCGCGGAATGATCCCCAAAGTCGAGGCCTGTCTCGCCGCATTGGCCGCCGGGGTTCCCACCGCGCACATCATCGGAGGTCGGACTCCCCACGCCCTCCTCGTCGAACTGTTCACCCAGGAAGGCGCGGGGACGATGATGACGCCGTAGCCGAAGTCGGCGACCACGAGGTAAGGAGAGCAGTATGGATCTGCAGACCGTTACCGAGCTCAGCAACAAGTATTTGATGCAGACGTATCGCCGGGCCCCGGTCGCGTTCGTCATGGGGCAGGGCGCCCGCGTGGTCGATACGGAGGGCAAGACCTATCTCGATTTCGTCGCCGGCATTGCCGTGACGGTGCTGGGACACAATCATCCCGCGCTGACGGCGGCCATCCGGGCGCAGGCCGCCCGCTTGCTACACGTCAGCAACCTGTACTACGTCCCGCAACAAGCCGAGCTCGCGCGCTGGCTGGTGGAGCACTCCGCGTTCGCGCGCGCGTTCTTCTGCAACAGTGGGGCGGAGGCGAACGAAGCCGCGATCAAGCTCGCCCGCAAGTACGGGAGGAGTCAGCGAGACGGACGATTCGAAATCATCGTCGCCGAGCACTCGTTCCATGGGCGCACGCTCGGGTCGCTCGCCGCGACCGCGCAGCCGAAGTACCAGCACGCCTTTGAACCGCTCCCAGCCGGCTTTCACGCCGTCCCGTTCAACGATCTGCAGGCGCTGGAAGGCGCCATCACGGATGCGACCTGCGCCGTGATGCTCGAGCCGATTCAGGGAGAGGGAGGCATCCACCCCGCCTCCCCCGACTATCTGCGCGGAGTCCGCAAGGTGTGCGACGCCCGTGGTTTGCTGTTGATCCTCGATGAGGTGCAGACTGGCATCGGTCGCACGGGCCGCCTGTTCGCTTACGAGCACTACGGGGTCGTCCCCGATGTGATCACTCTGGCCAAGGGGCTGGGCGGTGGTGTACCCATCGGCGCGATGTTGGCGCGCGCGCACGTCGCCGACACGTTGGTCCCGGGGGACCACGGCGCGACCTTTGGCGGCAATCCTCTGGCCTGCTCGGCCGCCTTGGCCGTCGTGACGACGCTGGAGGCAGAAGACTTGGTTGACCGCGCGGCCACGGTTGGAACCTACCTCATGAAAAAGCTCCAGGAGCTGGCGCGCCGTCATTCGCTGATCCGCGAAGTCCGCGGGCGGGGTCTGATGGTGGCTGTGGAGCTGGCGACTGAGGCGGCGCCCGTCGTCGATGCGTGCCGGCAGCGCGGCCTGCTGGTGAACGCGGTCACACCCACAGCATTGCGCCTGGTGCCCCCGCTTATCATTACCCAAGCCGATGTGGATGAGGCCGTGGACATCCTCGATGCAGCTCTCGGGGCGATGGTCCCGGCGCCGACACCGCACGCGGAGGTGCGGAGATGAATAATCTGCAGAAAGTCGTCCTCGCCTATTCGGGCGGCCTCGATACCTCGGTCATCATCCCGTGGCTGAAAGAGACGTACGGCTGCCGGGTAGTCGCGGTCGTGGCCGATGTCGGTCAGGATGAGGATTTTCCCGCGATCCGTCAGAAGGCACTATCAAGCGGCGCCGACGCAGCGCACGTGGTCGACGTGAAGGCGGAGTTCGCGACCGGGTTCCTCTTCCCCGCCCTTCGCGCCAACGCCGTCTACGAGGGGCAGTACCTGTTGGGCACGGCCCTCGCGCGGCCGCTAATTGCCAAAGTGCAGGTGGAAGCCGCCCTGGCCGAAGGCGCCGACGCGGTGGCCCACGGCTGCACAGGCAAGGGAAACGACCAGGTCCGTTTTGAGCTCGCCTATCAGGCGCTCGCCCCCCGATTGCGGGTGATCGCTCCCTGGCGCGAATGGTCACTGCGCTCGCGCGAGGACGAAATTGCGTACGCCGCGACGCACGGCATTCCCGTCCCTGTGACGAAGGCGAAGCCGTACAGCGTTGATCAGAATCTCTGGCACCGCAGTGCCGAAGCGGGCGTGTTGGAAGATCCCTGGCAGGAGCCCCCGGAGGACGTGTACGCGTTGACGGTATCACCCGCTCAGGCGCCGCAGCAGCCCGCGTACGTGGAGGTTTCCTTTAGTGAAGGCGTCCCAGTTGCCCTGGACGGGACCGCTCAGGATCCCGTGACCCTGATCCGCGCGCTCAACCGGCTCGGGGGAGCGCACGGGGTGGGCCGAGTGGACATGGTTGAGAACAGACTGGTCGGGATCAAGGTCCGAGGCGTCTTCGAGACTCCGGGTGGGACGATTCTTTCCACGGCCCATCGCGCGCTCGAAGCGATTACCACTGACCGCGATACGCAACACTACGCGACACTCCTTGCGCCTCGGTACGCGGAGCTGATCTATAACGGCCAGTGGTACTCGCCGTTGCGCCAGGCGATCGACGGGTTCTTCGACGTGGCCCAACGCACTGTCACCGGCACCGTACGGCTGAAGTTGTACAAGGGGGTGTGCACGGCGGTCGGGCGGACTTCACCCCACTCTCTTTACCAGCAGGACCTGGCGACCTTCGGTGAAGACGCCGTGTATAACCAAAAAGATGCGGAGGGATTCATTCGACTGTGGGGACTGCCCGCGCGTGTCTTCGCTCAGGTCAACCCGCAGAGGATGCGTCAAGGCCTTCGGCATCCCGTCCGCTGACGCGATCGCTCCCTCCAGTACCGGGGACAGGGCGGGGGTGTTTTGGGCCCTGTGATCTGATCCGGCCCGTCTTCTAGGAGCCACAGCATCGTATGTCTGGCAAAGACGCGCCCCATAAGATGTGGGGAGGACGGTTCCACGAGGCGCTGGACCCCGATCTCCTCACCTTTACTTCGTCTTTTGGGACCGACCGGCGCTTATTGCGGTGGGATGTGGTGACCAGTATCGCCCACGTGCAGATGCTGGGGGCGACTGGTATCATCCCCGACCCCGATGCCATCGCTATTGCCAGCGCCCTGCGGGCGCTGCTCGCTGACGCGGCGTCGGGAGGGTTGAAGATTGAGGGGCCATTTGAAGACATCCACTCGTTTGTGGAGGCCGTCCTCTATCAGCGTCTCGGCCCCATGGCCGGGCGACTGCACACGGCCCGGAGCCGCAACGATCAAGTCGCGACTGCCTTTCGTCTGTTCGTCAAAGATCAACTCGTCGACCTCGTCGCGCTTATCATCGACTTGATGAGAGCCACGGTGGCGCGGGCCGAGGCCACCATGGATGTCCTTCTACCGGCCTTCACGCACCTACAACACGCCCAACCGGTGCGCCTCGCGCACCATCTGTTGGCGTATGTCTGGATGCTGGACCGCGATGCCGACCGCATGGTCGAGAGCCACCGCCGCGCGGACGTCCTCCCCCTCGGCTCGGGCGCGGTGGCTGGGGTGTCGTTTCCCATCGACCGCCAGCGTGTGGCGAATGCGTTGGGGTTCGCGCGTCTCAGCGACAATAGCGTGGACGCCACCGGCGATCGCGACTTTGCCGTGGATGCGGTCGCTGCGGCAGCGCAACTGATGGTCCATCTCTCGCGGTGGAGCGAGGAACTCGTGTTGTGGGCTAGCGACGAGTTTGCATTCATTACGCTCGCCGATCGGGTCGCGACCGGCAGCAGCCTGATGCCGCAGAAGAAGAACCCGGACCCAGTCGAACTAATCCGCGGCCGCACGGGCCGGGTGTCCGGGGCGCTGGTGGCGCTCCTGACGACGTTGAAAGGACTGCCGGCCGGCTACTCGCGTGACTTGCAAGAAGACAAAGAGATTGTCTTTGAGGCTCTCGACCTCGTCAGGGCCTCGGTGGGCGCGATGCAGACCTTCCTGGCGGGTGTGACGTTCTCCGCCGCCCGCATGAGCGAGGCTGCTCACCGCGGACTGCTCACGGCCACGGAAATTGCTGACTACTTGGCGCGCAAGGGAATGCCGTTTCGGGACGCGCATGAGGTCGCCGGCCGCGTGGTCCAAGAAGCTCTTGAGCGCGGGTGTCCGTTGTGGGAGGTGCCGCTGGATGTGTATACCAAGATCACCCCCCTGGCGGGCCCCGACATCCTCGACGCGGTGCGTCCCCTGGCTGCCGTCGAGGCTAAACGCGTGCCCGGCGGAACGGCGAAAGCCGCCGTCCAAGCTCAGCTCGCCGATGCCCGCAGGCAGGTCGCAGCGCGGCGGGCGTGGGCCGAGGAGGCCGCGCGTCAGATGCAGCGCGTGGCCGCGCTGGGGGACCGTGGATGACCCCAGACCGCACGGCTGAGCGCACTCGCAAGATCCGGGAGATCATTACCCGACAAAACATCGGCACCCAGGCGGACCTCGTGGCCGCGCTGCGCCGTCGGGGGATCCGCGTGACGCAGGCTACGGTGAGCCGTGACATCAGGCACCTAGGTGTGGTGAAGATCCACGCAGGCTCCGGGCAGCCCCGCTATGGACTGCCCGACGCCGTGAGCGAGCCATCGCCCAACACCGCGGAACATCTTGCCAGCGTCTTCACCGAGTTTGCAACGGGCGTGGAATTGGCCCTCGATCTCATTTTGGTGAAGACC
>DASWFZ010000162.1:0-3153 GCA_036393975.1 bacterium | reverse complement strand
CTCACTGCTACCATAGGCCACGCAATCGCGGAGCGGTTCGGGGAGCGGCAGGCGCAGGCCGTGCTGGCTGTGCTGGGGCCGGATGCCATCCTTGGTTACGAGTTGGCTAGGCAGCTCGGCGCGAGAGCGATCTTTGCGGACGGACCGCTCGGAGGCCGAACGCTACGACCGAGGTTCCGAGTAAAGGTGGGTGAGCGCGTTCTAATTCTGATGGGCGTAATCGTGACCGGCGATTCGGCGAGGGGACTGATGCGCCTTGTTGCCGCGGCGGGGGGCCAAGTGGCCGGTGTGGCGGTCCTGGTCGACCGCAGCAGCGTCCCCCTTCAGCTGGGGGTCCCGGTCGAACCGCTCGCGGTGTTTGATCTGGAAGCATACCATGCACCGGTATGTCCGCTCTGCTCTGAGGGCCAGCCACTGGAACGGCGCCTCGAGTAGCTGTTAAGCTCCCACTGCCTGTGCTCTTAGGGCCGGGTGATCAAGCGGGGAGTTTAATGCTTTTGGAAACAGATGTGTCGATGTAATGTCGACATAACGGGAGACCGTAATGAGAATAGTCGGCGTCGTGGTGGGGCTGCTGTTGATCGTAGTCGGTGTCGTGTGGATCCTCCAGGGCATCAACCTGCTGCCTGGGAGCTTCATGTCCGGACGGCCAGGCTACGCTGTGCTAGGGTTGGTTGTCGCAGTCGTGGGGCTGGTAATTCTGCTGCGCAGCGCGCGCCACAGGCCCGCCGTGGTAGGGCCCCGGAAATAGCACCAGCATGTTGCGGGCTGGGTCGAGGGGCGACCGCGACGGAGGATAGCAAGAAGGGTCTTTTATCCTCCGGCAACCGGGATGGTCTAGCTGAACCTACGTGGCTTCTTTGCGGTGCTTCCACCACAGCGGCGCCGCCCCGGGCGCAGGCTTCGTGCGGTTGATGCGCGGGTCGCCGCCGACGAATCCTTTGCGGGTAGCCCCCGCCGCGCTGCTTTTCACGTTGTTTTTCCACTAGACGCGAGGGGTTATTTTACGATGATTTCGCCAGTCATCCGCCATCCGGCCGCAGATCGACTGGCCGTCATGATTTTTGCCGCGGTGCAATAAATCCATAGTGGTGCGACGTCTATAGCAGTGAACAGTGGAAGCGGGTGAGGCGCACCGGTGCAAGAATCGCCTGTCGCACCAGCGGCCGGATTTGAGGATATCGTCCGTCCCCATCTAGAGTATCTCTACGCCCTGGCGGTCCGCTTGTGCGGAAACCGGGCCGCGGCCGAAGACCTTGTCCAGGATATGCTGCTGCGTGCGTTCCGCGGCTTTCCGCGGCTGCGAAATCGCGAGCGACCCCGTTTGTGGCTGACTCGCGTCCTCACCTGTGCGTACTATGACCGCTTGCGGGTTACGCACCGTGAGGAGGCGGTCAGTCTGCCACAGAATGAAGAGTTTGACCTATTTGACACAGTTGTAGAGGAAGATCCGTTTCCGTACTCGGACCGAGTGCATCTAGATTTTCTCGAGCTGTTCGACGACGCTAAAGTCATCGAGGTCCTGCAGCACCTCCATCCGTCCCACCGCACGGCGCTCATTCTAGCCTACGTCTATGGGTTCAAGACCCGGGAGATTGCGGAGATTACCAACAAATCGGTGGGCACAGTGCTCGCCTGGCTGTTCCGAGGCCGCAAGCGTCTCGAACGTGAGTTGTGGGAGTACGCGAATCGCAACAAGCTCCTCACGCCACCGCAGGAGGTACGCGTGTGATCAACTGTAGAGAGGCTGTGTCGCGCCTCTGGGCCTATCTGGATCGTCACCTCGGCCAAGAGCAGGAACGGGAACTTGAAGACCACCTCGGGCTGTGCCGACACTGTTGCGGCGAACTGGAGTTCGCCAAACAGGTTCGGGATCTGCTGAAACGACCGGGCCGGACCACCGAGATCCTCCCCGAATCGCGGGCGAAGTTGGAGGCGTATCTCAAAGGGCTGGGGGAGAAGCTATGAGCGACTACGCGACCCATCCAGTCGCGCCGACCAGCGATGATCTCCTTGGACAAGAGGCGATCAAGGAGTCGGTGCGCCAAGCGTACCGTGCGGTCATCGGCACAAGAACTACGGTAGCCGGGCGCATCTATGATCCCGAGCAACTAGCTGTGTTGCCACAGGGGGCGATCGAACAGGCGCTGGGCGTTGGCAACCCGGTCCGTGCCGCTCACCTGCGCTCCGGAGAAACTGTCATCGATCTTGGCTGTGGTGGCGGCATCGATACCCTGCTTGCCGCCCGTGCGGTTGCGCCGGCCGGCAAAGCCATAGGGCTCGATACGCTGCCGGAGATGCTGGAGGTCGCTGCGCGGAACGCCGCCGATGCCGGCGTCCGCAACGTGGAGTGGGTGCGCGGAGAGATCGAAGCCATCCCCCTCCCGGATGCCAGCGTCGATGTGGTGATCAGCAACGGCGTGGTCAATCTCTCGCCCCGGAAGTCGCGCGCATTCGCAGAGATCTTCCGGATCCTTCGCTCGCGAGGACGCATGGTCGCCGCCGACATCGTGGTGGACGAAGACTTGCCTCCGCAGGTCCTGACCAACGCGGCGGCATGGGCGGGCTGACTATCCGGCGCCCTGGCGGAGCGTGTCTTCGTCGGCAAACTCAAGAATATCGGGTTCGCGGAGATTGAACGTGGAGAGGAGTTGCCGGTTGGTGTGGACGAGTGCGAACAGTACCCGCTGTTCACGCCGGAGCTGATCGCCCTGATGCGGCGGCTCCTCTCCGTGGAACGACAGGCGAAAGTGGCGCGGTCGGTAATTTTCATCGCGAGAAAGCCGTAGGGGGGACCTCTCATGGCATGGATTCGGACCCTGAACGAAGATGAAGTGACGGGATCGCTGCGGCAGGTTTATGAAGCCGAGATGGGACGACTGGGATTCGTTATGGAAGCTACGAAGGCGCTGTCCATCAACGCCGATCTTGCGCTGGCATTCGATACATTTACCAGCGCCGTTAAGCTAGCCTCAGCGCTATCCCCTCAGGAACGGCGGCTGATCAGTCTGATCGTGGCCGACCGGCTCCGATCGACCTACTGCGTCCTGGTGTATGCCTCCGAGGTGGAGCGCGACCTCGGCGGGTTGGATAGGGTGCAGTCGGTTCTGCGCGATTACCACAGCGCAGGCCTGAGTACACGTGAAGTGGCTA
>DASWFZ010000161.1:0-11761 GCA_036393975.1 bacterium | reverse complement strand
TTTCGTGGAGCGTGCGATCGGCGACCGCATCGTCCTGCAGCGGTCCAAGTACTACTATGATGCCAACAACGTCTACCTGGACCGTGTGATCTTCAAACCAATCCCTGACGAAAACGTCCGGTTCTTGAATCTCCGCTCAGGTGACCTCCACATCGTCGACCGCCTGGCGGCGTCGGATATTCTTGCCGTTCAGCGCGATCCGAAATTTACACTCCTAACCGTCACGTCCAACGGATACGTGCCAATCTCGATCAACATCGCGAATGGTGCCGGGATCGGCCAACCCCCGGGGCGCATCGATAGTCCGATGACAGACCTCCAGCTCCGCGAGGCCTTTGAGTTAGCGCTCGATCGCGATCGGATCAATCGCTTCGTCTTCGGCGCCAAACAACTGCCTGCTTGCAACCCGATCGCACCGGTCAATGCGTACTACCCCAAAGACCTCACGTGCCCGGGCCGAAACATCGCCAGGGCCAAAGAACTTGTTGCCAGATCGGGCGCACCGACTCCGGTGACAGTGGAACTGACCGTCCCGAATACCCCCGTCATGGTTCGCATGGGAGAGCTGATCCAATCGTTGGTGAGAGATGCAGGCTTCAACATCGCCTTGCGGCCGATCGAGGCCGCGACCGGGCTCGCGGCCAATACGGCCGGCCGGTTCCAAATGTCCGTCACCCCGTGGTCTGGTCGGGTAGATCCCGATGGGAACCTCTACGCCTTTCACCACTCGAAGGGCGCGGACAACTATGGAAACGCGCAGGATCCCGAAATTGACGCACTCCTCGACAAGCAGCGGGTCGAAACGAACTTCGAGGCGCGGAAGAAACTCATCGCGGAGGTAATCGCGAAGATCCGGGCCCGCCGGAACGTCATCTACCTCTACCATCAGAATCTCTTTGCAGCGTCCAGCACACGCGTCGCCGGGTTCCAGATGTTCGCCGACGGCATGCCGAGGTTGAAGAGTGCGGGGTTTGCTGCCGACAGGTAGCCGCTGGCATCCTGGCCGACAGCCATCACGTAGGACGGCTCAACGCATCGATTGAACGTGTCTCTGGATTGCCTCTACGAGATGATCCACTTCGGCAGCAAGAATCTCTTGACCTAGCTCACCCGATGCGTCGCGAGGATCCGACTCCGTACGAAGCGTGAAATCCGGCGTCGGATAACCGTCGAAAGTTTTTCCGTCAACGATCCCGTAGTCCCGATACCGAAGCGGCATCTCCTTCGAGGGTAACGTCCTCACGTCGACAAAGTCAGGCATCAATGCCATCATGATCGAAGTTTCAATCTTCTCTGCATGACCGATGGCGGAAAATGGTGGCACGGTGGGGACAAAGGTCATCGTGTGCACAACCTGCACGTCGGGAGGGTAAGCCTCCTCAGCTGCCAAGCGACGAAGCGTACGCTGTTGATTCTCGGCGCCGTGTCCATTGACAATAACCAGCAGCCGATAGCCATCAGCTTTTAACAACCGTAGGATCTCACGAACCATGACCGCGAACACACCTTCCTCAAAATAGAGGCTCTTCACCGGGTTGTCAGGAAAGTCCATCCCAATGATGCGTTCCGTATTGTCAAACCCGAGGTTCGCCGGGCTTTGTGGCCTCTGATCCGTGGGTAGCACTGTTTCGGTCCCCGCGAAGTAGGTCGGGAGAACGACTCCCCCAACCCTCCTAGCGACCTCTACGGCCACAGCGTGGGCGTGCAGCCCATCGGTTCCCAAAGGTAAGTGAGGGCCATGCCACTCCAACGGCCCGACTGGAATGAACACAAGAGGGATCCTCGTGCGCTCCCTCACGATTTCCGCAGGGCGCATCAACTCGTATTCAACTCCTCGGGTCACCGCTCTCCCTCCCACGCACAAGATCACCCTTGCCTCCGATGACCAGCGACTTGACCGGCTCCAGATGCGGGTTGGTGGGCAGTGCAGGACTTGAACCTGCGACCTCATGCGTCTGAATCGGATTCGACAACATTCCACCATTATCCACTAAAGTCCGCCGACCGCTACTGATGCGGGTTCCGTTATTTCCGAGATTCCGCCAACGTCAATGGAAGACCACCATCTTCCACCCATTAGGCTGCAGATTGGCTGGACGGCCCAAGGAACACATCGCGCATAACTTGGCATGGATCGGATGACGGCGCCACCTCGGGGCGCTGCCTCTGGAGCCCCGGGCCGAAATAGTAGAGATGGCCGAGATGTTCCGTCTGCGGCCTCCCGCGGGCTGATCTCCGGTGGATCGGCAGCGCGGCGGGGCGCGCTACCCTTTGACCGCTCCCGCCGTAAACCCGCGGATGAGGGCGGCGCGGAAGACCAGCACGAACAGGATCACCGGGATCGTCATGACCACGCCAAGCACGGCCAGGGGTCCCCAGGGCAGTGACTTGTAGCCCCCTGAGAAACTCGTGATCGCCACCGATCCAGTCCGAGCGTGGAAACTCGTCAGGATGAGCGGGAAGAGAAACTCGTTCCAGTTGAAGATGAAAGCGAGGATGAAGGCGGCGAGCAGACCAGGCCGGGCCAGGGGCAGGATCACCCTGGCGACGATCACCGGCAGCGAGGCCCCATCCAAGGCGGCGCTCTCCACAAGGTCCCGCGGCACCTCGGCGAGCGCGGTCCGCATGACCCAGATCGCCAACGGGATCTGGAACGCAGCAAAAAGCAGAATCAGCCCCGTGCGCGTGTCAATAAGCCCTAGGGTCTTCATCGCGAGATGGATCGGAATCAGTGTGGTGACGGGTGGGAACATGCGCGGGAGCAGAATCGTCAGAAACAGCGCCGCCTTCCCGCGAAAATCCCAGAAGGTAAACGTGACCGCCGCCAGGCTCGCCATAGCCACCGCGACCAGGGCCCCCGCTGTCGACGTCGCGAGGCTGTTCCAGATGGGGAGGCCCAGATTTGTGATCACAAGTTCGCGATAGCGATCGAGCGTCGGCCAGAAGATCACCGCCGAGCGGACTGCAATGAGGCGTTCGGGCTTGACGGAGAGCACGACCAGGTAGAGAAACGCCGGGAGCGTCCACCCCAAGATCAGCACCGCGCCGATGATCTGGCTCCAGGGCAGGCGCCTGCGCCGTGGGACCGCGGCCGCGGTTCCGTCCCCCGCATGGTCTTGTCGTGACTCGATCTGCCTGGCGACTGTCCTCATGATGCCGCAGACCTCAAGATGCGGTTGTAGCGTTGCAGATAGAAGGCAAACACCGCCGTGAGCAGCGCCAGCAGGCCGGTGATCACCGTCGACGCGTAGCCCAGTTCGTAGTTCTGAAACGCCTGTCTGTACACGTAGTAGCTCACGAGCTGCGTCGACGTCCCCGGCCCGCCGCCGGTCATGACAAACACCTTGTCGAGTTCAAGGAAGGCGTCCATGAGCCGCAGTCCGCCGGCGACAACGAACATGCTCGCGATCTGCGGCAGGATCACGCGCCAGAACAACTGGAACGAGGACGCGCCGTCGACGCGCGCTGCTTCGTACTGTTCCCGGGGGATCGCCTGCATGGCGGCAAACAGCAGGAGGGCCGCGAGGGGCGTCCACTCCCACGCATCGGCGACAATCAACCCCAGGAAGGCCGTGAGCGGGCTCGCCAGCCACTGAAATTCGGGCACCTTCAAAACCTCGAACAAGTACATGACGGGACCCACCGTGGGATCGAAGAGGGCCGACCAGGCTGTCCCGACCACCACGGGTGCCATGACCATGGGCACGAGGAAGAATCCCAGCAGCAGGTTCCGACCGGGGGGATCGCTGTCAAAGAAGGCCGCTGCCACGACCCCGATGACGAGCTCAAGGCCGGTGGCGACAAGCGCAAACACCGCGGACAGCTTCAGGGCGTGGAGCAGCCCGCTATCGTGGAGCAACCTGTGGTAGTTGGCTAGGTGGTTCCACCGCGGTGCGGGATCGTAGATGATGTTGTACTGCGTGAAACTCAACCAGATAGTGTACAGGGCAGGCGCAATACGCCAGGCGATGACGTAGAGCACCGCGGGCAGAGCCAGGAGCACGAAGTACAGACGGCCCCGTCCGAGCGCCGCCCACCTCATTGCCGGACCCCGCGGCCGCTGCCGTCAGCGCGAGAGGAAGAGGCTGGCCCATCAACACGATGGTGCGGACGCAACCTGCGCGTCCGCACCATCGCCATTCGCATCGTGCACGATCGATCTGCTGCGATTACTTGATATACCCGGCGCGCTTGAACAACTCCACCACCTTCGCCTGCGCGTCCTGCATCGCCGCCGCGGGCGTCATCTGCCCACCGAGCGCAGCCGACAGCGCCGCTTCGACGATCGATTGGGCCTCGACCTGCTCCTTCAGCGCAGGAGTGAAGACCGTCCACGCCTTAGCTTTGATCTGCGCGTTCATCGCCTCGACCATCTTCGGGTAGAGTTGCTTGACCTCGGGATCGTTGAAGACCGACGCCCGCATGGGGACCAGCGCTGGATATTCCTTCATCAGGGCCTTGGTCCCGTTCGTGGAGAGGACAGTCGCCAGCAGCTTGAAGGCCTCGTCCTTGTGCGTGGAGAGGGCGTAGATGCCGGGGCCGTTGGCATCGGCGACGTTCGCGTGAGGTCGAGATGGGATCTGGGTCGGCAGCGGTGTGTATGTGACCCGTCCGACGATCTTCGAGAGATTCGGGACCTCGACGACCGACAGAATGTTATCGAGAGCATCCACCGTCGTTGCGCACCGTTCCGCGGCGAAGAGGCGCTGCGTCCCGCCGCCCGTGTGCCCTTCGGATCCCGGTTGCTGGTACTTGTGGAGCTGAACGAAGTACGTGGCCGCCGCGATACTCTCCTTGGAATCCGCAGTTGGCTTCTTGGTCTTCTGATCCCAGACGAGGTCGGCGCCGAACGCGACGAGGAACATCTCATACCGGTGGAAGAGGTAGCCGCCCGTCTTACCGGCCATGCAGATCCCGTAGAAATCCTCGGCCGCCGGGGTCCCGCCCACCGCAGTCCCCTTCTTGCGCGTAAAGAACTGGGCGATGTCCATCAGTTGCGCGTACGTCTGCGGCGGCGACGGCAGGTCGTACTTGTATTGCGCCTTGAACGCCTGTTTCTCGGCGGCGTTCGTCAGGAGGTCGGTGCGATAGGCGAGGACGTAGGGCGCCGACAGGGTCGGGAACGCCCAGGTCTTACCGTTGAACTGGAGCCCCTCCGTGCTCTCCTTGATGAAGTCGTCTGGCTTGACCATCGCCTTGTTCTCGGGCTTGGTCATGAAGTCGTCGAGTGGGGTGAACGCCTTAGTCTCTGAGATGGCCGGGACCCAGGTGTTGTACGCGTAGACCAGGTCCCAGGTCTTGACGCCCGCCTTGAAATCGAGGAGGGCCTTCTTGAAGACGTCCTCCCAGTCCTGATAGTTCGGCTCCACCTGCACGCCGATGCTCTTGCCTGTCTCGTTGGCGACCTTGACGAACGCTTCCCATTCGTCAAACTTGGGACCCAGGAACGTGAGCGTGGTTGTCGGCGCCGCCTTCGTGACTTGGACGGCTCCCACCACCAGCACCAGGACCAGTGCGCTGACCGACCTCCGCCCTAGCCAGCGCGGTAGTTCCCGCAATCCAATCACTTTGACCCCTCCTCTTCTGGTAGCAAACGTGAGTTACCGGGATTTCCGTTTTAGGTTTCAGAATTCCTCTCTTTTGGGTCCTCCCGCACCCCCTCAACCCGGCACGGACACCCTTGTGGCCGTGCCTTGTTCCTGCCTTCTACACTTCTGGCTCAGCTTTCAGGAATACAGTCTCGTTTACGATATCCGGCCGCAGTGGAACGACCCGGAGCACGATCGACGCGGGTCTGCGACGGCGGGGCGTTAGAACCCTTGAGACTGTCCATCTTGAGACTGTCTATAAGGTTTGGTATAGTCGCGCCATTCGTGCTGGTCTTGGGCGTCGCGCTCGCGCGAGGCTGCATGGTGGCCGCCCTGAAAGGCTAGGGAATAGCGGTCAAGGTATCAAGGTGGCAGCGCTACCCGAGAAGGGGGAAGAAGTCTGCGGATCACCCGGGTGCGTACTCGTCAGGTGAACGTCCCCCTCCCTCAGCCCTTTTATCCCGCCTGGGCCCCTGGCGTCGAGGAGACCCAACTTCGCTTCGTCTACGTCCGGATTGACACGGACGCCGATGTCTATGGTATCGCCGGGCATCAGTTCTTTGGCGCAGAGGAAGACTGTGTGGCGCGAATCGCCACCTATCTGGTGAGAGAGGACCCGCTTCGCCTGGAGAAGCACGGCGCCACTCTCCGTTACCTGTGGCCCTACTTTGGTGCCGCAGTCTGGTTCATCGAGGTGGCGCTATGGGACATCCTGGGCAAGGTGGCCAGGATGCCGATTTACAAGCTACTGGGGAACGCCCGTGACAAGGTGGTTGCATACGCAGATACTGGACAGAATCTCGCCCCTGCGCGTCGCGCTAGCGATGCCCGACGCTTGCGCGACGAGGGATTCCGCGCCATCAAGCTACGCATCCGCAACGACACCCTAGAGGAGGACGTCGCGCTGGTGGCGGCAGTGAGGAAGGCAGTAGGTGACCAGATGGCCATCATGGTGGACGCCAACCAGACGGATACCTCCGATGCCCCCGTACCAGGTCCTCAGTGGACGTATCATCGGGCGCTTCACACAGCGGAGGCATTGGCCGAATACGGCGTGGAGTGGTTAGAGGAACCTCTGCCGCGGCACGCGTACGCCGAACTGCAGCGGCTGCACGACGCCTCGCCTATCCCCATCGCCGGTGGCAATAGCAACCAGCGATTCGATGATCTGCAACGTCTGCTGTTGGATGGTTGCTATGATATTCTGCAGCCGGACATGATCCTCTGCGAGGGTTTGCTGCGAACGCGGGCGCTCGCCGCGATGGCCCATGCCGCGGGGGTCACGGTCACCCCCCATACCTGGGGCGACCCACTGGGCACAGTGGCAAACCTGCACCTCGCTGCCGCGATCCCCAACGGCACGTACTTCGAATTCCCTCACGATCCCCCCGCACTCCCCGCCTCAGTGTATCAATCAACGCTCAAG
Source organism: bacterium (assembly GCA_036393975.1). Taxonomy (GTDB): domain Bacteria; phylum Sysuimicrobiota; class Sysuimicrobiia; order Sysuimicrobiales; family Kaftiobacteriaceae; genus 13-1-40CM-64-14. The sequence continues at coordinate 4,747 of DASWFZ010000161.1, read as the reverse complement.
GAGCCGCTCGTGGTGGAGGACGGTATGATTCAGGTGCCTCAGGCCCCGGGCCTGGGCGTCGAGCTCCAAGATTGGATCTTCTCGTGACGAAGCGCGCTGCGAAGGCACCGCAAGCGAGTTGCCGAATGACAGACACAAGAGATCCCACTATCGTTTGCACTAATCGTCGCCGTCGATTCGCACCCGCATTGCGCAGGAGGTGCAGCAGTGCTCCGCATCGGCCACTACATTAACCAGTTCTTCGCCGGGTTGGGCGGAGAGGGAAGCGCGAACCACCCGCCCGAGGCGCGAGAGGGTGTCGTCGGTCCCGGGCGCCTCCTCCAGGCAGTCTTGAAGGACGGTGGACAGGTGGCCTCCACGATGGTGTGCGGCGATAACTTCTTCGCCGAGCGGACTGCGGAAGCGCGGCGAGCGGTGCGTGGATGGGCGGATGCGGTCCGGCCCGACCTGATCGTGGCCGGGCCGGCGTTCGCGGCCGGGCGCTACGGCGTGGCGTGCGCCGAAGTTTGCCGCGTGGCCGATGAGTTGAAGATCCCGGCCGTCACGGGGATGCACTCCGAAAATCCCGGACTGCTGATCTACCGCCGGGCCTACGTCGTCCCTACAGCGGACTCGGCCGTGGGGATGCAGCCGGCGCTGACCGCGATAGTCGCCTTGGGGTACAAGCTCGCATCAGGTGAGCCGGTGGGACCCGCCGAGGCTGAAGGGTACCTGCCCCGAGGATTGCGGCGGCCCGGGGTACGTGAGAAACCCGGTGCCGAGCGCGCCGTGGATATGTTGGTAGCGAAGCTATCGGGCCAACCCTTCCGAACCGAGATGCTGGTCGACGCGTATGAGACGGTCTCCCCGGCTCCCCCGGTGCCCGACCTGCGCCGGGCCCGGCTCGCTCTGGTCACAACGGGCGCCATCGTTCCCAGGGGGAACCCCGATCATCTCAAGCGCTCCAGTGAGACACGGTGGGTGAAGTATGACATCGGCAGCATCGAGGCGCTGACTGCGGATCGTTACGAGTGCGTGCACGGCGGGTTCTTCAACGAGATGGCCTCGGATAATCCCAACCTTGTCCTGCCGCTCGATGTCGTGCGGGACCTGCAGCGGGAAGGCGCAATCGGCGACCTGCTGGAGTTCTACTGCGCGACAACCGGCAACGACCAGCGCCTGGCGGATTGCAAACGGAACGGGCAGGAGATCGCAGCGACCCTCCGCTCGGCCAACGTCAACGGCGTTCTGCTGGTGGCGACTTGAGGAACGTGCAATCGTTGCGGCGCAACGATCGCAAAGGAACTTGACCGGATCGGTATTCCCGTTGCGGTGATCACGGCGCTCCCTCCGCTGGCCATGCAGGCAGGGGCGAACCGGGTCGTGCAAGGGGTCAAGATCGAGCACGTGTGCGGTGATCCGTCATTGGCCCCCGAGGCGGACAGGGCGCTCCGCCGCCGGCTTGTCGAACACGCCTTAGGCATGCTGCAACGCAATGTCGATGGGCCCACGCTGGACGGTGTGGCCTAAGGAGGAAAAAACAGGACGATGGACCTCCAGATCGGCACGTTCCCAGTCCGGCGCCTCTCGGCCGGGACCCCCGCGGGGTGGTCCGATGGCGTCTTGACGATCGCCCCGGATGCCGTGCGCGATCTTGTCCTCGAGGACGACCGCATTCGGCGCGTCGCAATCGACTTGGTAGCCCCGGGTGACGATGCGCGAATTATCCTCATGCGAGACGTCATCGAGCCCCGGATCAAGATCGAGGGGCGCGGTCACGTCTATCCTGGTGTGGCCGGGCATCCCACAGACACGGTAGGAGCCGGCGTGACCTTCCGGTACGAGGGGTTTGCGGTGATGGTCTGCGCCGAAGTTCTTCCCCACATTCGTCGCGCGGTGAGCGCGGCGACGGACAGCATCATAGACATGACCGGCCCCGGCGCGGTGACTGTCTACAGCAGTCTGCGGTATCTCGTGCTGACTCTCGAAACGCAGCCCGACCTCGAACTGACAGAATGGAACGAGGCGCTGCGTCAGGCCGGCCACCGCGTGGCGGACGCTCTCGCGGGTTTGCTGCGCGGGCTGGAACCGCCGCGTCGGCGACAATTCGCCCTGCCGCGCCCCGCCGCGCTGCTGCCGCGGGTCGTGCACGTGCACACCCTGAACGCATCGATGGTGCCGGGGATTGGGACCGGAATCTACGGCTTCACCCCACATGCGCTGCCGATCGTGCTTCATCCGAACGAAATCCTCGACGGCGCAATTGTTGGCGATGCCGTCGTAGGCTATCCTGGCAAATGCACATGGCTGCACGTGAACAACCCCGTGCTCGAAGCGATGTACGATCGTCACGGACGGGACTTCGACTGGGTGGGGTGCATCATTTCTCGCACCAGATGGGGTGCGCTCAAAGACAAACAATTGTCCGCGTATCAGACGGCGAAGCTGGCTAAAATGCTCGGGGCCGAGGGAGCTCTGGTGACCTGGAACCATGGCGGAAACGATCTGATCGAGGTGATGCTCACGATTCAGGGGCTCGAGAGAACCGGTATCAAGACCGTCTTTCTGACGATCGAATCCGATATCAAGGTGGTACGGATGCGACCTGAGTTGGATGAAACTGGGACGGACGAGCCCCCGTTATTGTTCAGTGTGCCCGAGGCCAATGCGATCGTGAGCACGGGCACGCTGGCCCCCTCTGATCGTCTCCCAGCCGTCAGCCGTGTGGTCGGGGGCGTCGAACTCGTCTTCAATCAGGAGCGACCTGAGCTGCGCACGCCGGCTCAAGGACCTCTAGATCTGGAAGCGCTCTCTGGCGCCTACTCGCCCGTGTTCGGGCACTTTGACAACTACGGGCTGGGCCGACAGAGCTACTATGACTACTAGGCCGGTCATCCGGGCGGCCCGGTTCGTCCTCGCGCACACCCCAGACCTGACAGTATCTGGCTCAAAACCACGACGCGAGCTGGTAGCGGGGGGCCCGCGCCTGCGTCAGGCGATCCGTGAGCGTCGACGCACGCTCCTGGAGGCTGTGGGGTACCCGCCACACCAGGTGATGATCGGGAACCTGACCCCCGATGCACTCCGCGAGATCCCACGGCCATGGCACGCACACTTAATACCCAAGGCCAGTATGACCGGGCCAGCAGGCCTCATGATCGACGAGCCGACCTTCTACGCGTGGCTCGCGCGCGCGGATACAGCCCGCCTTGTGTATCTGTCGAACGACTTCGTCCAGCGCTTCGGCAATCATCTTGAAGAGGCCAAGGTAACGATCGCCGACGACGACAGGCTGCTCCGGGCCACTCAAGCCGGTGCGGAGCCGTTTTGCAACGAGCATGATGAGATTGCAGGGGTGGTGCTGCCCGGGCACGACCGGGATGAGTCGCTCGCCGGAGCGGTCTTGCTCGAGAATCTTGCTGCGAAGGTAACTGGGGCCCTGGCGCTGCGCAGGCTTCTGGACGACGTGGCTCCGGCCGAGCCTGTGGATTTCCTGCTCGGATGCGGGGAGGAGGCCGTGGGTGATCGCTACCAGCGCGGCGGCGGGAACTTGGCGAAAGCCATCGGCGAGCTGGCCGGTCTGCGGGGGGCTGGAGGGGCGGACGTGAAGGCGTTCTGCGCGGGGCCGATCCATGCGCTGATCATGGCCAGCGGCATGGTAGCCAGCGGCCTACACCGACGAGTCGTCGTCGTGGCCGGAGGATCGCTCGCGAAGCTCGGGATGAAGTTTCGGGGGCATCTGTCGGCAGGCTACCCGGTGCTCGAGGACATGCTGGCAGGAGTGGCGATTGATGTCGTGTCGGATGACGACCGCAGTCCGGTTGTCCGGCTGGACGCGGTGGCAATCCACCGCACTGGGGAAGGCTCGGCTCCGCACCAGATGGCTGCGTCGTTGACGATGGGGCCGCTCCGAGCGAACGGGCTGCATCTTCAGGAGGTTGACCGGTATGCGGTGGAATTGCATGATCCAGATATCACCGAACCCGCAGGGTCCGGCGACGTGCCAGCGCGCAACTACCAGATAATCGCAGCGCTCGCCGCCCAGGCAGGGGAGATTAGGCGGGAGCAGATGCCTGAATTCATCGCGACGCACGGGATGCTCGGGTTCTCGCCCACTCAGGGCGTCATCCCTTCGGCGATTCCCTATTTGCCGCACGCGATTGCAGGGTTAACGGACGGATCGATGCAGCGCTGCCAGTTTGTGGCGAAGGGAAGCCTCTTCCTGGGACGGATGACCGAGATGGCTGATGGAGCCAGCTTAATTCTTGAACGACAAGGGAAATAGAGCAGTATGGAAGGAGGGGAAGAGATGATCGACTTGAAGGGCAAGCTGGTCCTGGCTTTGGGCGAGCGTGACGGAGTGCCTGGACCAGCGCTTCAGGCCTGCGCCGAGAGCGCCGGTGCTGTGGTTGTCTACATGGCGACACAGTGCTTCGTCTGAACGTCAGCCGGAGCCATGGATCTGGAGGAGCAGGAGTCGATCCGCCGCGTGGCGGAAGGCGGTCACAAGGACCGGATGGTGGTGTTGTTGGGCACTCCTACCGCCGGTAGCACAATGATGACTGCCACGACGCTCACGCAGGGCGATCCAAGCTACGCCGGACCCTTGGCGGGGGTCCCGTTGGGACTCCCTACGTACCATATCTTGGAAGATGACGTCAGACAGGCGATTCCGGCAGATGTCTATCAGCGAGAAGTAGGACCTCTCGAGTTCGTTCTCGACAGAGAGGGTATTACTCGCGCTCTCCAGGCTGTTCGCGAGCGATCG
>DASWFZ010000160.1:0-5163 GCA_036393975.1 bacterium | reverse complement strand
CAAGAACGGCGAGGGCATTGACGAGCGTCCCTACCACGGGGCTAGGCCCCTCCGGGAAACCGGAGCGAATCCGCGGCGGCGCTCATCGCGCAGAGCAGGCAGCGTCACGGGAGACCTCCAGGAAGTATATAAGGGGCGCAGGGGGCACGCACGGGTTCACCGCAGCCACGGCTCACAGTCCAAGGACGACTGCCGCGCCCTGCAGGGCCTGGAGGACGACGCCGATGTGCTCGTCCAGGGGGACGCCCAGATCCTCGGCCCCGTGGATCACATCGTCACGGTTCACGCCCCGCGCGAACGCCTTGTCCTTCATCTTCTTCCTCACTGAGGCCACGTCGACTTCCGCTAAGGATTTGCTTGGCCTGACCAAGGCGACTGCAATGATGAATCCGGCCAGCTCGTCCACGGCAAACAAGGCCTTTTCCATCCGCGTTTGCCGTGGAATTCCGGAGTAGCTCGCGTGCGACAGCGCCGCACGACACCATGCTTCGGGTGCGCCGCGGCGGCGCAACTCTTCCACGCCGATAAACGGATGTCCGGCTTCCTGAGAGGGGCACCGCTCATAGTCGAGATCATGGACGAGCCCCACGAAGCCCCAGCTCTCCTCATCTTCACCGAACCGCCGCGCGTACGCCCGCATGGCCGCTTCGGTCGCCAGCAAGTGCTTGCGCAGGTTGGGATTTTGAATCCACTCGCACACCGCGGCCCAGCCATCCTCTCTTGTCATGCTGGGGGAAGTTTCCCATAGCGCGAGACATTCCCTGTCAGCGGCCTCATCGACGGAGCGCGTAACCCTGGGGAGGAAACGCTGGGACGTCGAATTCGGGGGACCGTGACCAGCATCAGTGATCCACTTCCCAAAACGTTAGTGACAGGGGCGACTGGCTTGATCGGCAGTCACCTCTCCCAACGCCTCCTGGCGATGGGCGTGCCCGTGCGCGCCCTCGTGCGACGGCCGGACCAGGCCGCCGCGCTGGCCGCTGCGGGTGCGGAGGTCGCTGTGGGTGATCTGAGCAATCCCGCGACGCTGCGCGGTGTGTGCCGCGGCTGTTCAGTCGTATTTCACTGCGGGGCCTGGTTGGGCCGGCCGTACACGCGCGAGATCGCCTGGGCGGTCAACGTCGCGGGAACAATGGCCCTGGCGCGTGATGCCCTCGCCGAGGGGGTCGCGCGGTTCGTGCACCTCAGCTCCATTACCGTCTACGGGCCCGTCCGCAGTGGCCTCGTCACGGAATCGTCTCCACTCTGGGGAGGCGTGGAGATCTATGGCGACAGCAAGATTCAAGGCGAAGAAGCCGTAGGGGAAGTCGCAGCGCAAGGACTCCCGGCGGTCATCGTCCGGCCCGGGATGGTCTACGGGCCGCGGTCTCGCGGTTTCACGATCCGGTTTACGGAATGGATCCGCCGGGGCCGACCGGCGATGGTGGCGGGTGGGCACGCCCTGTGCCGGCCCGTCTATGTTGAGAATCTTGTCGACGCGTTGCTGCTTTGCGCGCGGGAGCAGGTCGTAGGGCATGCGTTCACGCTGGTCGATCAGGACATGCCCTGGCGAGACTACTTAGGGTACTATGCGCGGATGGTGGGGCGTCCGGTGCGGTCCATCCCGTACCCCGCCGCGTGGATGCTCGCACTGGGCGATGAGCTGCGGGCGATCCTCACGCGCCGGCCGCCACGCGTCCGGCGTTCCGCCTTGGGCTACGTCATGAGCCGCGCGCGCTTTTCTACAGAGAAAGCTCGGGCGTTGCTCGGGTGGTCACCGCACCAATCCATCGACGAGGCCATGGCGACAACCGGCCGGTGGCTGCATGCGAACGGCCACATTACCTAAATGAGGTCTAACCGTCTGGGCTTAGGATGTCTCGGGAGGCGTCAGGATGCTTTCTTTGGGGGCCTTGCCGATCGTCGACAACCGCTCGTAATTGAGCCGGAACAGAGCGACGACTTCAGGAATGTCCTCGGGTCCTCGAATCCACCGGCTCACCCACCCCGTATCCGGCAACACATGGTGGGATTCTGCACGGCCCGACGCTATCAATTCGTCGCGAATCCGCTTGGGAAAGGGCAGGTCGGCCAATCGGTCCCCATGCAGGTGGCCGATCTCGCGGTGCTCGACAGTGAACTCGATCCCGCCAAACCGGTGGGGGTGAGCCTCCACCCCGGGCCAACTCACCACGGCCTCCACGATCGACCGCCCCGTATTACCCATGCAGAATCCCCTGGCGCGCCGGGCGATTAAGCGACAGGCGGCGTCGGATCGGGCTGATTGCTACGGCGTAACGGAAGCTCAGGTAACGCCACGATTACGATCAAAGCCGCCGCGAGGACAAAGGTGGCGTACGTGTAGATCTGGGTCACGCTCACAGCAAACGCCTGCCGCACCGCCTCTCGCAACGCCGGAGACATTGACCCACTGACCGCTCCCGATGTCACGGCGCCGCTACGCAGGTGTTCGAGATTGACCGCACGGACCGATGGAGACAGTTGTGATAGGAGGGGACCGGCCGTGCGCGCCAGTTGCGCCGTCAGCCGCGTGGACAGGACGGTGCCAAAGACCGCCGTTCCTACTGCCGCGCCGATCTGCAAGAAGAACTGCCGGCTGGCTGTGGCCACACCCACCTTCTGGAAGGGGACCGCGTTCTGAATCACCAGGTTGAGCAGCGGCATCGCCGGCCCCAGCCCCACGCCCAGGACGATCATCCGCCAGGTGACATCCCAGCGGGTTGCGTCCGTGCTTAGCGTGGCCAGCAGCGCAAAGCCCGTGAGAGCGACGCCGAACCCTGCCATGATGAGAAACTTATACCGACCCAGCCATTGTACGATCATCGAGGAGGTTATCGCGCCGGCGACGAGCGAGAACGTGAGCGGGATGAGCGTGCTCCCCGCTGCGGTCGCGGACACGCCGACCACGTTCACCATGAAGATAGAGATGAAGAAGATCGCGGCAAAGAACGACGCGCCGATGAATAACGAGGCCGCGCAGACCACCGAGAATGTCCGGTTCTGGAACAGGTCAAGCGGAATGACCGGCGAGCTCGCGCGGGTCTCTACTAGCAGAAGGAGACCGGTCGCCAGGGCGGCGACGGTGAAGAGGCCCACCACGAGCGGGGACGACCAGGGGTAAACGTGCTTGTCCAGCGTCAACCCCAGCAGCAACGGGACCACCCCCGCAATGAGCAGGACCGTGCCTGCCCAGTCCACCGACCCTCGCAGCCCGCTGTGGAGCCGCGGCATACGTGCAATGATAAACGCCATCGCCACCAGCCCCACGGGAAGATTCACATAGAAGACCCACCGCCAACTGATGTGGTCGGTGAGCACCCCGCCCAGGTACGGGCCAACTACGCTGGCGAGTGCGAAGACTCCGCCGAACAGACCCTGGTAGCGGGGCCGCTCCGCAGGCACAAAAAGGTCGGCGATGACAGCAAACGCCGACGACGTGAGGGCCGCGGCTCCGATTCCCTGCAGCACACGGAACAGGATCAACTGCATCATGCTGGCAGCGATGCCGCACAAGGCCGACCCCGCCAGGAAGACTAGGAGGCCCACCAGCATGATGCTCCGACGCCCATACAAGTCGGACAGCTTGCCGTAAATGGGGACGGTCGTCGTGCTGGCCACAAGGTAGCCTGCGGGGACCCAAGCCAGGAGATCGATGCCGTGGAGATCGGCGATGATCGCCGGCAGGGCGGTCGCCACGATCGTCTGGTCGAGGGCGGCCACAAACAACCCCATCAAGACGCCAACCAGCACGATCCACTTTGTCTGGATCGGCAGGACCGTGGCGTAGTCGATGCGCTCGGAGGGCGGCGCGATGGTGACCGTGCTCATCTGCGCCTCCTCCAGCGCCTGTTCATCGGGCGGGCACATAGGGCGATTATCGACAACCCGCCGCGTTCATGTCAAGGCAAACCCATGTCAAGATATCAACCCGCTGGAAATCAGACAGGGTAGGCTGATCCACCCAAATCTGCGGCCCTGCGAGTTTATCACAGGGCCGCAGATTTTCTTACTGACGGCGACATTTAGGCGCCGTGGTGATTAGGTCGAGGTCGGCGGTAGACGATCTGCGAAATGGCGAGCGCGCTCATCGCGCGGGGCGCTCGCCGATCGTGACGGTGAGCTCTTTCACCTCTCCGCCGCGAATCAACCGAACGCGCACCGACGTGCCCACGGACTCGGGAGTGAGACGCGCTTGAATGTCGTCGTGGCGACGCACCGGAGTGCCCTCGAGGGCGACAAGAGTGTCTCCCATCAACAGCCCGCCACGTTCGGCAGGACTCCCGGGCTCAATCGACACGATCAGCAAACCGGCTTCCTGGCCTTGCTGCTGCCACGCCGCCGGCAACCTAACCGGGTGTGCTCCAAGTCCGAGGTAGCCGCGGCGAATACGCCCGTGTGTGAGCAGCGTCGTGACCACGCGGCGCAGTGTTGCAACCGGCACTGTGAGCGCGGCCTCGCGCAGCAAACCCGCGGTATTCATCCCGAGCACCGCACCTGCAGTATCCACGAGGGGGCCCCCCGAGAATCCGACGCGGACTGCTACATCCGCCTCCAGGTATCGGGTCAGTTCCCCTCCGGCCGGCGCCCGCCACGCATCCCCCAAGGCGCTAATCATCCCCAGCCGAGCACGCACCGTACGTCCCGGGCGGCCCAGGGCGAGGACGAGCTGTCCCACTTTCGCTCGCTCCCCGTCGCTCCACGCCGGAACCGACAGACCGGCGGCCTGCGCCCGGAGCACGGCTACATCAGTGGTGGGGTCGCGCCCGACCAGGGCCGCCTCGACAACCCGACCATCAGCAAGGCCGATGCGCAAGTCCTCCTCTCGCTCGACGATGTGATCCGCGGTGACGATCGTGCCATCGGCGGCCCAGACGATCCCACTCCCCGGGATCCGCCGCCTCGCCTCCACGCGCACAACCGACGGCGCCACTTTCTCTACGATTCCGGATAGCTCACCAGAAATTTCATTGAGTCCTTGCATCTGTGATCACTCTCCTCGCCGTCAGCATAGCCACGCGAGGGGCACTTCCACATCCCCCGTTTGGGGAGGGGGGGCTGGAAACAGCCTCGGTCAGAAAACGAGGAGCCCTAAGCGGGCCGCGCGTGTGACCGCTTCGGTGCGACTGTGCGCCCCAAGCTTACCCAGGATGGCGTCGACGTGAA
>DASWFZ010000159.1:0-3314 GCA_036393975.1 bacterium | reverse complement strand
GCAGCCGGGCGGGTCGGGCTCGGGCAAAGGTGGAGCGGCGGCGGGGCCGATCGAGCACGTCGTGCTCATCATCAAGGAGAACCACAGCTTCGACAATTACTTCGGGACATTGCGCGGTGCGAATGGGGTGACGCTGCCGCGGTCGGCGAATCCGCCGACGAAGGACCCTCCCCACAACCACGCGCACTGGCTGACGCGGAAGCAGACCGCGGTGGGCGAACAGTTCGTCGAGCAGGATATCCCCTCGTACTTCGCCTATGCGCGACAGTTCACCCTGTGCGAGAACTACTTCACCGATGTGGCCGGGCCATCAACGCCGAACCACTTCATGTTGATCGCGGGTGATTCGACGATTATCGACAACCCCCCAGGCGGGTACCGGACCGGACCTGTGGGCCCGACCTTCAATCTGGCCACGCTACCGATCGCCCTGGAACGGGCCGGCCGGACCTGGCGCAACTACAGCGGCTACGCGTTCGCGAAAATCGGCGAGCTGAAGGGGAAGCCGACGCTGAGATCGGCGCAGTTTGCGATCGACGCCGCCGCGGGTAACCTGCCGCACGTGTCGTGGGTGTACGCAGATCACCCCGAGAGCGAGCACCCACGGGACTTCTCCGATCCACCAAATCCGCTGATCGGGAACGTGACGCACGGGATGCAGTGGACGGCGGCTCAGGTGAACGCGATCGTGACGGGCGGGCTGTGGCCCAAAACGGTGATCTTCATCACCTGGGACGACTGGGGTGGCTGGGTGGACCACGTGGATCCGCCGAAGGTGGAATCGTGGACGGATGGGACCCAGTTCCGCTACGGCTCGCGCGTGGGCTGCCTCGTGCTGAGCCCGTACGCGAAGAGTGGGTACATCTCGAAGAACCTGCACTCGCACGTGAGCCTGGTGAAATTCGCCTCGCAGATCTTCAACATTCCCCCGCTGAATCAGCGCATGCAGGCTGCCGACGACATGAGTGATTGCTTCGACTTTACGCAGAAGGCGGCGGCTCCGCCGAAGTAGCAGGGTTGCGAGCCTCTCCGGCTGACGTTCGGCAAGTCCATATCGCGAAACCTGGCTTGGGGGTGGACGATGGCGAGTTTCTCGGAGGGCACGCGCAGGCCGCGGCCGATGAATATCTATGTCCGGCGCGGCTCAGGGGCGGAAGACAAGTACCGTGCGCTTGGAGGTGTACCAGGCCTTCAGCCTGAGCAGCTCGCGCCCGGCATTCCTCCGACGCCTGCTCACGATCTCCTTTTCCACGGGGGCAAGACTATCTCAGACCTGACGTTCACTAGCTTTTATATTGGCGGTGACGCTTGGCAGCAAACCGACATCCAGAACATCGATCGCGCGCTGGCGGCGGCCATGGGCGATCCGTCTCTGAACAACGTTATGGCGCAGTATTTCTTGCGCCCCCCGACGAGCGCTTTCAAGCCGTCGGAGAAGCTTCCCGGGCCGGCGCCCGTCCGGATGTCCCAGGGCGATGTTGAAGGACTCGTTTCCGATCTCTTTGGACAGGGGAAGTTTGACGGCTTCGATCTCGGCTCAACCGTATTCAATGTCATGCTGCCACGCGGAGTGGTCTTGAACGACAACCCGCAACCGGGCGGGTCTCAAGGGGTGCCCCAAGGCGAGTCCAGGCGCCCTGGTGTTCCTCACGAGGAAGAGGCCGACTCGCTTCACGGCCTGGGCGGCTACCACGGCTCAGTTCAGATTGGCGGGCGGACCGTGTACTACGCGGTCGGGGTGTATTCCGAGGCAAGCGGCCGGCAGACCAACGGGATCCCGGTCTTCGATGCTCCGTGGAAGAACGTGGTGGCAACCTTCTACCATGAGCTCAACGAAGCCCGGACCGATCCGGACGTCGAGCAGGTCATCCGGGGGGGGAGTCCCTCGTTGCTTGGCTGGACATCGAGACAGGGCGAAGAGTGTGGCGACTTTCCGGTCTTCGAGGCGAACCCCCTGACGCTCGTGTTTCAGGAAGTGCCGGTCGCGGGCGGCGGGACCGCTCCGGTTCAGTTCCAGTACTCGAACTACGTGCACGGTCCTGAGGGACCCATCCCGACCCCGAATCCGCCGAGTCAAAACCGAGGACAGCATCGCAAGATCCAGTAGGCGACGATTCTTGGTCTCGGAGAGACGGCGGAATCCGACATCTGGTCCTCCATAACTGGACGGCGCCGACAGACGGAACCACGTGGATGTTTCAAGGAACTTTTCCGCTGCATGTTTTAGTCGCGTCGGACTTTCAGGGCGCTGGATCGTCAGACCGAACGCTACAACTCATTGGTGCGCAGCTTCTCTGAATTTGGCGTAAGCGTCGCCGATCAGTCGTTCGACGTGGGACCCGTCAAGCAAATTCCCAGTGCCGATGGGCTGGAGATGGAACCAGAGGACATCGCCCTTGCGAGGATCGACGAGACATAACGTGATTGTGTCGAGTGCTTGGACACGATAGTCGCCCACAACGGGCTTCACGCGCCCGAGCCAGGAGGGGTCGAGGATAACCATTGCCGCGAAAACGGGAATCACCAGCACGAAAGTTACGACCATTGCCGCGCGGAGGCCACCAGTCTTGATGCGATCGCTCGCGTAGGCCAGTAGCAAAGCATTGGTCCCGGCAGCGTCCGCCAGCGCGAGAGTGGGGCCGGGCAAGCATGCGACTCCCTTGTCGACCCTAGCCACGAGGATATCCTCCATCACATGGCGCACCTGCTCCAGCTCCTGCTGGGTCGCCTCCGCCTCCGTGGGAGCGAACTCCTTGACGGCGAAACGTGGATCGCCTCCAAAGTGCTTCGCGATCGCATTTCTCAGATTGGTCCGAGCCGTCTCCGACCACTCACCTGAGAATTGGCCGCCACCGAGACCCCAGCTCAGTACCCTGACATCGACGGTGATGGCAGCGATGCTCGCGATCTGGTTTGACCGCTCGCGTAAGTCGGGGTGGGCGTAGTAGGGTGCGCTCGCGCACCCCGTCAGTGCCACTGAGGGAATTACCCCAAGCGCGACAAGACGACGGAAACCCACCCTGGGAATCCGAATGCAGTTCCGGTAAAGATTTCCCGCCTGCTGTGCTTCGGCGGCGAGAACGACCGCGAGCCCGATCAACCGCATGGGCACCTCGGTGGAGGACGACTGCCGGGGAGTCTAGCCGAAGGCCACGATGCGCACCAGCGGGTGCTACCGGATCGTCGCTGGCATCGTCCGGTGTATCAGAACTCGGACATTCCCATCCGGCGCGGCGCTCCTGTGGGCGTGCCTAGACGCGGCGGGCGGCTCCCTGGGCGCAGCTAACGTGAACCCATCCGACGCCGACAGAGCC
>DASWFZ010000158.1:0-3566 GCA_036393975.1 bacterium | reverse complement strand
AGCCGTCCGCGATCGCCGAGCAGGACGGACACCCTGCCGTGTACTCGGGCCCGAACATGAAGTGATAGATGAGGAGCTGCGAGCGTCCTCTGAAGAGATCGGCGAGGGACGCTGTGCCCTCGTCGGTCTCGAAGCGGTACTTCTTGTCGATTCGAACCCACGGCAGCTCCTGCCGCCACCGCGCCAGTTCGTCGCTACGCCGCGTCAGCGCCTTTTCGGCCTCGAGCAGCTTCAACCGGGCCGCAAGCCACTCTTCACGTGTTCCGGTCTTGTGATCGGTCATTGTTTCTCCCTCCCTTTGCTTATGCCTTGACGGACGCTGCTTCTAGCAGCGCCGCATTCTGGCGCTCGAGCGCCTTGGCCGCACCGCTGCGCCAACTCTCGGCCATGGACTCTGACATGGGATCGGGAAAGATCTCCTCCTCCCCTTTCTCCACTCCGTCGAAGATGGCTCGCGCGACGGAGTCCGGAGAGGCCTTCGGTATGTCGAGGCCTCGTGACGTATCGGTGTCCACGGGGCCGGTCAGAACGGCATGTACCCTCACGCCCCGTCCGGCCAAAAGGCGCGCATCGATTGTGGCGGCACGCCGGGAGAACGGTCGACAAGGGTCTCTCTTAGCTTCTCTCGCTTATCCGCCAAAATCAAGCTTCGACGAGCGGGTGCCCTGCGTAACGCAGAGGTCTCAAATTTCCTATGTTTTTGGTTTGTTTCTCCAACCACGGTAAGGGATCAGCCCGGAGGAATTGTCTTCAGCGGGTCGGAATGAGGAATTGTGTTAAGTAGGCCGGAATTGAAAGGGCACAGATTCACAGGGCCGCTGTGCTGGGAAGGAGGATAAGCCGTGACCGTCGATCCCCAAACGCTTCTTGCAGCCGGGCTGGTTGTGTTCATGTTCCTACTCCGCACGTTAAGTGGGGGGTAGTGGTTGGGGAACCTACCACCAGGTGTTCTCTGCAGTATTCTCGAGACCGGTTCTCTGCGTTGTCAATTCTCTCGTGTGCCGCCCTCTAGGATCGACGCGCTAGACAGCGCCCGCAGGTGCTCGACCGCCTGTCCGGCCGCAGCCCGCGGGTTGGGATGCGGCAGGATCTCGGCCGACAGGTATCCGCGATAGTCGATTTGCCGCAGCATGGATAGGATCCGGGAGAAATCCAGATGTCCCCACCCGGGGGCGAGACGATTGCTGTCGGCCACGTGGACGTGCCGGAGGCGCGGGCCAGCACGGCGGAGGCTCTCTTCAATCGACGCCTCCTCGATATTCATGTGGAAGGTATCCGCGAGCACGCCCAGCAGCGGCGAGCCCATCCTGTGGATGACCTCTAACACCGCTTCCACCGTGGGGAGGTAATCTGTTTCGTAGCGATTGATGGGCTCGAAGAGGATCGGGACCGTCCGTTGCTCCGCGATGGGCAGCAGGGCCCGCATCGACTCGATCAGCCGCTGATCGGTGACGGCCCGGTCGCCACTGATCCGCCCACGTAACAGCCCCACGATCACCGCCGCCCCTAACGGTGCTGCCAAGTGGATCGCTGCTGCGACGCGGGCGCTGGCGCGGGCTCGGATATCATTATCGGGATGGGCGAGGCTTAATCCATCCGCCAGGTAGGCCTGACCGGTGCCGATCGCCGGGACATTGATCCCGGCTTCCCGCACGACGGATGTGACGACTGCGGGGTCCAGACGGGACGCATCGCGAACGGCCAACTCCACACCGTCGTAGCCCAGAGCGGCGGCGGTCCGCACCGCATCCTGCCACGTCCCGCGCATCGCCACGGCATCGAAGCCGGTCTCTTCTGTCGAGATGACAAGGCTCAGCTGCATTGCATCTGCGGGAGGGACGGGAGTGTGGGTCTTCCTGCCCGGTCGCGCCGCGCTCAGGGTGGCCATCCCAGACTGTAGATGCTCTTCCCGCCTTTCGCCGGCCCCTTGAGGATGGCCTCGAACTCCTCTTTATCGCGTTCTGTAACCAGGTCCGCGGGCGGCAACTTGCCAGGGGGAAATGTCTTGAGGATATCCGTCACCAGACGCTCGATGTAATCCAACAGTGCCTCGACCCCCGGCAGGGCCTTCTCGGCTTTTGCCAGGGAGGGCTTTCCGACCACGCCCTCGATATAGGCCTTCACCTCGATCGGACCCGCTCCCACATGCCCATACCAGTTGATCGGCCGGCGCAGGAGGTTGCCAGCTTTGTCGACGTGGCCCTCGGGCAGAAAACCAAACGGCTTGTTGTCCACCGCCCACTCTTGCTTCATCAGCTCCGGGAACAACGCCAAGCACCACGAGGTTTCCACTTCATCGGCGTGGATGAACGGGGTCTCGTAGGGGCCCCCCTCCGCCTTCAACTTGAAGTACTCAGGAACCGCGTGGTACCAGTTCAAATTCACGATGAGAGCCGGCAGGCGGTAGCGCTTGCCGAACTGGTGAATCGCGGTAGGAATCACATACTCTTGCCCGTGACCGTTGAGCAAGATCTGCTTGCGAAACCCCATGTTCCAAAAACCGGCGATCATCGCGCGGAGGAAACCGGTGAAGACCTCTTCGGGAATGATCACCGTCCCGGGCATGCCCAGGTGATGGTAGGGATGAGATCCCCACCACAGCGGTTCGGACACCGTGCACCCCGTGCGTTCGGCGACGGCCTCGGCCATGCGCGTCACCAGGAAGATGTCCTCACCGATCGGCGCGTTGGGCCCGTGTGCTTCGGTCGCGCCCAACGGGACGATCAGCACATCGTTGGTCTTCAGCCGTTCGTCGATATCGCGCATCGTCATCGTCTGCAAGTAGATGCCGGTGCGCTTGTCCATATGACCGCCCTTGGGCGGCAGATTCCATCTAGCCATTGCTGACCTCCTCGATTTTCACTTCACAACGTGGATTCCAACTGCAGCAGGTGAATTCCATCTCGCGGAATCTCTAAGAAGATATCTCCGGACAGCAGGACGGTTTCTCCCGGGGCCGGCACGTCCACCACCCATGTCATCCCGCCCGCGTCCACCCAGTACCGGGCGAGCGTGCCCAAAAAGCTGCTTGTGCTGATGTGCCCGGGGAGGACGTTTGGGGCTGGGATGCGCTCTCGATGCAAGTGGAGAGTCTCGGGCCGCAAGACGATCACGCGTCGGCGGGAGGCGCCGTTTGGCCCAGGGGCCGCGTCCGCTGTCTGCATCGTGATCCCCACCGCCCGCACAGTCTGGGGCCCGACGACCTCCGCGTCAATGAAATTCGCCAGCCCCACGAAATCGGCCACGAAGCGGTTCGCCGGGCGATGATAGATCTCGACCGGCGTGCCCACCTGCTGGATCCGGCCGCCGGCGATGAGCGCGATGCGGTCTGAAATGGCGAGAGCCTCTTCCTGATCGTGGGTTACGTAGAGGACCGTCTTGCCCAGTTGCCGCTGAAGTGCCCGCAACTCCGTCCGCACCCGCACCCGTAGCTTGGCGTCGAGGCTCGACAGGGGCTCGTCCAGCAACAGGACTTCCGGCTCGACGACGAGCGCCCGGGCGAGGGCCACCCGCTGCTGCTGGCCGCCGGAGAGCCGCGACGGAAACGCGTCGTCCACCCCAGTGAG
>DASWFZ010000157.1:0-4162 GCA_036393975.1 bacterium | reverse complement strand
TGGGACGGCCGCTCTGATTCTCGCTGATCCATTCCCGGGCGAACGTGCCATCCTGCACTTCCCGGAGCACCCGTTTCATTTCCGCCCGCACTCGGTCGTTGATCACGCGGTGGCCGCGACTGTAATCACCATATTCCGCCGTGTCGGAGATTGAGTGGCGCATGTACGACAGCCCCCCTTCATACATGAGGTCGACGATCAGCTTCATCTCATGCAAGCACTCGAAGTAGGCGATCTCCGGCTGGTATCCGGCCTCCACGAGGATATCGAACCCCGCCTTTATCAGGCTGGAGATCCCGCCACACAGGACGGTCTGCTCGCCGAATAAGTCGGTCTCCGTTTCTTCTTTAAATGTCGTCTCGATCACGCCCGCCCGGGTGCAGCCGACCGCGCGCGCGTACGCGAGTGCGGTCTCCTTGGCGTGCCCGCTCACATCCTGGTGCACGGCCAGCAGCCCGGGGACCCCTACTCCCTCGACAAACACCTCGCGCATGCGATGCCCTGGAGCCTTCGGGGCGATCATCACCACGTCAACCGTAGGCGGCGGGACAATTTGCTTGAAGTGGATGGTAAAACCGTGCGCAAAGAGGAGGGTATCGCCCGACCCCAGATGGGGCGCGATCTCGTTGTCGTAGATGGCCTTCTGGGTGTGGTCGGGCGTGAGCATGGCCACCAGATCGGCCTCTTTCGCCGCGTCGGCGACGGAGCTCACCCGGAATCCGTCGGCTTCGGCCTTAGCCCAGGAGGGACTACCGCGGTACAGGCCCACCACGACGGAGAGGCCGGAATCACGGAGGTTCTGGGCGTGTGCGTGCCCTTGGCTGCCGTAGCCTATGACGGCCACGGTCTTTCCTCGCAGCGGATCTTTCAGCACATCCTTGTCGTAGTAAATGATCGCCATGCGTTTCCCTCCCGTGCTGATGTGTCCCGAACTCTAGTGCTGCCCCGCCAACGTCCGCTTAGGTCGCCTGCGCCCCGCGCACCAGGGTCACCTGACCCGTGCGCGCGACTTCGCGGATCCCGTACTTCACCAACAACTGCACAAAGGCGTCTACCTTCTCCCCTTTGCCGGTAACCTCAAGAGTCATCGTCTTTTCCGTGAGATCCACCACATTCGCCCGAAATACGTTGGCGATTTCCATGATTTCCAACCGGGTCCCGGGTGTGACGTTGACCTTGATTAGAGCCAGCTCGCGGTCCACCGTCGGACTGCTGTCGATCGCCGTCGCGCGCAGGACCTCAACCACCTTGCGCAACTGCTTGGCGAACTGTTCAGTGCGCTCAGGCGCCGTGTCTACGACGATGGTCATCCGGGAGATACTCGGGTCCTCCGTCGGACCCACCGACAGACTGTGGATGTTCACCCCGCGGCGGCGGATGAGTCCCGCCACCCGGACCAACACCCCGGGCGCGTTCTGCACCAGTACCGAAATGGTCGCGGCATGCGCGATCTCACTCATCCAAAATCATTTCCGCCACGGACTGGCCCGACGGGATCATCGGCAGACAATTCTCCTCGGGGTCACAGTGCACGTCGACCACGCACGGGACTCCCTCGGTGGCCAGTGCCGTCGTGAGCGCCGTCTCGACCTCGTCGGGGCGCGTGACGCGGATGCCTCGCGCGCCAAACGCCTGCGCGACGGCCGCGAAATCGGGGTTGCGCAGGATGGATGAGGACAACCGACCGCGGTAGAAGAACGTCTGCCACTGCCGTACCATCCCTAACGCGCCGTTGTTCAGAATGATGATGGGCAAGCTGAGTTCGTGCTCCACGGCCGTGCTCAGGTCTTGGAGGGTCATCTGGAACCCGCCATCACCCACGAGGGCCAGCACCTGCTTGTCCGGGCGGGCAAACTTCGCGCCCATCGCCGCCGGGAACCCGAACCCCATCGCTCCCAGCCCCCCCGACGTAATGAATGTCCGCGGCTCGCGGCACCGGTACCATTGCGCCATCCACATCTGGTGCTGCCCCACGTCCGTCGCCACGATGGCCCGTCCGCCGGTGAGGCGGTTGAGGAGGTCACAGACATATTGGTGGCTGATACGCCCGTCGCGCTGCCGGTACCGAAAGGGGTTGCGCCGGCGCCACTCCTCGATCTGTTTCCACCACGCCTCGATCTGGGGGGCACGCACGCGCGGGCCCAGAGCTGCCAGTACCTGTTTAGCGTCTCCAACAATCGGAATGTGGGCGGGCTTGTTCTTGCCAATTTCCGCA
This sequence comes from bacterium, assembly GCA_036393975.1. Lineage (GTDB taxonomy): Bacteria > Sysuimicrobiota > Sysuimicrobiia > Sysuimicrobiales > Kaftiobacteriaceae > 13-1-40CM-64-14. The sequence continues at coordinate 1,947 of DASWFZ010000157.1, read as the reverse complement.
GGGTCGATGTCCACATGGATGAAGCGGGCGTGGGGCGCAAAATCCTTCAACCGACCCGTCACGCGGTCGTCGAAGCGAACCCCGACCGCCAGAATGACATCCGCGCTGTTGATCGCCCAGTTTGCAAAGGCGCTTCCGTGCATGCCAAGCATCCCTAGGCAGCGAGGATGCATCTCATCCATGGCCCCTTTGCCCATCAGCGTGAGGGCAACGGGGATGCCGGTCGCATCGACGAGCGCGGTGAGCTCAGGGGTGGCCCCGCTGCTCAGAATCCCGCCCCCGGCGTAGATGATAGGACGCGCGGCCGCTGAGAGCGCGTCGGCCGCCTCGGCGATCTGGTTCGGATTGCCCTCCACCACAGGCCGATAGCCCGGCAGCAGGGGGACGGAGTCGAAGTCCGGCTCGCAGATCTCTTGGGAGACATCCCGAGGGATGTCCACCAGCACCGGACCCGGCCGGCCGGTGCGCGCAAGGTGGAACGCACCGTAGATAGCGCGGGGAATGTCCGTGGGATGCATCACGAGTGTGTTGTACTTGGTGATCGGCATCGTGATCCCGGTGACGTCGGCCTCTTGGAACGCGTCGTTGCCGATCACCGCTCGCGGGACCTGCCCCGTGATGGCCACAACCGCGACGGAGTCCATCATGGCGTCCGTCAGCCCGGTCACAAGGTTAGTGGCTCCGGGTCCAGAGGTGGCAGTGCAGACGCCCACACCCCCGGAAGCCCGGGCGTATCCGACCGCGGCGTGCGCGGCCACTTGCTCGTGGCGCACGAGCACGTGGCGGATGTCTTGCGCATCATAGAGCGCGTCATAAATAGGAAGCGACGCCCCTCCCGGGTGACCGAAAAGCAGCGTCACGCCCACTCGGCGCAACGATTCGATCAGCGTTTGCGCTCCATTCATCTGCCGTCGCGGCGGCGCCGTCTTGGCCGGACCGGGTGCTATCACCTGACGAGCCATCACGATGACCTCCTCAGAAAACACGTAGCGGGAGCACCCTAAGGACGGATGCTCCCGCGGTACCACCCTAGTTTCCCGACGCAAGGAGCGCGTTATCCGCGACCAGCACCTTCGCGGCGACGCGATCGTGCGTGGGGACGCTCGACCCGATAACGGAGGAATCCGGCAGCACCAGAAGGTGCTGCGACGTGGAGACGAGTTCAGCGGGGACTGTAGCTGCCGGTTCCCACCCTCCCCGGCTCTCTGAAGCCCGACCCCGCCTACTACTTCTCCTGCTAGCTGACTGCTATGGGCAGATATAAAAAGCCTGAGCGATAGATTCTAGAGGAACCTATCCCTCAGGCTTTTGTCCTGACGGTGTAGCAGCCCCGGAGGACCGCCTGCGCCGCTTGGACCAACCGACCCTTGTGAGGACCGTGGAACCCTAGGCGCACTCCCTCGCACGTCTTCGGTGCTTCCCGTCAGAGTAACAAAGAGGGTCGCCGCCTGTCAATATCTCACGAGTGAAGAGGAGGTGAAAACGACCAGGAGACTGGAGAGCCTCCGATCTCCCGCGCTCTCCCGGTGCGCGGTCGACGGCTTATTGGCCGATGGCCCGCGACGCCTGCGTCAGCATCGTGGCTACTTTCTCTGCCCCCGCCTTCACCATTGTGAGATCTGTGAGCTTCAGCGTCTCCAGCGCGAGCGCGTCGGCTTTGCGCACCGTATCAAGAGCACTCGACGCTCCCATCTGACCACCCATCGCCTCCAAGTCCGGGATGATGCCCGTCCCCTGCCCTTGGCACGGGTTTGCGTTGGCGGCGTCGTAGTGGGTACCGCGCTGACCTTCCATGCAATTGACGACGTGCCCCAGGTGCCACAGACTGTCGCGCATCGTCTCTGCGCGTGCGGCGTTGGTGGCGTGGGTCTGCGCCGTCTTAAAGGCCGCAACGAGGCCTGCAGCCGGTTTGCCATAATCGCTCCCGCCCCCATATCCTTGCGCGAA
>DASWFZ010000156.1:0-2711 GCA_036393975.1 bacterium | reverse complement strand
ATGCATGTGACGACGATTGCGACACCCCGCAGCACGGTCCTCACCGTCCTTTTGAGCCGTACCTCATAGGAGTCTCCTCAGAATCGTACCCGCAGAAATGAGAAATTACCCCCGCAACCGGCCTCGATTGCCGGCATCCATTGGGGCAAGGGGGCTGTGCTATAATCTGCCTGCGCGTGCGCCCGTAGCTCAGCGGATAGAGCGTTGGCCTGCGGAGCCAAAGGTCGGAGGTTCAAGTCCTCTCGGGCGCGCCACCCCGCATCCAAAGCGGGGTTTCGCGATTTCAACCTCTCCGAAACCCGGCGAAAAAGCCAACGCTCACCCGTTGCATGAAGCCCTCGAGGCCTTTCTGCTTACTAAACAGATCGCCGGCTGCACGTCGGCTACCATGAGTACATATCGCTGGTGGCTGCGGCATTTCACTGGGAGGGTCGGCGATGTGACGCCGATCACCGCCTCCGGCCAGGCAGTCCACGCGGGCTCAGGAGTCGGGCGGACTCCGCTTGCCCGTATCCGATAGCCTCCTCCAGAGCATCTTCCGGGCCAGACAGCCTTTCCGATCGCGGCAGACAAGAACCCGCGACCTCCCCCACGACAACCTCATTGCATCCCGAACCGCACAAGGACACCCCATCTCACGACCAACGGGGTTACGCCACGGCGAGCTTTAGCGCGAAAACAAAGTGTAGTTAAGTCCGAAATAGTCCCGCACCTGGGGGATGGTCCCGAGAAGCACATCACTGCCCGAACTTATCCCGACCACGACCGCAAGCTGCCGTGATATCTGATACTGCACACCGAAATCGAAGAGGCCAAAATTCATCTGTGAATGATAGGCGAAAGCGGAGTAAACTTTGAGGGTGGGGGCGAGCTGCTGAGTGAAACCAGCTCCCACGAGAAAACCCGTCGTCGGCACACCCGTATCTTCGTTTGCATACTGGGCAGTAAGATAGACGTCGAGATCGGGATTGGGAGGCGGCAAGTGATAGCGCGCGCCGCCCCTGAACGCAGACCCAGGGGTGGAGCCAATTTGCGAACTGTAGCTAAGGAGAAGATCCCAAGTGGGACTCAATGCGTAGCTCAAGCCAACGTCGAATTCCGATTTACCTCCGCCAGCAGTATTGGTAATTGGTATGTAGGTAAAGGTTAGGGCGGTCCTGTCCACCACGGTGACAGGCTGACGGAACGCTTCCGCCGGCCGTGCTAAGAAGACGAATGAAAGAGTCAGAACAACCGCAAAACCAAGAGCTTTCCGCAACATGCCACGCCTCCCGTCGAGTCTTTTTCGCGGCCCGTTCGCCGCTGCGGAGCGCAAATCCTCTCGAGACGCTCCTGAGGAGCTGGATTCGACGGTTCACTTCTCGACCAGCACGACATGCTTCCCGCCCTGGCAAGAAGATAGGCCGCGCTGGCTCCTGGTCCCCACCACCGATCACCACGATCTCAGCATCTCGGATCATCGGATGTCGCTCTCCCCCCCGTGGGACTGCGCAGCAAGCTGTTGGAGCAATCTTCGGACGGCTCGGTGCTGCAAATCTGTAGAATTCACCCAGGGGATTCGAGGTTTCCGGCAATCCGGCGGAGAGAGTATTCCGCATAACCGCAGGGCCTTCGCAAACCGCAGGGTTCGGACCAGGCCATGCGCGAAGTGACCGTCGGCGGCGCGTGAGGGCTGCTAGCAAGATCTCTCCGCTTGCTGATTCTGCACCTCCGGAGGTGAGAGCTGTGAGATTCTTCGTCACGATCGCGATGGCAACCGTGCTGGTCTTGAGCCTGGTCAGCATGGGAACCGGTCAGCAACCGGTCGCCATCACCTACTGGCAGTACTTTTTCGAGAACAAGGTCAAGCTCGTCGACGAACTCATCAAGCAGTTCGAGTCGCAGAACCCCGGCATCCAGGTCCTGCACGAGAACTTCCCCTACGACGCGTACAACCAGAAAGTGGCCAGCGCCGTGTCCGCTGGCCAGGGGCCCGACGTCCTTAACCTGATCTACGGCTGGGTGCCGCTATACGTTGACAGCGGGTATTTGCAGCCATTACCAGCCGACGCCTTCCCGGCTGGTGAAATCGAGCGCGACTTCGTGACGATGATCAAAAACTCGAAGTTCGACGGCAAGTACTGGGCGCTGCCGACCGCGGTGCGTAGCCTCGCATTGTTCTACAATGCGGATCTGCTCCGTGCTGCCGACATCGGCCGGGCGCCGGTGACCTGGGACGAATTTTTCACGGCCGCTCAGCGGACGACAGTGCGCGACGCCGCCGGTCGGATCACCGTGGAAGGCTTTGGGGCCGCGCCAAACGGTCAGGATCATCAGCTGATCCGGGAAGTTCTCTTTCGGCAGTGGGGCGCCGCGCCGTACAGTCCCGACGGGCGGCGGGTGACGTACACGACCCCCCAGGGAGCCGCGGCATTGAAGTGGTACACCGACCTCATCACGCAGTCCAAGGTGGGCGTGATTGACTTCTTCCCCGGCGGCAATGGCTACCGTGACGCCTTCGTGGCCGGCCGGGCGGCCATGATTGTTGACGGGTCCTTCGCCATCGCCTCGATCCGGGCCAACATGAAGGCCACCTGGGGGGTGGCGACCCTGCCCAAGCGCACGCTGGGCGGCGAGGCGTCGAACTTCGGTTCCTACTGGGTGCATGGGCTGACAACCCGGGCCCAGGGTGCCCGGCGCGACGCGGCGATCAAGTTCCTGAAGTTCCTGAC
>DASWFZ010000155.1:0-2735 GCA_036393975.1 bacterium | reverse complement strand
CACCTGTCGGCAAACAGCTGGCTAAGAGTTCCGGTTTGAGGTCACGGTTTGAATCCGTGTTTGCCATCCGCCACGCGCCGCTCGAAGGTGGTGCGGTCGCGCGCCACCCGCTCGTCAGAGGGGTCGTCCACGCGGAGATCGGGCGTCAGGATCCGTTAGAGCCAGCTGCGGTCCTTGCGACGGAAGGCTTGCTGCTCCGGTGTGTACTGAAAGTCCTTGGCCTCGCTTTCGGCACCGGCGGGCGCGTGACTCAAGGCGGGCTGGCTCACCGGCGGCGACGCGCTCGACGCACCGACGTCCGGTAGGGCACAGTGCCGCCCATGAGCCCAGATCCGACAGGAGAGAGCCACGCCATGACCGCGACCGCCGCCGGCCCGAGTATCGACCTGCTCCTCGACATCAACGCCGCGTTCAATGCCCGCGACGTGGACAGGATCATGAGCTTCTTCGAGGAGGATGCGACATTCCTCATGGCGCGCGGCCCTGAGTCGAATGGTCGGTGCGTGCACGGCAAGGCGGACATCCGGAAGGTCCTGGCTGACCGGTTCAAGGTGATTAGCGGAATGCGCTGGGATCACATCGAGCACTTCGTGGCGGCGGGAGAAAATAGCCCCACAGGCCGACGTTAGACAACTCAAGGCCCGTCGGTAACCCACACCTTATCCACTTATCCACAGACATCCACATTATGAAAAAACGCACGGTCCGATGCGCTTCTGCGGTCACATATCGAATATATGACGCTCTGACCGTCCACCGCTTCGATAGGCTGAAAGACACGCAGTATTCACGCGTGTCCCACGCTCGAAGAGGGAGAAAACCCGCATCTGGCGCGGCGAAACGAAGCCTTGACATGGTTTGCGCGCGTACCTAAGGTGGGCGCCGGCGCGCCATTCGCGAGGTAAAAAGCAGGACGGGAACACGCAGCAGAGGGGACGGTGAGTATGGAGGCGAGCCGGAAGGCACTGGCGAAGGTCGAAGGCAGGAAGCGGATGCGGCTCAGCGGGCTGACCGTCGTGTGGAGAGGGACGCCGGGCCTGGATGACTGGGTCGCCTACATCGCCGACGGTACGAAGTCGAAGAAGCTGATCCTGGCCGATCACATTTCGGAGCGGAAGGTGAAGGGTCTCATGGCGCGCGTCCAGGGCATGTCCAAGAGGGAAGTGGAGAAGCTAGCCAAGGGCTAGCGGTTTGACGGTCCGCCGAGCCTCCGAGCTCTTCGCATCTCTTCAAGATCCGCTCGACGACCTCGTCAAGACCTTCGAGGAAAGATCTTACTGGGGATGTGCGACATGCCTGGTTGGAGGGCGCGCCGCTCACCCAGCAGCGTCAGGGGGAGGAGAAGATCGGTTCATATCGGGAATCCCGGTTTGGGCCCTCCTGCATGGCCCGGTCCGTGTTACCACGTGTAGGGCTACGTGAGTCTGAGGACTGCCCAAACGCATGACAAGCCACGAGCCACCAGCTCCGCGGACGCGCGTCCTGGTCGTCGAGGACCAGCCGACCCTTGCCCAAATCATCGCCGAGGTGCTGGAAGCGGACGGGCACGAGGTCGAGACGGCGGCGAACGGGCTCCTCGCCCTCGACAAGATCGAGGCGCGGCCCTACGATCTGATCATCAGCGACCTCCGCATGCCGGAGCTCGACGGGGTCGGCCTCTACCGCGAGATCAAACGGCGGCAGCCCGCGCTCCTCTCGCGCGTCCTCTTCGTCAGCGCAACGGCGGACCAGCCCGAGTACCGCGGCTTCCTCGCCGAGAGCGCGGTGCCGATCCTCAGAAAGCCGTTCGCGTTGGCCGCCCTGCAGCGGCTCACCCGACAAGTGCTCGCTGCGCACGGACCCGAGCCGGAGCGAACATGAAGGCGCTGACGCCACCCTCCTCCCGCTGACGAGCCCTGCCGGTGCGCCCCACCACGTCGGAATAAGACCCCTAGGCGTGCCAGTCGGGAACTGTGGTGGAGTAGGCATTAGCCACGGCTCACGGGTGCGCGGAGCTGCCATTCAACAGGCTGTGACCACCGCGCCGCCATGGTACTCCGCCCCCATGGCGTCGAAGACATAATCGCAGCACGCGGGGTCCGGCGCCGTCTGCGATACGGGGACCGACACGGTGTAGTCAGCTGACCTGTTGGGCCACAGTGCCAGGTGCTGCTCGATCCAGGCAGCGGCCAAGGCTGCCAGCAGCAGGCTCGCGAACACGGCTGCAACGAACCGCGAAGCGTAACAGCGCACGCAGGGACCGTCCTCAGCTCGATGCCAGGATTTCAGATATGGGCCCACGTTCTCCTCCCCCTGAGGCGGCTCACTGAACCGCGCTCTCCGCACCCAGCCAGCCCGCCCACTTCGGCAGAGGTGAGAGGAGGTCGCCCTCAACCTGAGGGCACGCCCCCTCGTCTTCGGCCATCAGCGAGGGCCGCTTCATGCGCAGCCCGGAGGTTGGACCGCTCGCGAGCATCAGTAGGACCAACGCTCACACCGTGGGCGGCGAGCGAAGATGGAACGCGAGGACGGCAGCGCGGGAGGGAGCAGACGCAGACAGCGGTACGAGAAGCCCGACGACCGGACAGAGACGACCCCGGCGGTTCTCAACAGGGTTGCCGAGGGCATCGAGGCGTTGTCCGGGGCCCAGAACCAGGGGCATCGCTGCCTCCCCACGAAGGCCGGACGGTCGGAACAGTATCGTAACTCTGCGCCGTCGATTGGAGACTTGTCAATCGAGCCAATGGCTCGAGCGC
>DASWFZ010000154.1:0-8798 GCA_036393975.1 bacterium | reverse complement strand
GGGGTCGTGCTCATGCTGCAGCGCCAGGGCCATGAAGCGGACCAGATCGCCGACCTCACCGGGCTGGCCTGGCGCTCGCCGGCACTGGGCGCTGTGATGACGCTGTTCATGCTCTCCTTGGCCGGGTTTCCTCTGACGGTGGGATTCTTGGCCAAGTTCTACGTGTTCACCGCCGTACTGGATCGCGGCCAGGTCGGGGTTGCGGTGATCGGACTGCTCACTAGCGTCGTGTCCGCCTACTACTACTTGCGTGTGGCCTACACGATGTTCATCGGGCAGCCCAGCGCAGAGGTTCAGTATGCCGGGGGACGATGGGTGATAGCAGCCCTGATCGTGTGCGCGGTTGGAGTGTTGGGAGGGGGGATCTTCCCGGCGCGCCTGACCGCTTTTGTGCAACAGGTAGCTCAAGTGCTACGGTAATGCGGATGATAGGACCGCGACTCCGGCGGAGGGTAGTCGTGCGGGGGCGTCCCCTGCTTCGTTTCGGCTGCGAGAGGACTGCGCGTGCCCACTGAGGAGAAATTCGACGCGATTGTCGTGGGGGCGGGGCCCGCCGGGAGTGCGGCCGCCTACACCATGGCCCGTGCGGGCCTCAGTGTCGTCCTGATTGAGCGCGGCGAGTACCCGGGCGCCAAGAACGTGATGGGCGGGGTCATGTACGGTCGCATGCTGGCCGATGTGATTCCCACGTTTCCCACTGACGCGCCCATCGAGCGGGTGATTGTGGAAGAGCGCCTGTGGATCACGACGGCCGACTCCGCCGTGACAATCGGTTACAAGACGGCCGCTCCCTCCGGTAGCATCCCCAACGCGTTTACCGTCCTGCGGGCGAAGTTCGACCGTTGGTTTGCGAGCAAGGCAGAAGAAGCTGGGGCGCTGCTCGTTCCCGCTACCGTGGTCGAAGACGTCATCCTCCGCGACAGCAGAGTCGTAGGCGTGCAGACCGGCCGACAGGATGGGGATTTGTACGCGGACGTGGTGGTCCTCTGCGACGGCGTGCACTCGTTTCTGGTGAAGAAGGCGGGCCTGCAGTCCCGCGAGATTGAACCCCATGAGGTGGCCCTCGCCGTCAAAGAAATCATCGCCCTGTCGCCTGAGGTCATCCAAGAGAGGTTCAACGTCGGCGAGGGGCAGGGGGTCACCGTGGAGCTCTACGGCGACGTCACCCAGGGGATGGGCGGGTACGGGTTCATCTACACGAACCGCGAGAGCCTGTCCGTGGGCGTCGGGGCCCTTCTCTCGCACCTCATGCGCACCAAGATCACGCCCTACGCGTTGCTCGAGCACGTCAAGCAGCACCCCTTGGTGCAGCCCTTGATCGCGGGCGGCCAGGTCGTGGAGTATTTGGCTCACGCCATTCCCGAAGGCGGCTACAAGGCGATGCCCCGGCTCTATGGCGACGGTGTGCTCGTGGCCGGCGATGCGGCGCTGATGGTCAACGGGGTGCACCGCGAGGGGAGTAACCTGGCGATGACAGCCGGGCGGCTGGCCGGCGAGACGGTGATTGACGCCAAAGCACGCGGGGATTTCTCAGCCTCCTCGCTTGCCGCGTACCGGACGCGACTGCAAGAGAGCTTTGTGCTCCAAGATCTACAGAAGTACCAGCACGTGCCCCAGTTTGTCGACCAGCACCCGGAGCTGCTGGCAATCTACCCGCAACTCGTAAACCACGCGGTGCATGAGATGCTGACCGTGGATGGGGTTCCCAAACGGGAGAAGCAGCGGCAGATCTGGAAGTATCTGAGGACGCAGCGGCCTCTCTGGCGACTGGTGCGTGATGCCTTTCAAGCCTGGAAAGTGATGCGCTAAAACGCGATGAGCTCCCCGCCGAAGGTACCAACGCTCCGCCTAGAAGACAAACTCTTCCTGCTGACCTACAAACATGACAAACAAAGCCACATCAGCATCCGCGACAACGACGTATGCCTGTCCTCCTGTGGGCAGAAGTGGGACCGGCCCTGCACGACATTTTGCCCGGCGAACGTCTACAGCTGGGATGGGGAGAAGATCACGGCGTCGTTTGAGAATTGTGTGGAGTGTACGTCCTGTCTCACCGGCTGTCCGTACCACAACATCGATTGGCGGCTCCCGCGCGGCGGGTTCGGCGTACAGTATCGTACCGGGTAAGCCTTAGCTTAGCGCCAGCGCAGTTCCGAAAGCCGTCATCACCGTCCCCGTAATTCGATCGACCCATGATTTCGCCCGCAGATAAGCTCGTTGCGCTCGGTCTGTTGAAAAGACTAGCGCGAGAGTGGAGTGCCATATTAAGGAATCGGCGAGGACGACACCGAAGGCAGCAGCTTTCACCCATTGAGGCAGGGCAGGTGTCAACGTCGCTGCAAAAATACCCGCGTAGAATAAAGCGGTCTTTGGATTGGTGATGTGGGTGAGGAAGCCCCGACGAAGTGCCAGCCAATGGCTTGGTGGTGTGTGTGCAGGCCCAAGCCCGATCGGTTTAGTTGCCCCGATCCATGCCCGCACGCCCAGATAGACGAGGTAGGCCCCGCCCAAGAACTTCATTCCTTTGTACAGCCACACGAATTGCGAAAAGATCACACTCACCCCGAGGAGCGCAGTTGTTGCCCACGTGACAGTACCGATCACGACTCCGAGCGCCGTCCACAACCCGGCTCGGCGCGACTCGGCACTCGAAGGCTGTGAGATGAGCAGAAAATTCGGTCCCGGACTGATGAGCGCCGCCCAATGAAGCGCGGCGATCCCGGCCAGGAGAGTCACATATTGAAGCATCGTGTCACCGTGGTGTGAAGGACTGAGTTATCGGCACCGGGCAACCGACCGTACCGCCGATTATATCCGTCGCGAACAATCTTCGGGGAAGATTGCTCGCATCGGGTTCTCGAACACCTGCATCCCGTTTGACGCCGACGTCCACGACTCCCTCGCCCCCATGTCGCACCGCGCTCAAGAAGGAACGGACAAAGCGGGTCTACCGGAAAGCCCGAGCCGACCTCACAGCACTTGTGATATACTTGTATATCAGGAGGGGAACCCATGATTGCCGTGCGCTTGCCGCCAGAGGTCGAGAAGCGGCTCAAGAAGCTAGCCCGCAAGACCGGACGCACGAGGACCTTCTATGTGCGTGAGGCCATCCTTCAGCACCTGGATGACCTGGAGGACTACTACCTGGCGGTGCAGCGGCTTGAGGAAAACCTCCGCGGCGTCCCGCTCCAGGAGGTCGAGCGCCGCCTTGGCCTGGAGGATTGAGCTCCATCCCCAGGCCGAGAAGGAACTCTCGAAACTCGATCCAGAGGTAGCTCGAAAGATCGTCAGGTTTCTACGAGAACCTGTTGGTCCACTTGAGGACCCTCGCAGCATTGGTGAAGCGTTGAAAGGCCCCCAGCTCGGGCGCTTCTGGAAGTACCGCGTGGGGGACTATCGCCTGATTTGCCACATTCAGGACCAGCGGATTACGATCCTGGTGGTAACGATTGGCCACCGCCGGGACGTCTACCGGTGACGTCTATGCGGTCCGGCCGCTCCTGGCTAGAAACCAAATGCCGAGCAGGAGCAGGATAGCGGCGGGGATCTGCCCCAGGGTAATCACCCACACGATGCGGTCCTCGCTGCGAAACAAGTCGAAGACGATGCGGCCCGCAGACACCAGAGTGATGATCGTCCAGAACACTTGGCCGGGAAATCGGCTTCGCCACGTCAGGGGCAGCGCGATGGCGAGGATAATGACCGCCCAGAGCATCTCGTAGAGTTGCAGCGGATGGCGTGCTCCCACGACCCCGGGGAAGACGGCGCCCCACGGCAACGTGGTCACATCGCCATAGAGCTCGCCATTCATGAAGTTGCCGAACCGCACGAAGACGTTGCCGATCGGGATCGCCCACGCAGTGATATCGGCCAGACTCCACAGGGGCAGGTCGCGGGTGCGGGACGCCCACCACAGAGCCAGGAACCCTCCGACGATCGCCCCGTGGGAGGTCAAGCCCCCATGCCAGACTCGCAGAATCTCTAGCGGTGATGTGAACTCGGCGGGATGGGAGACCACGTAGCCCAACCGAGCCCCGCCAAACGTCATGAGGAGGAAGGGCAGCGTCAGGCGGTCAATCTCGGCCGCCGGCACGCCGAGCCGCGGCCCCATGCGCAGGGCCACTAGCGTCCCGACGAGAATCGTGGCGGCCATCATCAGCCCATACCAGCGGATGACAAGCGGACCGATGTGCACCGCGATGGGGTTCATGGCGGCGTAGTATACCATCGGCCGTGTGGTGTTGTCGACGACACGTCGAGGCCGTCAGTGGACGGACACGGTACAATGGGCAGGTGTGGCGATGCGATGACGCGCATACTTTGAGTCTGCCCGATCACGAATGAAGATAGCCATTGGAACTGCAACCAGCGAGTCAAAGATTCGAGCAGCCCAAGCCGTCTGCGGTCGCGCCTTCCCCGACGCGCAGGTCGTCGCCGTCCCAGTGACCTCGGCCGTGTCGGCCCAGCCGGTCACCGATGAGGAGACGATCCGCGGAGCGCTGCATCGCGCCCGAGAAGCTCGCCGCCTCGGCGATGCGGATCTGGGCGTCGGGATCGAAGGTGGCGTCCACAAGGACGCGCGGGGCGTGTGGATGTGTACGTGGGCGGCCGTGGTCGATCGCAGCGGACGCGAGGGAATTAGCTCCGGGGTGCGCTTTCAGCTGCCGCCGTGGATGGCCTCCCGCGCGCTGTCCGGGGAAGAACTCGGGGACGTGGTGGACGCGTCCCTGGGCCACTCGAATGCCCACGAAGAATTGGGCGCGATCGGATTGCTCACGCACGGACTCGTGGACCGCCAGGCCGCGCTCGAACAGGCCGTGGCGGCCGCTCTGATTCCCTTCCTGGTCCCCGCGCGCCGCCAAGCCTCCCCGTGACGCATCGCCTGTATTACTCGGACAGCTACCTGCTCGAGTTCGACGCGACAGTCATCGACGCGCAACCCCGTAACGCCCATGTCGGCGTCGTCCTCGATCGCACGGCCTTCTACCCGACCTCGGGAGGACAGCCCCACGACACCGGGACGCTGAATAATCTCCCGGTGATCGACGTCCTCGAAGACGAGGAGGACCGGATCGTGCACGTGGTCGCGGAGCGCCTGCAAGGGACAGTAAGAGGTGCCGTGGACTGGTTGCGCCGCTTCGATCACATGCAGCAGCACACTGGTCAGCATATTCTGTCGCAGGCGCACCTGCGCGCCTGGGGCGCGCAAACCCGCGCCGTGCATCTGGGCGATGAGGTGTCCACCCTGGATCTCGATCGCCCCGAGATGAGCGCCGAGGCGGTCGCGTCCGCAGAAGACCTCGCGAACCAGATCGTTTTCGAGGACCGTCCCGTGCTCGTGCGTGAAGTGGAAGAAGCAGACCTCGTCAGCCTGCAGTTACGCCGTCCGCCAAAGAAACACGGCCGCATTCGCGTGGTCGAGGTGGAGGACTTTGACCGGTCGGCCTGTGGGGGGACGCACGTGCGGCGCACCGGGGAAGTGGGTCCAATCAAGATCCGCCGCTGGGAGCGCTTCAAAGGTGGGACACGGGTCGAGTTTTATTGCGGATGGCGCGCTTTGCGTGATTACCGGTGGAAGAATGCGCTCACTCTCGAGTTGGCGGGTCAGTTGACGGTGAAAGACGTAGAGGTTCTGGGCGCTGTCAACCGGCTGTCCGGGCAACTGCGGGATCGCGACCGCCTGCTCGCGGATGTGCAGGACCGGCTCATCGACCTGGAAGCCCGCCAGCGGCTCGCACAGACGCCGGGCCGGCCCCACGTGGTTGTTGCGGTCGTGCCCGAATGGACCACAGCAATGGTGACCACGCTGGCCGGCCGCTTGGCCAAAGAGGAGGCCACGGTGGCGGTGCTCGGCACCTCCGAGGGCCATCTCGTGATCGCGCGGTCAGCCGATCTCGACCTCGATGCCGCTACGCTCCTCACGCAAATAATGCAACAACATGGTGGCCGTGGTGGCGGGCGCCCTGCCTACGCGCAGGGTTCCGTCCCCGCCCCACGCATCACCGAGGCCGTAGAGGCGGCTCGTCGGGAGGTCACGACGCGCCTGGCGACCACGTAACGATGCCGGAACTGCCGTTCATTCAGGTACTCGTCGAAAACCTCGTCCGCGAGGTCGTGGGCCGGACCATCACCGCCGTGCGCGTGCCCAGCCCGTCGATCGTGAAGACCTTTGATCCGCCGATCAGTATACTGACCGGGCGGCGAATCGACCAGGTCACGCGTCAGGGCAAGCTCATCGTGTTCCACCTCTCAGACAGTTTGCGGTTGGTCCTCCACTTGATGCGTGACGGCCGTCTTTATATGGCTCCCGCAAGCTCCACCCAATTGCGCGGAAGGCTGTCTACCCCCAAGCCTCTAGCGTTAGGCTTGATGCTCGATGACGGGCGCGAGCTTCGGGTGAACGAGACAGGACCCAAGAAGCGCGCGGCCGCCTATGTGCTGCCGATAGAGCTGAGAGACACGGTCGAGCCGTTGGCGGGTCTGGGCCCAGACCCGCTGAGTGAGGCGTTTACTGTCGAGGTGTTGACGGACGCCTTGCGGGCGCAGCCCACGCAGCTCAAACGAGCGATTACACTGCAACGCTACGTTGTCGGCATCGGAAACGCGTTTGCCGACGAGATTCTCTGGGAGGCTAAGCTCTCCCCGTTTGCGCCCGCGGCGACGCTATCGTCCGAGGAGACCGCGAGGCTCTATACGGCGATCCGCAAAGTGTTCACCGAAGCCCTCGACCAACACCGGGCGCATTTTGGGTTGACCCTCCCGAGCCGGGAACCGGTCGCCCTCCTCCGGGTCCACCGCCACGGCGGGGAGCCCTGCCCCCGCTGTCAGGCACCGATCGAAACCGTCTACTATGCGGAGAAAGAAACATACTACTGCCCACACTGCCAGACTAAGGGAAAGGTCTACGCTGATCGACGGTTGTCGCGGTTGTTGAAATGAGCATGGGCGCGAGGCGAGGATCGGCCCGGGCGAGGGGCTGACGATGCCCGAGCTCCCCGAGGTTGAATCGACCGCGCGCAGTCTCAGGCGATTACTTCCTGGCAAAGTCATCGCCTCCGTAGAAGTGCGTCAGGCGACCAGCGTCAGGACACATACCGTCGGCGCGTTCGCACGACTCCTCACTGGCAAGCACATTCAAAGCGTGAGCCGGCGGGGGAAGACGCTACTGCTGATGCTCAGTGAAGGGTGGACGCTGCTGGTCCACTTCAAGCTGTGGGGCATCGTGCGATTTTGGCGAGCAGCGGGCGTGCCCGATGCCCAGACGGCCGTCGTGATCACGTTCACCGATGGGAGTAGTCTAGAATTCCGTGAGCTGCAACTCTCAGAATTAGCGCTGCATCGGACGGAGGATCTGGCCGGCCTGAAATACCTCGCCTCCCTTGGCGTGGAGCCGCTGTCGAGGGCGTTCACCAAATCGTCCTTTCGCGCCCTACTGGCTGGTCGCGGCAACATTCGCGGATTGCTCACCGATCAATCGCGTATTGCCGGTATTGGAAACCTCTGGGCACACGAAATCCTACACGCCGCTCGGATCCGTCCCGACCGCCAGGTCTCTGCGCTTACTCCGGTGGAAGCCGGCCGGCTCTACCGGGCCATCCGCCGGGTGCTGCAGCGCGCCATTGCAGCTGGGGGCGAGCCCGAATTTGCGGATCCCCGCGGACGAATGGGACGGTGGCGTCTCGCCGTGTACGGTCGCGGGGGGCAACCCTGTCCTCGGCGAGACGGAACGATTCGGGCGGTGCGGCTGGGAGGCCGGCCGTCCTTTTACTGCCCAACATGTCAACGGTAAACCGCGTTGGCGGCGGCTGAACTAAGTTGCTACACTGACTGAGACAGGATGGGAGGGTTGCAGTGCCCGCGATTGTCACCTTGCTGAGCGATTTTGGAAGCCGCAGCCCCTATCCGGCGCAGATGAAGGCGGTGCTCGCGGGCTCCTGCGATGCGGTCTTCATTGATATCACACACGATGTCCCGCGTCACGACGTGCGGACGGGAGCCTACCTGCTCGCGGCCGTCGCGCCAACCACACCTGCCGGGACGGTGCATCTGGCCGTCGTCGATCCGGGCGTCGGCACGGCGCGCCACCCGCTCATCGTTACAGGCGGTGGACAGTTTTTCGTCGGGCCAGACAACGGCTTGCTACTGCCCGCAGCCAAACGGCTGGGTGGACCCCAGGTTTTTCACATGAACGCTCAGGGGATCGGCGGAGGAAAAGTCTCGCCGACGTTTCACGGACGTGATCTGTTTGCGCCGGCCGCCGCGCGGCTAGTGGCAGGCGCGCCGCCCCAGCGATTAGGCCGTCCCACGACAGAATTCGTCGATCTCGATCTGGGCGCTTCACGCAAGAACGGTGCGGCCGTGATCGGACACGTGATCCATGTGGATGGGTTCGGCAATCTTATCACCACGATTCCTTCGTCGACGCTGGTTGCAGACGGCCGATCCGTGCAGGTGATGGTCGGCCGCAAGCGCAGCACGGCGACTCTCGAACGCACATATGGAGATGCCGCCCCAGGTCGCGTCGTTGTCGTCCCGGGAAGCGATGGCTTGCTCGAGGTGGCAGTGCGGGAGGGGAGTGCCGCCGAACACTTCGCCGCGTCGCAGGGAACTTCTGTCCGGATTGAGGCGCTCGCCAGGAAGCAGCGCTAGACCCGTGTGCGGTCGGTCATGGCTTTTGCGTCAGGGGTGTCCGGGCTGGGTGGGACAGCTCTCAGGCGAGCACAGGAACCGAATAGTGGGAATAGGGGAAATGACTAAGGGTGGGTTGCCCCCGTGGTGAATGTGAACCTTATCATTGC
>DASWFZ010000153.1:0-2875 GCA_036393975.1 bacterium | reverse complement strand
CAATGGCCGGAACCGAGATCTCGATCCATTCCTCACGCGGCCGGATCTGAAAGGCCCGTTACTAGTTTCCGCGCGGAAATTTACTGTCGCCAGGCGTCCCAACGGCCTGCAGAGTCGTGCCAAGCGGACGAAACGGTCCACACGACAGGCGGGACGGGACTTCAAGGCCACTCCGCCGCCGGTGCAACCGGGAGGCGAGGATTCGAACGCCTGCTCTGGGGCCTTGGGTACCGTCGAGCCCGCCGGGCCTAACAGAGATTCCAGTCGAAACGGACAGCTCCTAGGGTAAAGATCCGCGCGAAAGCTAGCAACGGGCCTTAATACCTTCATGCACACCCCAACTACCGCTAACACGGATTGGTGGGAGTGATTTCCGCCGTTTTGACACACCCTCTGTGTCAACCCCCTTCCAAAAAAACATCGATCATGGGCGTTGTCCACAGCTGTGGAGGACGGGAGTTTCCACAGTCCCGGAGTCCCGGCCAAAGCGCTGCTGGGCGGCTTGACGGGTGACCCTGAGCGCAACCCCCAGCTCGCCCCAGGAGTGCCCGAGGCCTCGTGCCTCGCCCACCGCGCTGGCGAGCTGCTCCTCGGCAACCCGGAGTTGCCGCACCGCCACCTCGATTGCTTCCAGGGCGCTCCAGTCGCGTCCGTGGACGAGACTGCGCCCCGCCATGCCCTTCCCCATGGTTGAGCGCCGGGCGTAGCAGTCGCGGCACAGCCCCATCGGCCCGTAGGCGACCACAGCGCGATGCTCGCAGTGGGGGCGCAAGACCGGGTCGTCGGCGAAGCAGCAAGTGGCGCGAGCGTCAACTCGCCGTGACGCTTTTGCGTTCATCGCAGTCTCTCCTGAGCCGCTGTGATGCTGGCCCTTCGAACTCCAGCCGTAGACATGGCCCTTACGCCGCCATCCTTGCGTCGCTGCTCTTCGACAGCGTTGCTGCTGCCTTGTGCTTGGCGGGGTCGTAGGCAACGCCATCGATCCAGCAGCGGTAGATGACCCGGATCCAAGCCCGCGCGAGAATCCTGACCGCGTGGGGATGATCGGCTCCTCGGGCCAACGCCCGGGCGTAGACGTCCGCCGCCCACTCGCTCTCGTGGCGCGAGTGGTCAGCGAAGGTGTGCATTGCGTTGCGGAAGCGTTTGTTGCAGGCCCAACGGAAGTGAACCGCCTTGTGCTTGCCAGACCTCCTGGTGACCGGGGCCATGCCGGCCAGGGCAGCAACTGACTCCGGCCCGTCGTAGGCTTGCCGGCAGTCGCCCCACTCGGCGAGCATCTGGGCCGCATTGATCGAACCTGACCGTGGAAGGGAAGAGAAGATCGCTCCGTCCGGATGCTCACCCAGTCGGGTGGCCACCTCCTTGTCGAGATCCTTGATCGCAGCGTTGAGGCTGGCGATCACGCTGACGTAGGCCAGCAGGGCGGCCTTGCGGGCGGCCATCTCGGCGCCGGCGCCAATCCCGGATGGGGGTTTGCGCAGGCGCTCGACGAGCTCAGCCGGGGTTCGGCGCCCGCTGTAGCCCTGCTTCTTGCAGAACGCCGCCATCTGGTTTTCCCCGAGCTTGGCGGCCGAGGCCGGAGTGGGGTAGCGCTTCAGGAAAGCCAGAGCGACCAGGCTGGTCAGGTCGTAGAACACCTCCTTCGCCCCCGGCCAGAAGGCGTCCAGGGTCGCCTCGAGCTGGTTGCGGACTCCGGTGCGCTGATCAACCAGGTCCCGTCGGGCACGCACTGCCGCCCGGAGAGCCCTGGTCCTGTCGGAAAAGGGCTGCATGGGCTGCAGCAGCTGAAAGCGCAGCCGCAGGTACTCCGCGATCACGTCGGCGTCCCCCGGGTCGGATTTTGCTCCCGAGACCACCTCAGCCTCGCGCCAGGCTTTGATGGCGTTGGACGACACGGGTACCACCGGGTGACCGGCCTCCAGGAGGCGGTCCACCAGCCGGCCGTCGGGCCGCTCGATTGCGATCGGCATCTCGGCGGGATCCCCCGCTCCCCGAAGGCGGCTCACCAGCTTCTCGAAGCCCTCTTCGGAGTGCTTCACCATGAATGAGGACACCTTCCTGCCGGCCACGTCGTGGATGTCGACAGCGTGCTCCTCGGACCCCCAGTCAATCCCTACGAACAACAACTCACCCTCCCTCCATTGGTTGCTCGCCATCACTCCTTCTGTTCGCTGCCTCGGTGAGGAGAACTCGGCCCGGGCGGTCACTGACTGACGCTCTACGGCGTGTCCCTCTGTTGCCGGTTTGCGAGCCCCTCGGAAGAGCCGGGGTGCGGCCGTGTGCCAATGGCCCTCGAAGGGCGGCCGTTACCTGGTCGTCACCCCGACCCTCACCGAAGCTTTGAGATGCCTAACACACGAGAACTGTGCCTGACGGCAGTGTAGTTATCCACAGAAACATCCACACCTTTATCAACAACTACTAACAAGCTCTACTAGTCACAGGGTAGACCAGTGACCGCTACCGCCTTGACTACGAGTCCCTTTGACGGGAGTTCGGCGACTCCATCTCGTGGTCTCGGTTGTGCCGCACCCTTTCGGGGATTCGGTTCCGCACCCGACCACCCTCATGAAAATCACAACCCGCTGCCGGGAGGGAACGATCAAAGCGCTGAACGTGACGACGCCTTGCTGCAGAAGGCGGCTGCCGCCAAGGTGCTGAAGCTCGACAAGGCAAGGGGTGATTCGACGGTTTGTGGAGGCCAACGTCACGTACCCGACCGACTCCGGCCTGCTGGCCAAGGCGGTCCTCCGTATCGCCTGCCTCATCATGGCAATCCACGCCGCCGGCGTGGGCCACCCGGACCAGAGTGCGGGACCGACGCTGGGCAGCAGGCCGGAAAGCCCGAATCGACCGCCGCGCACCTGAAGAGGCG
>DASWFZ010000152.1:0-3933 GCA_036393975.1 bacterium | reverse complement strand
TTGAAGCCGCCCCCGAAGATCTGGAAGGTGGTATCGAGTGGGGCAATCGTACGCCCGCTGGTGACGAGCCAGGCCCCGCCGCGGAACGCGAGCAGCGATCCTAGCGTGAGAATGAACGCGGGCACCTCGAGGTAGGCGACGACGTACCCGTGGAATGCCCCGATGAGGGCGCCGAGCGCAAGACCGATTAGGATGGTAGCGAGCGGGTTCCACCACACCTCCAGGGGGAAGACCTGGGCCTGGATGAAGGCCATGACCATCCCCACGAAACCGAGCACGGACCCCACGGAGAGGTCAATCTGCCGGGCCACGATCACCAGGACCATACCACCGACCATGACGCCGACGACGCTGGATTGGACCATCAGGTTCCAGAGATTGCGCGAGGTGAGGAACGTCCGATCAGTCAGGAAGTGGAAACCCACCCAGATGATGGCCAACGCCGTCAGCATTCCCACGAGGCGCACATCGACCCCGGCCCACACGGCCAAGCGCTGGAACGCGTTGATCCGACGGCTCGGCGGCGGGGCCTCGGCGGACGCCTCACGGGGGACGGCGGTGCCAAGCGACACGATCTCTCCTATAAAACGAAAGTGCCGCCGGGGGCCCGAGGCCTGACCGGCGGCACTCCACCCATCAGCGGTGCATCACTTGCAGGCGAGGGGCGCTTTGGCCGGATCAACACCCTGGCAGACCTGGGCCTTCGTCGCCCACTTCGCCTTGATCACGAGGTCCAGGTTGTTGAAGGTGATGGGCACCGGCTTGAGCAGAATCGAGTCGAGGGTGACGCCATGCGGTCCCTTGAACTTGATCGCCCCGCGGACCTTATCCAAAGACGTTCCCTTCGCGAGGGCGACGGCCACCTCGCCGGCGCCTCGACCGAGGGCGCGGGCGTCCTTCCAGACGCTGACCGTCTGTTCGCCCCTCGCGACATGGTTTAAGGCCACAATGTCCCCGTCCTGGCCCGACACGGGAACCTTGCCGGCGAGACCGACGGCCGCCAAGGCGGCGATGACGCCGCCTGCTGTGCCGTCGTTGGAGGCAACTACAGCGTCGACGTTGTTGTTATTCCGGGTGAGGATCTGCTCCATGTTCTTTTGCGCGACTTCGGGACGCCACCCGTCCGTGTACTGCTCGCCGACGACTTTGATGTCGCCCCTCTTGATCGCCGCGTCCAGGATATCCAGCTGGCCACTGTGAACGAAGTCCGCGTTCGGGTCGGTGTTGCTCCCCTTGATGAAGACGTAGTTCCCCTTGGGACGCACTTTGAACACTTCCCGCGCCTGCATCCGCCCGACCTCGCGGTTGTCAAAGGTGATGTAGAAGACGCCCGGTGTCTCGATGAGCCGATCGTAGCCGATGACGGGGATCTTCTCGGCCTTGGCCTTGTTCACGGCCGGAAGGACGGCATCCTTATCCCAGGCCAAAATGATGAGCACCTTGACGCCCCGGGAGATCAACCCCTCCACATCGGAGATCTGCTTCTCGTTGGAACTCTGCGCGTCGGCGCTGACGTAGCGTGCGCCACCTTTCGTGAGCGCATCCTTCATCGCCGCCTCGTCGATCTTCCACCGCTCTTCCTGAAAGTTGGCCCAGCTCACACCGACCGTGACGTCCTGGGCCGACGACGCTGCGGCCATCATCGAGAGGATCATTCCCAGCACCGCGAGCACTGCAATCGGACGCCTCACCGGATCACCCCTTGCGCGCAGGATTTTGCCCACATGAATTCCGCAGCCACAGGAGCGCTTCCTGTGTACCGATCGTCGCAAATCCGCAGTCTGGATTGCTCCGTTAATTACTGACCGAGAATCAGGTTCCTGCTGGTCACGGACGCGGGGGCTGCCATGGCACAATCCGGTCGTTGGTCTGCCCATCTCCCCGCTCCACGTAGGCGAACTGGTTGGCTGCGAGGCTCAGCCAGGGGCCCCAGTCTCCGTGCGGCCACTGGATGCGCACGCGCGGCTGCGGGGTCGCACCCAGACCGAAGTGGACCCAGCCGAGCTGGCCCCCGGCATGTCCGCCGCCGACGGTGATCTCCCGACGCAGCATGCGGCCCCCGATATCCACTTCGATCCACGCTCCCACGGCGTCGCGGTTGCCGCCGGGCTGCCGCAGCCGCAGCTCGAGCCAGTTCCCCGAGAGCCTGGGGCGGGCGGCGGACCCCCATCCGACATTGCGCCAGAGCTTCACATTCTCGCGGCGATTCACCACCACGAGATCGAGCATGCCGTCCAGATTGAAGTCTGCCAGGGCAGCCCCGCGGGCGCGGCCGAAGTTCACGATCCCGGCAGCGGGTGCACCCTCGACGAAGCGCCCGTCCGGTTTGCCCACCAGCAAATTACTGGGATCGCGTTGGGCAGCATCTTCCATCGCGTCCACGTTGCCTTTGGCGATGAACAGATCGATCAGACCGTCGTTGTTCACATCGCCGAACTCCGCCTGCCAGGCCGTGGAAGGACGGACGTCTCCACCCGTGTATGGCCGCTGCGCGGTGACGCCGCGTGCCAGAGCGGTGTCGGCATACGTTGGCTGTGTTTTGCTGCCAGTTCGTGTGCGCAACTTGTTGTCACCCATGGAGGTGAGAAAGTAATCCGGATAGCCGGTGCCACTGAGGTCATACGAGGCGATCCCCATCCCCCATATCTCCAGCTTTTGCCAACCGTCGCTGCGGCCGTAGAGCACGGGGGGCCGGCCCGGCCGGATGCGCCACAATTGATTCTCGCCACCGCGGTAGTACTGCCGGTCATTGGTCACCATTAAGTCGGCCTGGCCGGATCGGTTCCAGTCAGTGAAGAGCATCGAGAGCGTGCAGTAGCCGGGTCTGAGCGGGGTGGGCGCAGCGAATCCGCGGCCGGATGGGGCCGGACGGAAGAGGAAGTTATCATGGCACGTGCCGAACGGCGAGCCCGGCTTGTTCCGATCCACGTAGTTGCCGATTGCGAGCGTCGGCCAGTTCGCCCCCGCCTCCCAGGTCGCGCTAAACGCGGTCGTCCAGGCCTGGCCGCCGTCAAAGCCCCACATTTCGTTCGCCCGTTCAAACGTGCAATCTCCCCGCCCTCGGAAGAGCACGTTTCCGCCGACCCGGAGCACAACCAGGTCCATGACACCATCGCCGTCGATGTCCAGAGGATACGCGCCGATCACATTGTCCAATTCCACACCGCTGTTCTCCTGGCGCACGAAACGCAGCGGCCCTCCCGGAACACTCACGTTCCGGTACAGCACGCTCCGATTGCTGCCACCCGCGAGGAACAGGCCGGGCCGCCCGTCTCCCGTGCAGTCGAAGGCGGCCACGCCGCCGCCAACGTAGAACTCCCAGCCCCCGCCGTACACACTGGATAACCCCGCAGCGGTTTCCTCAACGAAGTGCGGCGGCCGACCGCTCGTTGTGGTGCTACAGCCGACGGCAAGGAGCACGGTGACCCCGAGAACGGCCCTCCACATCATTGAACTCCTCCAATCTCCTGTCCGACCTCCGCCAGGCCTCCGAGAGCATGCATGGACGGTTTAAGGGAAAGAAACAGATCGGTGTACAGGCGATAGAAGGGATCATATGCCGCCACGCGATCTGGGTCTGAGGAAACATGCTCGGTGATTGTGATGGTTGCGTGACACGCGGACTCTACCGACGCGTACACGCCGGCACCGACACCGGCCAGCAGCGCGGCTCCATATGCCGCTCCTTCTGTCGCGCTGACCGTCACGACATCCAACGCGAAAGTATCCGCGAGAATTTGCCGCCACAACCCGCTGCGTGCGCCGCCGCCTGACACCCGCACTTGGGTCACCGGGATCCCGCGCGCGCGGATGATCTCCAACGCGTCGCGAAGTCCAAACGCTACGCCCTCCAAGACCGAGCGGATCAGGTGGCCTCGCCCGTGGCGGATCGTCAGCCCCACAAATGCGCCCCGCGCATGGGGATCGGCATGA
>DASWFZ010000151.1:0-3408 GCA_036393975.1 bacterium | reverse complement strand
CTCCTCTACGGTGAGGCGCTCGAAGAACCCGCTCTGCTGTAGCTGCACACCGATACGCGCACGCACCTCGCGCGGGGACCGGAAGACATCTACCCCATCGATGACGGCCTCTCCGCCATCAGGCCGCCTCAAGCCCTCCAGAATCTCTAGCGTTGTCGTCTTCCCAGCTCCGTTAGGCCCCAGGATGCCGAAGATCTCGCCGACCGCCACCTCAAACCCGATGCGATCGACCGCGACGAGGTTTCCGTACCTTTTATAGAGATCCCGGACGGTGACGATGGCCATACGCCCTGCATTTTAGCAGACCCGCGCCAGACGCCCGGCGGCCGGCCCGGGGGGGCCGCAGGAGTGTCTGTGAGGAGGCGGAATCACAACGCTACCGGACACCATGACCGTTGAGATCCGCCGCGCCACTCTCAAAGACATCAAAGAGATCCTCCCGGTCTGGGGCGAGCTGGCGGTGTTTCACTCCACGCTGGACCCCGCCTTCACCCCCTCCGCGCAGTGGCCCCGCGAGTACGGCACCTATCTGCGGTCGCTTATGACCCGCGATGACGCAATTGCCCTCGTGGCGAGAGATGCGGGGGAGATCGTCGGCTACGCGGTGGGCCGCGTCACCATGCTGCCCCCGTTCTTCGAGCAGCGCTACCGAGGCTACATTCACGACGTGTTCGTGAAACCTCAGTTCCGCCGCCGCGGCGTCGGCCGGCGCCTGGTCGACGCGATTTTGCAGTGGCTTCGCCAGCAAGAAGTACTGCTAGTGGAGCTCACCGTCGCCACCAACAACGAGGCCGTCGCGTTCTGGAAACGTCTGGGCTTCTCGGTCTACATGCAGCAGATGAAGAAAGATCTTCAGGACGAACGCGTCAGCAGCCGAAACAAGGCGGAGACGTAGCCCGACGTCCTCGACGACGCTGTCCGAGGTGATCACCATCGGACTGCTGCCCACCCATTCAGCGCCAACGGCGGAGGGGGCTCAGCGCGGATTGGCGGGGGAATCTTCACCAGGATCCGAGGTGGACAGTGACAGAGACACACATAACGCCATCAACGTTCTCCATCGCTGCTTGCGACCTGACCACTGGGGAGTGCGGGGTGGCGGTCGCGAGCAAATTCCTTGCCGTGGGCGCGATTGTGCCGTGGGCGCAGGCGGGGGTAGGCGCCATTGCCACACAGGCATGGGCAAACCTCAGTTACGGTACTGAGGGGCTGGCGCTACTGAAGTCCGGCCATACCCCCGAGCAAGTCATCCTCAAACTCGTGGAATCCGACGACCAACGCGAACACCGCCAGTGGGGCATCGTGGACCACCAGGGCCACGCGGCGGCCTGGACGGGCAAGGACTGTTTCCAGTGGGCCGGGCACCGAACGGGGGTCGGGTATACCTGCCAGGGCAACCTCCTTGCCGGAGATGCCGTCGTCTCTTCGATGGCGGAGACTTTTGAGCGAACCAGCGGGCCGTTCCCCGAACGAATGGTGCAAGTCCTGGAGGCCGGGCAGGCGCGCGGCGGGGACAGCCGAGGCCAGCAGTCAGCCGCGCTGTACGTGGTCAAGGAGAAAGGCAGTTACGGCGGCTACCTCGATCGCTACATCGACCTGCGCGTGGATGATCACGCCACGCCGATTACCGAGTTGCGCCGGGTGCTCGAACTACACCGTTTGTACTTTGGCGCCACCGACAGCTCCGCCCTCACCCGCGCTGCCGGCAACGTGGCCCGGGAGATTCAACAAATCCTCCACACCCTTGGCTATTACAAGGGCGCGATCACGGGTGTCTATGATGAGGCCACCAAAGACGCCTTTCGCCGGTTTTGCTCCATCGAGAACTTCGAAGAGCGCTGGCGCGACGACGACATGGTCGACCGCGAGATTATCGCGTTCATGCGCAAGCGAACCGCCGTACAGTGAAACCCCGCGACCGCATTCGAGCCGCCATTACCGGCGGCGAGGTGGACCGCGCACCCATCGCGCTGTGGCGTCACTTTCCGGAAGACGACCAGAAGGCGGCCTCCCTCGCTGCCGCGCATGTAGCGTTTCACAAGAAGTACCAGTGGGACTTCGTGAAGATCACCCCCGCAAGCGGCTACTACGGGGACGACTGGGGACTGCGGGCCAGCTACAAACCTAATCGGGACGGCGTGCGGCACTACTCTGACCGCCCGATTAAGAAACCAGACGACTGGACTCGTTTGCGTCCCCTGGACATCACCGCTGGCGTGTACGGCCGGGAGCTGCATGCGATCTCGCTCGTCCGCCAAGCCCTACCCGGCGATCTCCTCCTCTCCACGATTTTCAGCCCACTGACGATTGCGCGGACGCTGTCCGGCGACCAGGCCCTGGTGCGATACCTGCGCGAAGGCCCCGACCTTCTGCACAAAGGGCTGGACCTCATCACAGACGTCACCAGCAGATTCGCCGCCGAATCACTAGCCTCGGGATGCGACGGGATCTTCTTCGCCACGCAGTGCGCGTCGACGGACTATCTGACGGTCGACGAGTACGCGGAGTTCGGCCGACCCTACGACCTCCGGGTGCTGGACGCCGCATCGCGTGCTGAGGTGCGCGTCTTGCACATCCACGGGACGGCCATCATGTTTGAGCACCTAACCGACTACCCGGTGGAGGTCATTAACTGGCATGACCGCCGCACTCCGCCTACTCTTGCTGACGCCCGGCAACGATTTTCTGGCTGTCTGGCCGGCGGGATTAACGAACTCACCACCCTGAGCTCGGGCCTGCCTGAGGAGATCGCGAGCGAGATCCAGAACGCCATCGCCCAGACCAGCGGGCGCCGCCTCATCGTCGCGGCGGGCTGTACGATTCCCGTTGATGTCACCGATCCTCGCCTGCAGACCGCACGCCAAGCGGTCGAACGCCTGCCCAGGTAAATGGCACCATCTGAAAGCCGCATCAACATTCCGCACGCTCGCCTTCCCCGCGAGCGCATCTGGTCTCGTAGGAAGTACCAGGCTGGACCGGGTGATGCGGCACCTCTTAAAGCCGGGCCAGAGGCAGGAGAGCGCGACCGGAAAGCCCAATTCTTTTCCGCATCTTCCACGGCAAGGACAAGCGTAATTCCCCCTGAAGGAGGGACGCAATGAAGCGATCAGGCGTGATGTTTGTCGCTTTGTTGATACTCGTTGCCGCAGCGGTTTCCACCGCCGCGCCCCCGCGGGGCGGGACGCTCCGGGCCGGCCTCAACGCCGATCCCCCAAATTTGGATCCCCACCAGTCATCTGCCGCGGTCGACCGTCAGGTCTTCCAGAATCTCTATGACAAACTAGTGGACATCAACCAGAACCTGGAGATCGTCCCGATGCTGGCCACCTCGTGGCAGATCGCGGACGGCGGCCGGACGTATACGTTCAAGCTGCGACAAGGTGTCGTCTTTCATGACGGCACACCGTT
>DASWFZ010000150.1:0-11142 GCA_036393975.1 bacterium | reverse complement strand
GGGGTCTTGGGGCTGGCGCCACGCCCAGGCATGCGCGCCACAAGCGACCGACCAACGGAAAGGCAGTTCGACGAGGCAATCGTGGAGGAACGGCGCGACGCCGTTGTTCGCCTGCTGGTCCTGTTCTGCATCCCGCCTCTGCTGTGGTGGAATGTCATTCCGCCATCCAGCCAGACGGCCCTCACCGGACTCACGATTCTGATCGCCAGCTACATCGCCGTCGTCGTCTTTCTGCTGCCTCGGCTACGGGTTCGTCCTCGGAAAGACCTGCTCCTGACCATCGACATCCTCGCCGCAGCGTCCCTGGTGTTCTTTACCGGAGGCGTCAATAGCAGCCTGCTCTTCCTCTTATACCTCCCGATGCTCGCAGCGGCGGTGAGGTTTGACCTGCGCAACACGATCCTCTCCTCTGTGGCGGTCTCCACCCTGGTCATCTGGATGTGGAGCGTGAGCGAAGGCGGCCTGCCGTCGCTGGGACCGATCGCCTCGCGGGTCGGCCTGTTTACCGGCGGGAGCCTGCTTCTCGCCCTCTTCTTTGGGACTCTCGCCCACGAAACTCGCGAGTCGGCGACGCGCCACCGCTTCAATCTTGAGCTGGCCCGCGCCTACGACAGCACTCTGGAAGGATGGGCGCGCGCCCTGGACCTCCGTGACAACGAAACCGAAGGTCATACGCATCGCGTCGCCCAATTGACCGTGCGCTTAGCGCACGCGATGGGCCTGCGCGATGCCGACCTCGTCCACATCCGCCGCGGGGCACTCCTCCACGACATGGGCAAGCTCGCGATACCGGATAGCATCATGCTCAAACCCAGTGCCCTCACCGATGAGCAAGCAGAAATCATGCGCCGTCATCCAGATTACGCCCATGAGCTCCTCTCCCCGATCGGCTATCTCCGTCCTGCGCTCGACATCCCATATTGCCACCATGAGAAATGGGACGGGACAGGCTACCCCCGCGGGCTCAAGGGCGAAGAGATCCCGCTTGCGGCGCGCATCTTTGCGGTGGTCGATGTCTGGGACGCGCTACGGTCAGATCGCCCTTATCGGGCCGCCTGGACAGAGGAGCGTGCCAAAGCATACATCCAAGAGCAAGCCGACATCCACTTTGATCCGAAGGTCGTGACCGCCTTTCTGAAGACGCTCGAAACCCCCCAGCCGGTTGCTGCGTCCTCCGCTTCGGTTACCCCGATCTCCCCTGCTCGTTTGTCTGGCTGAACGAATCGCCGACGGCCCCGGAGCCGTCCAGGAGGATGCGTGCCGGAATCGAACACCGACACCATGGCCGAGCTGCCGTCGCGCTTGCACCTCGTGTATCACTCGCACCACCCGTATCCGCAACAGGTACCACTGGACGGAGTCTATGCCGACATGGAACTCCCTGGCGGAACCACCACACGCCCTTTTGTCTACCTGAACATGGTGCAGACCTTTGATGGACAAGCGGTGCTAGGGGGATCGGCCTGGACGATCGGCACCGATGTCGACCACCACCTCTTCCGCCAATTGCGCGTCCACGCCGACGCTGTGCTGTATGGTGCGGGCACGCTACGCACAGATGACGTCGTCGTGACGACGTTGCCCGCCTTGCAGCAGCGTCGCGTCCAGCGCGGGCAGCCCCCTAACCCCACAGCGATCGTCGTCACGGCTACCTGCCGTTTCTCTAAGCAGGTCTTCGCCAAGAAGTTCTTTCACCGGACGGACTTCGAGCGCGTCATCATCACGACGCCCCGCGCGAAACCAGCAGACGTAAAGCGCGTGCAAGCAGCGGGGGTCACGGTACAAGTGCTGGCCGCCGGAGGAGACGATGAAGTGAACTTGGAGACGGTGTTCCGCCATCTCGCTGGCACGGGCGCACGCCGGGTGCTGTGCGAGGGGGGACCAACCGTCACGACTGCTCTTGCGCGCGCTGGGCTACTCGACGAACTCTTCGTAACTGTGTCCACTCGTCTGGGTGGTGATCCCGCCGCCCCCCGCCTGATTACAGGGCCGGTTACCGACCGCCGGCTGGAGCCCATCAGCGAATATCACTACCGCACCGAGCACGGGGTCAGGGAGGTTTACTTTCGATTCCGGTACCCTAGGTAACCGCGCTCACCGCCGATCCGCGCCATGTAGCCGGAGGTGAGTGACCCTGGACGTGGCAAATGGGGAATTTCCGTAGAAGATTCGGGGCATCTACGTAGGTATGGGGGTTTCAGGCCGAGCGCAAGCTGCCGCCACCGTCGTCCGCCGTCTTAACGCGGCGGTGAAGTCCCGCGTTCTGTACGCAGCGGGACACCCCCTCCGTGCCCAGACGGTCGAAGTCTTTCTCACCACGGTTGCCTCCTTCCACGAGCGGTATGGGGGGTTTGTCCTGGAAACCCACCGCGACGGCTTAGTCTTGGAAGGCCATGCCTTCGAAGGCGGCGAGTCTGTAGACAACCTGGCCCTGCAGTTGTATTCCGTGGGCGTTTGGCAGCTCATTATCTTGCCAGGGCTGACCGATGCGGAGATGCATAAGCTGCTGGATCTCGTGACGATGGAGCCCGAAGTGATCTTGAAAGAGGGCGGGCTCACGGGCCTATTGGAGAAAAACGGCGTCTCGCACGTCCGCGTCGTGGAGCTCCGGCCCGGCGATGAAGACCCCACCAACATTACGCTCGAGACCTACCACCGGATGCTGAACGGCTCCTTGTCTGCACAGGAGCGCGCTGCTCTGGTGGGCGTCTTGCGTGCTGGACCCGACCAGGCGATGCGGCTGCTGTCCATCATGGTTGAACGCACCAAGCAGGCCTTTGCCGATGCCACGGGTGCCGGACTGGGCGAGCGAGTGTATACCGCGCTCACTGCCCTGGACCGGCTGATTGTAGATACTCCGGGGGGCGAGTCCCAAGACGTTCTCAAGCACCTGGCCACCGCGGTGACGGAGATGGATGATCCGCAGCGCCGGCAGATCCATCGGGCCATCCTCCAACACGCCGCCCAAGACTTGTCGGCGCGCGCACTCTTGACGGCGATGACCTCCGAGCAGATCGCACGCGTGGTCATTCCCTGCCTCGAAGCGGGCGAGCCGCCCCCGCAGATTGCACAAGTCGTCCAAGGCCTCCCGTTCGATCCCGCCAAAGCGCGCGATGCGTTGGCTTTGGTGGCACAACAGACCGGACGGTCGTTTGATCTTCCCCCTGCGCTGGAAGAACTGCGGCTGCCGCCCTGGGTTCATGACATCCCGCAAGACCTCGCCGACTTTGTCATCTCCGAAGAATCGGTGGTGTTCTCCGAAGACGAGGTCAAGGCTCTGCGGACTGAAGCAGTGCTCGACGAGCCCGCTGTCTTACGCGCACACGCGCTGGCCCTGCTGGACCTCGCACTCGCTGACGACGACCCTGCCGAAGTCGACACCACGCTCACTGTCCTCTCAACCGACGTGACCGCGCTGCAGACCAACGGCACCTATGAGGTCATCGGGACGGTCCTCCAACACCTGGATGGGGCGATCCGCGCCGGCGGGCGCACCGCGGATGTGACCGCGACCGCCATGCGCCGGATCCTGGTCAGCGTGGCGGCCGCCTCCACGCACAGAGACATCGTGGGGTGGCCCGACGACCATCCCTTGGTCCGGAGTCTGCGCAAAACGGGGCGCACAGTCGGCGCGGCACTGGCGCTCGCCCTCGCCGACGAACGCGACGTCGCGCGTCGGCACCTCCTCGTCGCCCTGCTCGCCCGTGCGGGGGACGCGGCCGTCGATGCCATCATCCCTCTGCTGAGCGACCGCAACATTGAGCTGACCCGGGCCATCATTCCGGCCCTGATCCAGATGCGCAGTGCTGCCTCCTTGGATGCCTTGCGGTCGATCGCCCGACACCCGAACGCGGGTGTGCGTCGAGATGCGGCCGTGGCCCTGGGCCCGGTACCGGGGCCCGAAGCTCAGACTGCCCTGCTCGCCTTTCTCACCGATGCGGATCCGGAAGTGTGCGAGGCGTGCCTGCGCTACGTGAGACAGGCGACCGCGCGAAAGGCCGCGCCGCTGTTGATTGACATGCTGCGGAACCGCAAACTGGCTCGCCACCCTCTGGTACGCATCCGGGTCATCGACCTGCTGGTGCAATCCGGGATCACGGACGCCCTTCCCGCGCTGCGCAAGCTAACCTCCGCGCTCCGGTTGCGGCAACAGGACCGGCGGGTCGCCCGCTACGCGCGCACGGCTGTGCGACTACTGCAAACCTCGTCCGCGGGGTCAGCCAGACGCGAGGTGCGATCGTGACCCGCGCGCGTCAGCCCTCCGTGACGGCAACCTTGCTGCGCTACCTCGCGACCGCAAGCAAACACCGCACGATGTACCCTCCTGAGCACCCCATCGTGAAACGCGCCCTGGAGGACCTCGTACAGGTCGTGGACCTGCTCGTACGTGATCGGGACTCTGTGACATTCCAGATTTACAGCGACACGTTCTTCCTCGAGAACCAGATGCTGCCCGAGGAGAGTCTGCGCAACGCGGGGCTGCTCACGGGGTGCCTGGACCGCAACGTCGGTTTGTTTGCGCTGCAGCGCGGCATCACCTCCTCTGAGATCCACGCCTTCGTTGGTCTGCTGAATACTTCGGTCGCCGAGCTGAAAAAAGCGGGCGGTGCGGACGCGTTCCTCAAATCGCAGGGGGTCGAGCATATCACCGTCGGTCCACCCCGTGACGCTCTGCCGACCGACATGCCGATCGAGGTGGAACCGTCCAGCGCCTATGAGGCTGGGCACACCGTGGCGCAGGACCTGCGGGCGCAGGCCGCGCGCCGCCAGCCGCTGGACATGAACAAGGCCCGCGTCTTCCTGTCGGCAGCGATCGAAGTCGTGCTGGATAACCGCACCGCCTTGCTGACCCTGATGACCAGCAAGAATTATGACGAGTCCAGCTCGTACCACGCTGTCAACGTGGCGATCCTGGCGCTGCTCATGGGGACACGCCTGGGACTGGAGCGGGACGCCTTAATGGTGCTGGGGATGGGCGCGCTCTTGCACGACATTGGAAAGGTGCGCATTCCCCAATCGCTGCTGAACCGCGCGACATGGCTGAGTACTGAAGACCAAGACCTTCTGAACCGCCACCCGGTGCACGGGGGAAACATTCTGCGCGACCTGGAAGGGCTGGGGCGGCTCGCGGCGGTGTGTGCCCTCGAGCACCATATCCACTTCGACGGCAGCGGGTACCCGCAGATCGTGGCTAAGGCACGCCCCCACCTGTTCTCGCGGATTGTCGCGATCGCAGACGCGTACGATACGGTCACCTCGGCGCGCCGCGGGACCCAACGGGCGCTGCGTGTCGACTTGGCGATGAGGTGGATTGCCGTCGGGCTGGGGAGCGTATACGATCCCGTGGTCGGCAAAGTCTTCCTGCGGATGATGGGCGCCTATCCGGTGGGCAGCCTCGTGCAGCTGGATCGCGGCGAACTAGCGGTTGTGCTGCGGCCGTCGGAGTCGCGCGTGGATCGCCCGCTGGTGCAACTCCTCCACGAGGGACGGCCGGCGGGAGTCCTCGATCTTGCGGTAGAGACCTCACGGTGGATCAGCGCCGGGATCGACCCGTCGGATGCCAACATCGACGTGGAGGCGGTGATCACCCCGCCGCAAACAGCCGCATAAAGCACAAGAGGCGGCGAAGGGAACGCCACCTCTTGTTCTCAACGTACGTGCGTGATTACCGCTTCTTCTTGGCCTTCTTCTTAGCCATTTGCGCCCCTCCCCCTTGCGCCTTGCCTCGACCCGGTGCCAGGATGAGATCGAAGGCGCCGCGCAGACTGGACGGCTTCTTGCCGTCGCGGACATTAGTTCGCCACTACAGGTAGTTCTCCTTCCCTGTGCTGATACAATTCTTGGGATCGGATCCTGAGAACCAGCAGGCTGCACGACGACGCGGCAAGAACCCCGGGAGGGAAAATGCGCTCGGTGTGGGGAGTCACCGGTCTTCTGTTCATCCTCGCAGTGTCAGCGAGGAATCCCGCATGGGCACAACAAGGGCCCAGCGATATCAGCGGACACTGGGCTGAAGAACGCATTCAATTGCTCGTCCGCCGCAACATCGCCGACCTGAACGCGGACCAGACATTCCGACCCGCGGATCCGATTACACGCGCAGACTTTGTGAAGTGGCTCGTGCTTGCTTCCGGCCTGCCGGTCAATCCGCCGCGCGGCGCTCTCTTTGCGGATGTGCCGGCGTCCCATCCCGTCGCGCCCTACCTCGACACAGCGGTGGCCTTTGGCGTACTTCCGCGAGCCTCGGCGTTCAGCCCGGCGGCTTTCATGCTCCGCAGCGATGCGGTGGTGCTTACGGTCACTGCGTTGGGGTACACCTTCGAGATCGGCGGACTCGCAGCATACCCGCTGCCGTATGATGACACGGCGGTCCTCCCCAATCCGGTCCGCGGGGCGATCGCTGTTGCCCTGACGAGCGAGCCGCCGCTTTTGCGCGAGCCGTTGGCCTTTTCCTTTCGCCCGCTCGCGCCGATGACGCGAGGGGAGGCGGCCAGCCTGGTGGGCGCCTTTGTGGAAGCCGGCGAGGGCGGACTCACACTTCGGTATTCGGTGCCGGTCGGCGTGGGTGTGGCTCTCACGATTGAAAAACACGGGGTCTTGCGGACGCTCCCAGTGTGGCGGGTCCAGATCGGCGCGTTTGCGAGCGAGGAGAATGCGCAACGTCTGGCGTCTTCCGTGCGTGAACGCGGCCTCCCCGTGTTCATCGACTTGCAGGACGGCGTCTACAAGGTGCGCGTCGGAAGCTTCAGCACGGCACTCGAAGCCACTTTCGTGAAAGAGCAGCTGGCTGCCGAAGGTCTCCCCACGTGGGTCGTCGAGACGTTGCCGGATTTCGACGCGCTACCCGGACCCGTCCGGACCGCCTCTCTGGTCGTCGACCTCCACAGCGGGGTCCGCCTGCTTCCGACATTTGGGGACGGGCAACGCATGCAGCGGATCCGCACCAGCGCAGTCGCCCGAACGCGAGGAGCTCTCGCCGCGGTGAATGGCGGGTACTTCGGCCCTAGTGGCGATCCCCTGGGCTGCGTGATGGTCAACGGGGAAGTGGTCAATGAACCCGATCCGAACCATACATGTGCGGGGTTTACTGTCGATGGCACCCCCGTCTTTGACCAGGTGCAGCTGCAGGCACTCGTCCGCACCCCAGACGGCGAGGCGACGGTGAATGGCGTGAACCGCGAACGCCGGGCCGACGAGCTCATCGTCTACCGGCCGTCGTTTGACCAGACCACAGGCACGAATGCGTTTGGTGCGGAGGCCATCGTGAATGGCGGGGTCGTGACCGAACGCGTGGACTTCCGGGGCAACAGTCCGATTCCCGCAGACGGGTTCGTACTGTCGGGACATGGACGCGCCCGGTCGTGGATCATGCAAAACCTCACCCCGGGCACGCCGGTCCTCGTCAGGATGCGATTTGTCTCCCGCTCGGCAGACCCGCAGTGGGATCGCGTGATCCACGCGATCGGAGGCGGTCCGCACCTCCTGGCCCGCGGTCTCGTTTCTGACGAAGGGTTCACAAGCACTCTCGTCGGGCGCCGTCATCCCCGGACCGCCCTGGGGGTGCTTTCCGACGGCCGCATCTTACTACTGGTCGTGGATGGACGCTCGCCCCCACATAGCTTGGGAATGACGCTGGTGGAACTGGCGTTGGAGATGCGCCGTCTGGGGGCCGTCGATGCGATGAATCTCGACGGCGGGGGTTCGTCCACGATGGTGGTAAGCGGCCGTGTGGTGAACCTGCCGTCTGACGAAAATGGGGAACGGGCGGTTGCGACATCCCTGCTCGTGCTCCCCGCGGGGCCGGAGCCCCCCGCCCCCTGAGCGGACGGGGCTAATCGTCGGGGAGAAGTCGGCGCGCGTCCTCGGGGGTGTCGATGTCTGTGGCAGCCTGAGGGGAGATCTCAATCGCCGTGACGTTGCGCGGATAGATCGTCATCACCTGTCGCGCCCCCTGGTCGCCTTCAAGGAGGAGCAACTCCAAAAACAAGGCCCGATCAAACAACACCGGGGCGCCTTGCACGCCGTCGTAGGCGCAGGCCACGATCCTCGCTTTCGACGTCACGTAGGTGGTGATGAGGCGCTCGATGACGCCGCCTTCAATGAACGGCTGATCGGCCAGCATGATGATCGCCGCACGCGTGTCTTCGGCCAGTGCCTCGATCCCCACGCGAATGGAACTGCTCATCCCTAAGGAGAATTCGGGGTTGTAAAGCAGGCGGGCAGGGGTTCCTTGGAGCTGAGGCCGATACTGTTCATGGTTGGCGCCCAGGACCACGACCACGTCGGTGCATCCGCCGCCAACAGCAGTCTCTACTGCGCGGCGCACTAGCGGGACCCCCTGATGGGTCAAGAGCAGTTTGGGCCCACCCATCCGCGCACTCGCGCCGGCCGCCAGGATAATCGCGGCGACCGGAGGACGGTCGGGCCCAGTCATGCGCGCCGAGCGGCCGGGGCGTGAATCGGCCCCTTACGCTCCCGTAGGAAACCACCCCGTCGTCCGGAATCCACCGCGCGGATCTCGCCGATGACGGACAGGGCTATTTCCTCCGGCGTTTCCCCGCCAATGTCCAGACCAATGGGTCCGAAGATCCGGCCGCGATCGGCTTCACTAATGGCCACTCCGTCGCGCTGGAGTTCGTCCAGCATTTTCTCTGTGCGGAGCCGGGGCCCCAGCATGCCGATGTACATCGCCTCGGTACGCAAAAATCCTCGCAGCAAGTCCCGGTCGTGCATGTAGTTGTGGGTCATCACGACCACGTATGTGCGGTCATCGACCGGCACACGGGCAGGCACCTGCGGTGGCGTAGCCTGGATGAGCTGCCGCGCCCCGGGAAATCGGTCGCGAGTGAGGAAGCGCTCGCGCGCGTCGCAGACCACCAGCCGCCAGCCAATCTCGGAGGCGATTTGCACGACGGGGATCGCATCGTGTCCTGCCCCGCACACCACTAACCGCACTGGAGGCCGCAGTGCCTCCACGAACGCCTGCACGTCACCTGCGGAGGATGGCAGGGTGTGAACGCGGGAGTGCCCTTCGTGCAACGCGGCTGTTCCGGCGCGTGTGGCGCGCTCGTCCAGCTGTGCATCCCCGAGGGAGTTCACGCGGACACCGTCCGGCCAGATCGCGACCCAGCGACCCGGCTCCCCCGCGCCGCCCACTACCGTCACCACGGCGAGACCGCGTTCTTCGGCCAGCGCCTGCCGGTACAGCGCTAGCACCTCGGAGGTCGGATCGAGGGGCTGCACAAAAATGTCGACCGCCCCGTTGCACCCCAGCCCCAGGCCCCAGACCACATCGTCATCTGCCGTGAGGTCGTAGCTGACCAGTCGGGCGGTCTTCTTTGTCATCACATCCTCAGCGGTGACCATGACGTCGCCTTCCAGACATCCCCCACTGATGT
Source organism: bacterium (assembly GCA_036393975.1). GTDB lineage: Bacteria > Sysuimicrobiota > Sysuimicrobiia > Sysuimicrobiales > Kaftiobacteriaceae > 13-1-40CM-64-14. Next base: position 1,744 of record DASWFZ010000150.1, on the reverse strand, counting down.
TGCCGACCATCTGCTGGCTGCGCGTCAGCAGGAGCCGCGCGCCCTCCCGGCGATACGCCGAGCCGCGGACGCCCACGATGGTCGCCAGAGCCATCGGTTCCCCCTGGGCATGAAAGCGGTCCACCGCATCCAAAATCTCCAACAACTCTTTCATGAGACACACTCCTTACGTCGCCTAGATACAGGCACCGGACCGCCGCGCGGATGGAAGCGGCCCGTCATTTTCGTATGCTCCGCGCGAGGTGGCGCTCCAAATGGCGCAAGCTCTCCAGGTTGTGCGCGGAGGCGAACACATCCACGTACGGTAGGGCAGCGCGCATCCCTTGACAGATAGGCTCATACCCAGGACTGCCCAGCAACGGATTCAGCCAGATCACCCGGCCTGCGCGCGAACGAATTTCCTTCATCGCGTCGGTCAGCACATCGATATCCCCGGTATCCCAGCCGTCACTGATGATGAGCACGACGGTTCGTGGGGTCAGCAACGTCCCGCCGTGGCGCCGGAGGAATGTCTGGAGACTGTGGCCGATCTTCGTCCCCCCCGACCAGTCCGGGACCTCTTTCGCCACGTGCTCGAGGGCCTCGCGCAAATCCGCTTCGGACAGCGCGTCAGTCACCCGCGTGAGGGAGGTGCTGAATACCATCGTCTCGACCTGTCCCAGCGTGTGCTGCAGGGCGAAGATGAATTGGATCAAAAACCGGCTATACAGGTCCATCGAGCCGCTGACATCCGCCAACAACACGACGCGTGTCTTGCGAATCCTCCGCCGACGGTAGAATAGGTCGACGATCTCTCCGCCGCGGCGGAGGCTGTGACGGATGGTGCGCCGCAAATCCATCTGGTGGCCGTGCGCGGTCGTGCGCGCGCGACGACTCAGCCGGGTGGCCACGCGCTTGGCGATGGCCACCACGAGGCGGCTGACCTCGTCCAGTTCGTCGGCGGAAAACGTACTGAAATCCTTTTGCGTCAAGATCTCCACAGCGCTGTAGGCCGGGAGCGCTTCCTCCCCTTGGGGCTGTAACGCCTCGTCCAACCACTCCAGAAGGGTCGGCGTCTTGAGCTGGCCGTCCCCCGAGAGTCCCGCGAGCTGCGGGGGCGCGGATTCCTCGCCCTCGTTGTTCGCCGTCGGCGGATTCCAATACGCGTCAAAAACCTCATCGAACACCGGGAGGTCTTCGTGCCGGGAGGTCAGGACCGTTCGGAGCGCGAGGTAGCACTCCCGCCGCGACCCCACATTGATCGCGGCGAGCGCTCGCAAGCCATCGGCAGCTTCACGGGGACCGGCCGTAAGCCCGCGAGCCCGCAACGCTCGGCAGAAGCCCACGACGTGGGTGGTGAGGTCCGTAGCGACGGTCATCGCTTGGGCAGCACCCGGTCGGCGACACGGTCGATCGTCTGCTGGTTCCGTGGGGGGGGCTCCTGGCCCACTTCTTGGACCCCGCGCAAAAGATGGTCCAGCCACTGCGTGCGCATCAATTCGGCGTCGTCGCGCTGCTTGAAGAGCACACCCAGCGTCTGCTCCACGGCATCGCGGTCGAGGTGGTCCCGGTGCAGGGCGATCAGAGCCGCGCTCCAGTCCAATGTCTCCGCGAGCCCAGGCGTCTTTTCCAGCTTTGTCCGCCGCACGAACTGCATGAAGGCGGCAATCTGTTCGGCGAGCTGCCCGTTCACGCCGGGGACTTTCCGGCGCACGATCGCCAGTTCTTTATCAAAGGTGGGATAGTCGATCCACAAGTAGAGGCA
>DASWFZ010000149.1:0-5238 GCA_036393975.1 bacterium | reverse complement strand
GCTCCGACAGGCGTCGGAGCGGTGCAGGCCCGGATCTGGGCCTAGGGTCACCCGCCGATGTGACCGCCTCCCTCGAACCTTCCGGGAAACGGTCCCCGAGTTCCCCTCCCTCGTCATCCCTCACCACCCGTTTGGCTGACTCGCCCACGTTACCGGGGCGACCTGACAGGGCGTTGAGGGACCTGGCGCTACGGCACCACCCTGAGTACTGGTCACCTCCTCGTTCCCGACTTTTCGCTTCACCTACCAGTACACCACAGACCGCGCCACCGCGTCTACGGGTGCGAGCCGCTGCGCGGGCGAACGCGCTCGCGCAACGCCAAATAGACAAGCTGCGGTAGCCCGATCACCACACGCCAGCGGCGTGGTTCCTGCACCAATCGATATACCCACTCCAGCCCAAAATTTTGCACCCACTGCGGGGCCCGCCGCACGCGGCCCGCGAGGACGTCGAACGTGCCCCCCACCCCCATTATTACGGGGACCCCGAGGTGACTACGGTGAGCGGCGATCCATCGTTCCTGGCGGGGAAAGCCCAACCCCACCAGCAAGATGTGTGGGGCGCTCCGGCGGATCTGCGTGATCACGGATTCCTCGGCGGTGAAATATCCGTGCAGGGCGCCGGCCACCGTCAGGGCCGGATACCGCCCGCGCAGCACGGCGGCGGCCTCCTCAGCCACACCCGGCTGCCCACCTAAGAGGAACACGCGATACCCGTGCGTTGCGGCGAGGGCGCACATCGCCTCGGCGAGCTCCACCCCCGGGATGCGCGTGAGGGCCGGAGCCCCCAGCAGCCACGCCGTGAGCAGGACGCCCGCGCCATCGGCGATGGCCAACGTGCAGTTGTTCAACTCCGCACGGAGGGATTCGTCATGGGCGGCGCGCACCAGCATTGCGCCGTTCACTGTCACGATCTGATGGGTGCCGCCGTCTCGGATGAGACGCCCCACTGCGTCGACTGCCTGGGCCATGGTAGCGCTGTGCACACGGACGCCCAGAAGGGTCGAGGTCGGGAGGTCAACTCGCGTGAGCGAGCGCGGCACGGGTGTGATCAGGAACGGCGGCCGAGGGTCTGGGCGATGACTGTGGCCAGCTGCGCGGCATACGACTCCGCATCGTGGGCGTCTTGGGCTTCGACCATCACGCGCACGACCGGCTCCGTGCCCGACGGTCGCACAAGGACACGGCCCCTGGTGCCCAGCGTGCGCTCGATATCCGCCACCGCCGTGCCGATGGCGGGATGGTCAATGCGCGTGCCGCGGTCCGCGACCGCGACGTTGAGGAGGACCTGAGGAAACCGTTCAATCGGCGCGGCTAATTCCGACAGGCGCCGGCCTGTAGCTACCATAATGTTTGTGACCTGCACGGCGGTCACCGCACCGTCTCCGGTGGTCGCGTGGTCGAGAAACACGACGTGGCCGCTTTGTTCTCCGCCGAGGATCGCGCCGCGTTCGCGCATGCGCTCCAGAACGTACCGGTCGCCCACCTGCGTCCGCTCGAGGGCAATCCCTTCCCGCCGCAAGGCGAGTTCGAGGCCCAGATTGGACATCGTGGTCGCGACAATGGTTTTGCCTGCCAGCCGGTTCTGGCGGTGAAGGTAGATCGCGCAGATCCCCATGATGGCGTCGCCGTCGACGACACGGCCGGTTTCGTCGGCGGCGATGACGCGGTCGGCATCGCCATCGTGCGCGAACCCCACATCGGCACTGTGTTGGATCACCGCGCGGGAGAGCACGTCTGGGTGCGTGGACCCGCAGCGGACATTGATGCGCGCGCCGTCGGGCTCAGCATTAATCGGGATCACCGTCGCGCCCAGCTGCTCCCACAGCGCGGGGGCGGTCCGGCAGGCCGCGCCGAACGCGCAGTCGACCACAACCCGCATCCCCGCGAGCGATCCGGACGCCAGCGAGGCCACGTGCGCGACGTACGTATCGGCGGCCTCCTGCAGGTCCTCGACTTCGCCCACCGCGCGACGCAGATCCGAGCGCTCCAACGCCTCTTCGATGGCGTCTTCCACGTCATCGGGCAGTTTGTAGCCGTCCTGCGCAAAGAATTTGATCCCGTTGTCCTCCACGGGATTGTGGGATGCGGAGATCACCACACCGGCGTCGGCCCCGATCTGCCGGGTCAGGTAGGCGACGGCCGGCGTGGGCAGGATTCCGCCCCGCAGGACGGTGGCCCCGGTCGAACAGATCGCGGCCGTCAGCGCAGCCTCGAGCAGCGGCCCCGATCGCCGCGTATCCCGGCCCATCAGAAAGCGGCCGTCTGACGAGGTGAGAACGTGGGAGGCGGCGCGCCCGAGCCGAAACGCGAGTTCCGGTGTGAGGTCGACGTTAGCGACGCCGCGGACGCCATCCGTTCCAAACAGCCGGCCCATCCCTATCCGCCCTTCCGCACGACGATGACCACGATGGACGGGGAGGCGGAGACGACCGTCACCTGGGGAGGCGCCTGCACTTCCGGGGACACCCGGCGGCGTCCTTCGCCAAAATCCGTGGCGTCAATGCGGGCCACCAAGTCATCCGGGCGCAAGGCATTCAGGATGGAGAGGGGGCCCTGGACCTGGACCTTGACGGTCGCTGGCTCCACTTTTGCCGTCAGCCCGCGGGGGAGCTTCTGCACGCGCAGCCGCACCCCGAGCACATCTCTGACGACAATCGCCGGCACGACCTGCACGGCGACGCGGACCCGTATCGCCCGCGTCATCTCGGCGGGCCCCACCAGCGTGACGTCGCGCACGACGTCTTTGTTCGCCCCGGTGATGTCCACGGGGGCGGTGCGGATGGTCTCAATCTGCGCCAGGCTCTCGGGTGTTCCATTAATGATCACAGTCGGGGGAGCGACCCGGACTCCCAGGAGGCTGTAACCATACGCGGGCTCGCCGCTGATCTCCGGGATCACCGCCACGACCTTGTCCGTGGTAAGCGGGATCCGCGGGTATTGTGTGGTCTTGACGTAGTACCACGACGTCACCGCAATGAGAAACGACAGCAGGAACAACAGGTTTTGTTCGCTCTGCAGCGGTCGAAATCTCATGTCCGTCGGAGGGTGCGCCACCACCGCCAGTGCGCGGTAGACGGCGCGGGCTTGGCCCCGAACAGTGTCAAGAGGGCGGCTTTGAGTTCCTCTTCTGAGAGGTCACGATGGAGTTCACCTTCCCGGGCCAGCGTCACCGTCCCGGTCTCTTCCGAGACGATGATCGCGACAGCGTCGGTCTGCTCCGTGACGCCCAGTCCCGCCCGGTGACGCGTGCCCAGGGTCTTCGTCACGGCAAGATTTTCCGACAAGGGCAGCAGGCACCCAGCCGCCATGACGCGATTGCCCCGGATGATCGCAGCCCCATCGTGCAGGGGGGAGTTAGGGAAGAAGACGCTGATCAGCAGCTGGACGGTGACCACGGCATCGACTTTGATACCTGTCTCGATGTAGTCGGCCAACCCAGTGTGCCGCTCCAGGACCAATAGGCCGCCAATCTTACGGAGGCCCAGGATGCGCGAGGCGCGGGAGACATCATTGACGAGGCGGATCGTCTCCTCCCGCCCTAACCCCAATGGCGCAAACGCGCTGACGAGGACCCCGCCCCGACCCAATTGTTCGAGCATCCGGCGAAGCTCCGGCTGGAAAATGACCAGGACAGCGATGGGAATCACAACACCCAAGTATTGCAGCACGTATTGCAAAGTGTACAAACCGAAGCGGCGGCTGGCCGCATAGGCCAGAATCAGAATCGCGACCCCGATCACCAGCTGCACCGCTCGGGTTCCCCGGATCATGTGGAACAGCTGGTAGACGAGGGCCGTCACGATGACGATATCTAAGATGTCTACCAGCCGCACGTCAGGCATCCGGACCTCCACACGCGTCAGCGCCATGGAGACGAGACGAGTTCGTTTCCGCGCGATGTAGTTGACACGCGGCCTTCCATGGGCGTGATCGTCCCTGCGACATGTGCTTACTCATAAGATCAGAGCCAGAAGCGCCTTTTGGGCGTGCAGACGGTTTTCGGCCTGATCCAAGACGATCGACTGCGGACCATCAAGCACGTCGTCGGTGATCTCCTCGCCCCGATGCGCCGGCAGGCAGTGCATCACGACCGCAGTGCGGGACGCCTGAGCAACAAGGGCCTGGTTCACCTGGAAGTGCGCAAAGGCCTGAACTTTCGCCGCGCGTTCGGCTTCTTGGCCCATGCTCACCCAGGCGTCGGTATAGATGACGTCTGCTCCTTCGACGGCGGCGCGGGGATCGGTCGTGACCTCCACCCGGTTGCCTGAGCCCGCGGCGATCTCGCGCGAGCGCGCGACGGTCGCCGGATCGGGGGCAAACCGCGGCGGTGTGGCGACGATCATGTGCATGCCGACCTTCGCCGCGCCCAGCAGCAGGGAGGCACAGACGTTATTCCCGTCGCCGACCCACGCCAAACGCAACCCATCCAGATGCCCAAAGTGTTCGCGGATGGTCAGCAGGTCCGCGAGCGTCTGGCAGGGGTGCTCTCTGTCGGACAACCCGTTGATGACCGGGATGCGCGCATGCTCGGCGAGCAGCTGCACGGTCCGGTGGGAAAACGTGCGGGCCATGATCCCATGAACCCAGCGGTCCAAATTCTTCGCCACATCGGGAACACTCTCGCGGGTCCCCATTTGCACATCTTGGGGTGACAGATAGACGGCATGACCTCCGAGCTCCAGCATGCCGACTTCAAAGCTCACGCGGGTCCGCAGCGACGGCTTCTCGAAGAGCATCGCCAGTACTTTGCTAGTGGGCAACGGCGGACGATCTCCTCTTTTCGCCTGACGCTTCAGCTCGATGGCCTGATCCAAAACCGCCCGAAGTTCTTCCGGGCTCAGGTCATCGATGCTCAGAAAGTCGCGCCCGCGTAGCGTCATCCTCTTCCCCCCTTCTCGCTTTCCCTCGCCCAGCATTGACAGGACGCTGACGATGTCCCGAATTAGCTCAGCGTCGAGGAGTCCCATTTTCTGATCACGTCGTCAAGATTGGGCTTAGTGAGTTCCTCAAGTTCATACCTTACTCGGACGGCCGGCACGCGGATAGCGATGATGCGTCGCAAGTCCACCGGCGTGCCGATGACGACCACGTCGCATGGAGTGGCGGCGATCGTCTCCTCCAGTTCGCGGACCTGCTGCACACCATACCCCATGGCGGGCAAGACCGGCCCCAGGTGGGCGTAGTGACGAAAGACTTCCTGAATTGATCCTACCGCATGTGGTCGCGGATCGACTA
>DASWFZ010000148.1:0-3371 GCA_036393975.1 bacterium | reverse complement strand
TGGTATCCCCGCCGCGAATACGGCATTCGCGACGGCCAAAACCCACTTGGGGGGACAAGGGAAACCATAGTGGACGGCCCCGGGCGCGATCCCACGACCTTCCCGCCCTATTACCATGAGGCGTACCGAAGCACGGTGCGCCGCGCCCCTCGGCAGCCGCTCGTCCCGGTCCCGCACACCCTGTCCGAGATCACCGGACCGGGGCCGGCTCTCAGTACGACGAGCGCACAGGACAGCGATTTGACCACAAACATGGGCACGGGCGGCGAGGCGATCGGAGAACGGATCATTGTCACAGGACGAGTGCTGGACGATCACGCGATGCCGCAGCCGGGAGCTCTCATCGAGATCTGGCAGGCGAATGCCGCCGGACGGTACCGGCACCGCGTCGATGATCACCATGCCCCGCTGGATCCGCACTTTCTCGGCTACGGCCGTTGCACCACAAATAAAGAGGGAGTCTACCGATTCATCACCATCCGCCCCGGCGCTTATCCCTGGCAGAACCATCCCAACGCGTGGCGCCCGGCCCACATCCACTTCTCCGTGTTCGGGCCCTCTTGGGTCTCGCGCCTGATCACGCAGATGTACTTCCCCGGCGATCCCCTGCTGCCGCTTGACCCGATCTTCAACTCCGTCCCCACGGACGCCGCTCGCTCGCGGCTTATCGCAACGTATGCGCACGATGTGACGCAAGAAGGCTACGCGCTGGGGTTTCGGTTTGACATGATCTTGCGCGGTCCGAATGCGACACCGTTCGAGCCCTTCGCGAGCACGCACCGCGCCAATCGATGACCAGCCGCGCTCTCACACCATCACAAACCGCGGGGCCGTTTTTTCACAGCGGCTTATTGCGCGATCCCCTCAACACTCTCACGACAGAGCAGACACGGGGCGAGCGCATCCGCCTCGAAGGCTACGTCTACGACGGGGACCGCACGGGAGTGTCTGACGCCTTGGTCGAGATCTGGCAGGCGAACGCCGCCGGACGGTACCGACATCCCGCCGATCTCCGTCCGGTACCCTTGGACCCGGCGTTTGTGGGCTTTGGCCGCGCCGGCACCGACGAGCACGGCTTTTACGCATTCGAGACCATTAAACCAGGGCCGGTGCCGTTCGATCCCCACAAGACCCAGGCTCCGCACATCGGCGTGTGCGTGAGCGCCCGTGGGTTACTAGACCATCTCCGCACCCGAGTATACTTCGACGACGAGCACGCCAATCGCGACGACCCGGTATTGGGGCTCGTCCCGGAGCCGCGGCGGCCGACCCTGTTGGCCCGGGGCCGGACCGTCGAGGGCCAGACCGTGTACCGATTTGACATCGTCCTCCAGGGGGACCAGGAAACCGTCTTCTTCGAGCTTTAAGCGGCATGCCGCGTATTCTGTCACTGCAGGACGCGATCGCGGACTCCGTGCACGACGGTGACACCGTCGCCATGGAGGGGTTCACCCACTTGATCCCCTTCGTCGCCGGCCACGAGGTGATCCGGCAGGCGCGGCGTGACCTCACCCTGATCCGGATGACCCCGGACCTCATCTACGACCAGCTCATCGGGATGGGGTGCGCGCGCACGCTGGTGTTCTCCTGGGGCGGAAACCCTGGCGTGGGCTCGCTCCACCGGCTACGGGATGCCGTGGAGCACGGCTGGCCCCATCCTCTCGAGCTCATCGAGCACAGCCACGCGGGCATGGCCCACGCCTACGCAGCTGGCGCGGCGGGCCTGCCGCTCGCGATACTGCGAGGGTATGCGGGCACCGATCTCCCCCGGGTCAACTCTCAGATCCGGTTCATTGACGACCCGTTCAGCGGCGAGAAGTTGGCGGCAATTCCGCCGTTGCGACCCGACGTCACTATCATCCACGCACAGCGCGCCGACCGCAGCGGCAACGTCTTGCTGGAAGGAATCATCGGGGTCCAGAAGGAGGCCGTCTTGGCCGCGAAGCGCGCCATCGTGACAGTAGAGGAAATCGTGGACGAACTCCGCCGCCCCAGTCCTAATTCCGTCGTCCTCCCGGCCTGGACGGTTCACGCGATCGTGGCCGCCCCCGGAGGAGCCCGACCGTCCTACACGCACGGCTACTACCGACGGGACAGCGCCTTTTACACACAGTGGGACGCGATCTCCCGAGAGCGCGAGACGTTCTTAGCGTGGATGCGCGACAACGTCCTGCGGGGGCCATCGTCTCCCCCGCCGCGAGCGAGAGGGTAGGCGACATGGGGCAGAGAGAACCCGGGACGTATACGGCGTCGGAGATGATGATGGTCGCCGCCGCGCGCGCATTGAAGGACGACGATGTGTGCTTGGTGGGCATTGGGGCGCCCTCGACCGCCTGCAACTTGGCGCGGCTGACCCACGCGCCGCACCTCACCCTCATCTATGAGTCGGGCACAATCGGGTCGAAACCGCACGTCTTACCCCTGTCGATAGGCGATCCTGAATTGTGCGAGACAGCGTTGACAACCGTGTCGGTGCCGGAAATGTTCGCCTATTGGTTGCAGGGGGGCCGTATCACCACCGGATTCCTTGCGGCGGCGCAGATTGATCGCTTTTGTAACATCAACACAACGGTCATCGGCGACTATGCCGCTCCGAAAACCCGCCTGCCCGGGGGCGGGGGCGCGCCGGAAATTGCCAGCTGCTGCCAGCAGGTCTTCGTGATCGTCTCGCACACGATTCGGGCATTTGTGCCGAGAGTCGACTTCGTGACCTCGTTTGGCTTTGGCACCGGCGGCGATCACCGCCGCCGCCTGGGGCTTCTGACCGCAGGCCCGAGTCTGGTGGTCACGGACCTGTGCCTGCTTCGTCCTCATCCACACACTAAAGAGCTCCAGGCCACCTCGATGCATCCTGGCGTGACGCGCGAGCAGATCACCGCACGTACGGGATGGCCGGTACAGTTCGCCGAGAGTCTCTCTCAAACACCATCGCCCACCGGCGAGGAGCTGGACGTGCTGCGTGACTTGTTGCGCCGATCGGGTCAGACGGGGACGGGTGCGCCGTGACGGAGCGGGGGTCGGGTCTGTTCCCGACGAGCGAGATGTCGGCGATTTTCTCTGATCTCTCGTTCGTGCAGCGGATGCTCGACGTCGAAGCGGCTCTCGCTCAAGCCGAAGCGCGCATCGGGGTGATTCCGCAAGCCTCGGCCGACGCGATCGCGGCGGCGTGCCGGGCGGACCGGTTTGATACCGCCGCGTTGTTCAACGAAACCACCACGACCGGCACACCGGTCATCCCCCTGGTCAGGACGCTCACAGAGCTGGTTCCCGCCACCGCGCGCCCCCACGTGCACTGGGGGGCCACCTCCCAAGACATCGCGGACACTGCCCTAGTGTTGCAGATACGCGACGGTCTGGACCTGGTGACCCGC
>DASWFZ010000147.1:0-8528 GCA_036393975.1 bacterium | reverse complement strand
CAGCTGGACGATCTCGACCGGTCTGCGTTCGCGTTCAAAGAATCGCATCGTGAGGCGAGGGTACTTTGTCGCGATGCGCAGCAAGGTGCCGGGGTGGCGCCACCGCTCCTGCTGCGCTTCCGGCAGGGCCACCACCCCGCGACAAAATCCAAATCCTACATCCACCAGTTCGTAAACGTCGCGTTCTTGCTCTAGCAGCATATCTTTGCCGACGATTCCCGCATCAGCTGCGCCCTGCTCGACGTATGTGAGGATGTCGGCTGGTTTGGCGATCAGGACACGTCGTCCATCGGAGGCGGGGAGGATCAGGGTGCGCTCCGTCGGCACCACAGCGAGCCACCCCACGCGTTGGAGGAGGGCACATGCGTCGCCAAACAGCCGACCGGTTGGGATCGCCAGCGTTAGCGGGTCCATTCACTCACCCGGTCCCCAGACGATGTGCTGAGGACGGCAATCAGCGTGGCGCGGTCCACCAGCCGCTGCGTCTCGCTACGCATGTCCTGCAAGAAGATCCCGTCGGCCGTCATGCGCACGACCCACCGGTAGCTGTTCCGTTGTGCAGTGATCGGCGCCTCAGCTGTCGCGCCGAAGATTAAGACGCTCACGCCTCGGCGCCGCAAGTCCGTTGCTACCTGGATCGCGTCTGACCGCTGCGGCGGATCGGCGACCAAGACGACTGCGATGGAGACGTCACCATTGTTTGGAAGAACACCAAGCACCCGGTCGAGTCCCAGCGCAAACCCTGTAGCCGGACACTCGGCCCCGAAGCGGCCGAGCAACGTGTCATAGCGGCCGCCCCCCGCCAGGGGGTAGCCCGACCCGGCCCCGTATGCTTCAAAGACCACGCCCGTGTAGTAACTGAAGTCGCGGATGATGCTCAGGTCGAACCGCACGATATCGGCCAGCCCATAGTCCCGCAGGCGTGCCATGAGGGTCTCGAGGTCTGCGAGCGCAGCGCGGCTGCGCGCGGAGGTGGCAAAGGGAGTGGCGCGGGTGACGGCATCGTCCCCGTGAAGGTCCGGCAACAGGCGCAGCAAGCCAGCGAGCGACGGGTCGGGGATGGCGTGCTCGATGCCGGCGAACTCCTTGCGATATAGCCGGGCGCGAATCTCGTCTTGCGTATCGACGGGCAGCGCGGCCAGCAAATCGTCGAGGAAGCCCAGATGGCCGACGTGCACGACCGCATCCGGAACGCCAGCCCGCCGCAGACACGTCGCTGCGAGCGCGATGACTTCGGCGTCGGCGTCCAGGGTGCCCTCCCCTAGCAATTCCACCCCCGCCTGCGTGAACGTCCGCAGCTGAGTGCGCCCCTCATCCTGCCCTCGAAAGACGTCGGCCACGTACGACAGCCGCAGCGGGCCCGCAGCTTGCGGTAGGAGTCGGGTGGCTGCGAGGCGCGCGATCGGCACGGTCATCTCTGGTCGGAGGACCAATAGTTCCCCGCCGGTGTCGACGATCTTGAACAGGTGATCTTGGATGCCCGCGCCAGCCCCGCGCACAATCGTCTCGAGGTACTCGACGGGGGGTGTGCGGACTTCGGCGTATCCCCAGCGCATGAACTCACTGCGCACGGAGGCAGCGAGGGCGCTGTGCCGCGCCGCCTCCGGCGCAGCGTAGTCGCGCACCCCGGCTGGCACCTGCTGCCACCGCCCATTCAGTGCCGAGCGGACGCGCATGCTCTTTTCTCCTTTATCTCGCTAAAGTGATAATGTGGGAAACTGCAGCCTAGCCTATCATGCGCGGCAGGCGGCTGTCAACGCGGGGGGTTGGCGGGGCGGGCACCCAGGCGGGTGAGGACGAGGCGGTAGCCGTCGGCACCATACTCGAGGAAGCGGCGGACGCGGCTGATCGTGGCACTGCTGGCGCGGATGCGCTGTTCGACCTCCTCGTAGGTGCGCCCGGTGAACAGCAGTCGCGCGATCTCCAGCCGCTGGGCCAGGGCCTTCACCTCTCCGATGGTGCACACGTCTTCGAGGAACCGGTAGCACTCCTCAACGGTCTTCAGCGTGAGCAGAGCCCGGCACAGCTGGTCGACCTGCGCATCTTTGAGTTTCGGATTTACAGCGGGGTGGCCGCGAGTCGTGGGCATGCCATACTCTCCCTTCGGCGCGCTCTACTCCTTCACTCTTCCAAGACATCCCCCTCTGTTGGAGTCGCCTTCGGCTGATCCCCCGAGCACATTGGGGTGCGGGCTGCCCCAGGCGCCGTAGAAGGCGAGAAACGGGGCGAAATTGGGCGCTAGGGCGCGTGTGAGCGAGCTTGCAGCGCACAACGGCCGATACGTACGAAAGTTCGGTATTATAGCGTCTCCGCCAGGCCTGCTGGGCGTTTGATAGTCGTACATACGTTCGCCTATCATGGGGACAGAGGTGAGATTATGGCCGCATCGCTAACTGACAGGCAGCGACAGGTTCTTCAGCACATCGCCGCATCCATCCGGCGCAACGGCATCGTCCCATCCGTCCGCGAGATCGGGCAAGCGTTAGGGATGCGCTCCCCCTCTACGGTCCACCAGCACCTCACCGCCTTGGAGCGTAAAGGGTTCATCAAACGGGACGGCGATCGGATGCGCGTGCTAGAGATTTTGGATCAACGGATCCTGCTCGACGGCAACCTCGTGTCGCACCTGCCTCTTGTGGGTCGCGTGTCCGCCGGCGTGCCCATCCTCGCGGAGCAGAACATCGAGGAGATGATTCCCGTTCCCCGCGCGATGGTTGGCTGGCAGGACGAGAACTGTTTTCTGCTGACAGTGCGCGGGGATAGCATGATCGAAGCCGGCATCCATGAGGGTGATATGGTGGTCGTCCGGTCACAGCCGAGTGCGGATCCAGGAGAGATTGTGGTGGCGCTGATGGGGGAGGAGGCGACCGTGAAGCGGTTGGCCGTCCAGGACCAGCGCGTGTGCCTGATGCCCGCGAACCCGCGCTACAGCCCGATCTATGATCAGTTTGAGATCATCGGGAAGGTCGTGGGGCTCCTGCGCCGATACGGGGGAAGCCGCAGTCTGCGCCAAGGTGCGGGAATCTCATGAGCGTCCGAGCGGTTGCGATCCGCGGGACGCGGTCGGCCCGGCTGCGTGTGCTGCCGCGCACGCTACCTACGCCGGCCGCAGAGGCAACTTGGCGCCCCGGGCCCAGTTTGATGGCGCGGCTGCTTGACGACCACGACCTCGTCAACGTGAAGCTGGTGCTGGTGGCCGTGCTGCTTATGGTGGCGATGGCATTGGAGGTGCCCTGGTAGTGGTCCCCGCTGTGCAAGTCCACACGAGCGTGGCCGTACGAGATGGCCGCGGTGCGTTTGGCGTGGTAATCCGCGACGTGGATGGCCAAGTGCTGCGCGTCAGCGGCCGCGCTCTCGGAGACGCCTCCCTCGACGTCGCCTCCTACCGCGCCGTCCTGCACGGCGTCTGGCGGGCGAAACGGTTGGGTGCGCAGCGCGTGCGGGTCTTCACCGAACATCCCGAGATCGTCGCTCAGCTCGAGGGCCACGACGAGGTCCCAACGGAGTTGACCGGGTTGTATTTGCAGACGAAAGCCATGCTGAATGCGTATCGGTGGAGTCGTGTTGAGCTGATCGTCCGGGAACTCAATGCCGACGCCGCGAGCGCGGCGATGGCCGCCGTAGAGCAGCCGACGGTACCTACGACTGGCGCAGACGAGGATGATCTGGACCTGCCTTTGTGGCGCTGGGCCGAGGATGCAGCTGCCGGCGCGAGCCGCTAGACCCTGCAGTCCCTAAAATTCGTCCCCCGTTTCACGGTACGCGAATCTGTGTTGGACCGCTCTCGCACCGCGTGAACAGGGACTCCCGCCGGGAAGTGGAAGTCCCGGGGCGGAGACAGCAATGGACACGGCCGCGATCCAAGCGCTTCTGGATGAAGGCGAACGCCTGTTGGAACGTGGCGACCTCCAAAGCGCCGAGCGAACATTCCGCAGCGCCGTACTCACCGCACCGGACTCCGCCGTTGCCCACAGCAAACTCGGAGTCGCGCTGGCCCAGCAGGGCCGAGGCGATGAGGCGCTTGCAGAATTTCGCGCAGCCGTTGCGCTCCAACCCACCTACGCGCCAGCGTACAGTAACCTCGGCAACGTGTACCGCGAGAAGGGTATGCTGGCCGAGGCACTTGCGGCGTACGAACGGGCATTAGTGATCGACCCCGAGTACTGGATCGCCCACAGAAACCTAGGGATTCTCTACAAGCAAATGGGGCGCCTCACTGACGCGGTCGACCATTTCAAGAAGGCCACGCGACTGTCCGTGCGGCCCGCTACCGACAGCACCAAACGACGGGGCTGCTTGGCAGCGCCTACAGTTTTCCTCGGAGGTGTGGCGTTGGCGGCTGTGCTTGCGCACCGCCTGCCGTAGTCATGGAGGTGCTAAGTTACGCGACGACTCCTTGGCGTGTGCAGTCCTGAATTCTTGAACGAACGGAGACGGGGCACTTCCTTCCTAAAAATTCGTGCCTCTGTCCCTAGCCTCTCATGAAAGCTCTGTAGGCAGTCAGGTCAAAATAAATCGTCAGCTTGGCCAGTTTTCCGTCCTTAACCTCCCAGAGTTCCGCGACATCTTGCTGCAGCTTCTGTCCTTTAGGATTAACGTAGACGTAGCCGACCACTGCGCAAGCCTTCTCACCTTCGACAATCATCTGCTTGATCTTGACTCCCTCCACGCCTTTCAGAAAAGGAATAAACGATTGAATGACAGCAGCTTTCCCCTTTGCGTTTAAGGTCTGGGACGCATCAGAAAACACAGCGTCGTTGGAGTAGAGGTTTTGCCACTTGTCGTTCTTTTGACTCAGGCTGTCGTAGTAACTTTGTACGAGATCTCTGGTTGCCATCGCTCTTCACCTCTTTATGTCTTTTGATCCCAGATTACATCGTCCTGTGTTTCCCGAACGAATCCCTGGGTGGGGATCGGCATTGCTCAGGGTCAAGGCAGTTCAGAGACGACTAACCTCCCGGACCTGCGCACGGATGGGGCCCCCATCCGTGCCTGCGTCTGCGTTCTGACGGGAGGGGCTGTGTCGGAAGCGGGGACAACCTTTGTGCGAACTCTGGTTGACGCCCACGGGTGCGCGGTATAATGCGGTGGCGACTTCAGGAATAGGGCGGGCGGGGCATCCGTTCCATACAGATGGCGCAGGATAGTCTCAGGAGGTCAGGATATGGCAAAGCCAGTGCATGTGACAGAACAAGATTTCGACGCACAGGTTTTGAAAGCGCAGGAGCCTGTGCTGGTGGACTTCTGGGCGGAGTGGTGCGCGCCGTGCCGGATGATCGCGCCGATCGTCGAGGATTTGGCGCAAGAGTATGAGGGCAAAGTGAAGGTCGCGAAGGTGGACGTCGACGACAACAGTGGTATTGCCAACCGCTACGGGATCATGAGCATCCCCACCCTGGCGATTTTCAAGGGTGGCGAGATGGTGGAGCGCTTGGTGGGCTACATGCCTAAGCCGGAGCTGAAGCGCCGGCTGGAGCGCACACTCGGAGCAACGGTTAGCTGATCGGCAAGACCGGCAGGCTCGGCGGACGTGTGGGTGGCATCCCCAAGCGGGGTGTCACCCACACGCTTTCCTGGGAGTGTCTAGGAGGAGGGTTTCGAACGGTGCGCCGGGACGGCTACTGTCCCTTGGCGCTGCAACCAGCGTTCCGCGTCGATCGCGGCCTCGCACCCATACGCAGCAGCCGTGACGGCCTGTCGGTACGTGTGATCGTGCACATCGCCGGCCACGAAGACGCCGTCGACGCTGGTGCTGGCCCGCTGCTTGCGGGCGATGTAGCCGTTTTCGTCCATCTCGAGCTGCCCACGGAACAGCTCCGTGTTGGGGCGATGGCCGATGGCCACGAAGACCCCGTCTACCGGACGTTCCACGATTTGGCCGGTCTTTAGATTCCTCAACTTCGCAGCGCGAACTTTCCCATTGCCCACAATATCTGCCACGGCGTGGCTCCACAGAAAGGTGATCGTCGGATTTGTCCGGGCGCGCTCAGCGAGAATCTTGCTGGCTCGCAGCTGATCCCGCCGGTGCACGACCGTGACCGACTGCGCCAGCTTAGAGAGATACAGCGCTTCTTCCATCGCGGTGTCGCCGCCCCCGACCACCAAGACGTCGCGCCCGCGGAAGAAAAAGCCGTCGCAGGTGGCACACGTGCTGACTCCACGGCCCAACAGTTGTTGTTCCCCCGGGAGGCCCAGCAGTTTCGCTTTGGCGCCGGTGGCGATGATCAACGCTTTGGTTTCGGACGTTTCACCGGTCTGGCTGGTGACGCGAAAGGGACGGTGCGTCAGATCGACCGCCGCCGCGTCCTCGTTGAGGAACTCCGCGCCGATTCGTTCGGCCTGCGTGCGCATCGCCGCGATGAGGGCGGGGCCGAGAATGGGATCGGCGAAGCCCGGGTAGTTTTCGACCTCGGTCGTGAGCATCAACTGCCCACCCGCCTCGGCCCCCGCGAAGACGAGAGGGTGCAGAGCAGCCCGCGTGGCGTAAATCGCGGCGGTCAGCCCGGCGGGCCCAGATCCCAAGATAATCAGGTCGCGCATCTAAATCACCTAGTTTCCGTAGGAACGTTGGGGAAGACGACCGCTATTCCCCCGCTAGAGCGGTGGCCGAGGGGAGGTTCGCCAGGCCGGGCGCCGCCCCCTCGCCCGAGCAGGCGGCCTTGACAATATCGCTGTCAGGATACTTGACAATGATAGTGCCGGTGAGTAGATTGAAAGTGGAATGAGTCGAGTCCGGTCACGCAACAACAACGCACCCGTGTACGTCATCAGCATCGCGGCGGACTTGCTCGGTTTGCACCCCCGGACGTTACGGATCTACGAGGAGAAAGGGCTGGTGCAGCCGGCGCGACGCCATCAACAGCGGTTGTATTCGGACCGCGATCTGGAGCGGGTGCGGATGATTCGGCACCTGACCCAGGAGGTGGGACTCAACCTGGTCGGTGTGCGGTTGGTCTTAGAGATGTATGAGCGGGTGGAGTACCAAGGGTCGAAGGATGCGGTCTCGTGGGTATTCGAGCGCACAATGCGAAGGAGGCGAGCACCATGAGCCTGATTCGGTGGGATCCATTTGATGACCTCGCGTCTCTGCGCGAGTCGATGGACAAGCTGTTTGACGAGCTGTTTACGCGTCGGCCGCGGGGCCAGGCGGAGTTGGCCTGGGCGCCCGCCGTCGAGGTGTTCGAGACTGATAACGACGTGATGGTGAGGGCCGAGCTCCCGGGGATCGATCCGAAGCACGTCGAGATTACCGTGACCCAGGACACATTGACCCTGAAGGGCGAGGCGAAGGTGGATCGAGAGGACAAAGCCCAGAACTACTACCGGCACGAGCTGCGGTATGGTTCGTTCCTGCGCTCGATCCAACTGCCGAGCGACGTGAAGGGTGATCAGGCAACGGCGTCCTACAAGAACGGCATCTTGGAGATTCGGGTGCCCAAGAGCGAGCGGGCCAAGCCCAAGAGCGTCAAGGTCGAGGTTGCAGAGTAGCACGCCCGATGCCCTGCCCGACCTGCCGTCGGTGGTGCAGATAATCTGTCGACGGCAGGCCGGGGACGGCAGTGTGCTGATGAAGATCCAGGGCGGGACCGCTGACAGCGCCCGCGACAGACAGAGAGGAGTACCTCACGATGGGTAAGGTGGTTGGTATTGACTTAGGCACGACGAACTCGGTGATCGCGGTCGTCGTTGGCGGCGAGCCGCAGGTGATCCCCAACGCCGAAGGGAGTCGCCTCACGCCGTCGGTCGTCGCCTTCACGAAGACGGGGGAACGCTTGGTGGGGCAGATGGCCAAGCGGCAGTCGATTCTCAATCCCGAGAATACTGTCTACTCAATCAAGCGCTTCATGGGCCGGCGGCTCTCGGAGGTCGAGACCGAGCGCAAGATGGTGCCCTATAAAGTCGAGGAAGGCCCCAACGGCATGGTCGTGGTGCGCCTCCCGGCGGCTGGGAAGACGTTTACCCCCGAAGAGATTTCGTCCATGATCCTCCAGAAGATGAAGGCGGATGCGGAGGCGTACTTGGGCGAGCCCGTCACGGAGGCCGTGATCACGGTGCCCGCCTACTTCAACGACGCACAGCGCACCGCGACAAAGAACGCCGGCGAGATCGCCGGACTGAAAGTTCTGCGCATCATCAATGAACCAACGGCCTCCTGCCTAGCCTACGGGCTGGACAAGAAGACCGCCGAAACGGTATTGGTCTTCGACTTAGGCGGCGGTACCTTCGACGTCTCCATCTTGGAGATCGGCGAGGGGGTCTTCGAAGTCAAGGCGACCAATGGCGACACGCACCTGGGAGGCGACGACTGGGACGAGCGGATCGTCCACTGGTTGGCCGATCAGTTCAAGCGCGAGCAGGGCATTGACCTGCGGCAGGACCGCCAGGCTCTCCAGCGGCTGCGCGAAGCCTCCGAGAGGGCGAAGGTCGAGCTGTCGACGGTCGCCCAGACCACTATCAACCTGCCGTTCATCACCGCGGACGCGAACGGGCCCAAGCACCTGGACTACATGCTGACCCGCGCGAAGTTC
>DASWFZ010000146.1:0-10617 GCA_036393975.1 bacterium | reverse complement strand
ACTCGTGCTCCAATGTTGGTCATAGGCCATCACAATGACCGCATCGCACAAGCGTCCCAGCGTGGCCAGATCGAAGGCGCCCGCCCAGCTGTTTTCCGGGACATCGTGTGTCGTCGCGGGCACCGCGATCGTGACCGTCTTGCCACGCGCGTGGACGGCATCACTCACGTCGCCCACAAACGTGCTCAGAGAGACCCGATCCTCCGGCGGCACGTTCTCCAAGTCAAGATTGACCCCGTCATACCCATACGCGTCGAGCGCATGAAGAATTTGCGTGATCGCCATCCTGCGCGAGCTGGGCTGCGTCACCACCGCGTGGGCGACCTTGCGGCTCCAATCGCGGCGGACGAAATTGGCGACGCGAAAATGCACCTCGCTCCCCAGACGGTGCACCACTTCCACGAGGGCGGGGTTGTGCACGCCGTCGAGGCGGCCTGACGAGTCGACGATGGCGAAGTTCGTCGTAATGACCCAGTGGATCTGATCGCCGTGGGTCAACAGTGTGGTCAATGACTCCTGGTCCGTGTCGATGTGGTAGGCGACCACGAGGGGGGACGCCCGCCGGTCGGCGTAGGTGGCTAAAACGGTCGCGGGGATCGCCGTGCTGGTGAGGATGGCTACGATCACCCACAGGGCGCCCCGACGCACAATCTTCTCCAAGAAACCTTCCTCCTCGATGGGGCAATGAGCCCCCAAGCGTCCAACTGCGCACACACTTACAGGGGGGAACTGGCCAGTAATCGAGCTGACTGCAGCGCCTGACGTGCCGAGACCATCAACGACCGCGGGCAGACCGTCGATGGGTTCGATGCTACCGTAGCGACTCCTGCCCCTTGGCATTCCACATCGCCGTACACGAGTCCGTCGGCAACCCGAGGAGGTCTATGGTTTTCGCCACGCCAGGAGCAACCCGTCTCTGATCGGGATGACCGTGCTGATCCAGTGAGGGTCCGCGATGATGGCCTTGGTGAACTGGCGAACGCCTTCGGTTGTCTCCGATCGGTCCCCCTTATTAAAGATCCGCGCGTGCCAGAGCATGTTGTCCACGATCAATAGCCCCCCGGTCCTCAGCTTGGAAGCGATCACCGGCAAAGAGGCGGGGTATCCTTCCTTGTTGATGTCGTTGAAGATAACGTCAAACGGCCCGTCCGTCGTGCGCAAGACATCGACGGCCTCGCCCAGCCGGTACTCGATGAGCCCATCCAGCCCCAGCGCGCGCAGGTACGTCTTCGCCCGCTTCGACAACTCCTCATCCCAGACGACGTGGAAGACCTTCCCGCCGCCATTCTCCAAAACGGCCCGCGCGAACCACGCCGTGGAATACCCGAACCCCGACCCCATCTCAAAAACCCGCCGTGCGCCGAGCACCCGGGTGAGCAGATAACACAGGTGGCCGGCTGCGGGCCCGACGATGGGGAAGCGCGTCCGCGCGGCTTCCTCCTCCATCGCTTTGAGCTCAGGCGGGCGAGGAGGGACAAGTGCGTCTAGGTATTCGTGGAGCTGAGGGTCGAGCAATTCACCGGTCATGACGACACTCTCCCCGATTCTCGTTCGCGAGCGAGGAACGCGTCCAGCTCTTCGCGGCGCGGAGGATCGGCCCCCGCACGGGTGCAGGTCAGCGCCCCCGCGGCGGTGGCCACCGCTATTGTGGCCTGGAGGCCGCGGGCGTCCAGCGTCTCTGCGATGGCACGCGACGTCACGCGGTGTTCGATCAGGGTGGACAACATCGCGGCGGTGAAGGCATCTCCCGCCCCCACGGTGTCGACCACGCGCACCACTGGGGCAGGGGCCTGCGCCTGGACGCGCGCAGTCCGTGCGTAGGAGCCATCGGCGCCCTGGGTGATCACGACGAGGGCCGGTCCCAGCGCCAAGATGTCGGCAGCCAGCTCGGGGAGGGCCCGCTCGGGAGCCCACCAGCGCGCATCGGTGGCGCTCATCTTGACGATGTCGGCGGCGGCGCACATCTGCTCGAGGGTTCTCCGGTACGCGGGCTCGTCGCGTACGAGCGACAGGCGGATGTTGGGATCAAACGACAGAAGGACCTGACCGCGCAATTTTTCCACTAGACCTATGATCGTCCGGGATGTGGGATTCTGAAGCAAGCTGATCGATCCAAAGTGCAGTACCGTGCTCGTGGCCACCTGCGCAGGAAGGTCGGCAGGCTCTAACAGCGTGTCGGCGGCCCCCGTCCCGTAGAAGGCGTAGGAGGGCTCCTTCCCTTCCAGCACGACGAAAGCGAGTGTGGACGGGGCTCGAGCGCGGGTGAGCCACCGCACCCCCACACCCTCGCGGTGGAGTTGGTCGATCATGAAATTCCCGAATAGATCGGTCGATGCTTTCGCGACAAACTCCACCGAAGCGCCAAGGCGGGCGAGCGCCACGGCGACGTTGCAGGGTGAACCACCCAGGTGCATGCGGAACCCCACGGCGCGGCCGTCCTCTACGACTGGCGTGAAGTCGATCAACACTTCCCCGATCGAGGCAAACAAAGCGGTCATAGGTGAGCAGCGTCGTCGTGGAAGGTTTGGACCGCCTCCGCTGTCCCGGGATGCTCGGGGAGGGCGAGCAGAATCGGCGGCGGCAGCGTCACGGCGGGCACGCCCAGCTGGGCCAGTGTCTCGACATCGTCGGCACTCCGCACACTCGCCACGAGGAGCTTCGTCGTCAGGTGATGTGCGCGGACCGTATCCATCATCCCGCGCAGCACGGCCGTGGCGTCGTGGCCCGCGTCGCGCAGCCGCCCGAAATAGACGGCGGCATACTGTGCGCCGACCGCCTCCGTGAGAACGAGCTGGCGCACCGCGTACACGGCTGTGATGGTGAGCCGCACGCCCTCGTGGGCCACGATGCTCGCCGCCCGAAAGCCTGTCGCGGTGGCCGGGATCTTCACCACTACGTGGGCAGGGTCGAGTGCGTGCAGCGCCCGGGCGTCGCGCAGCATTCCCCCCAGATCGTCGGCCAGTACCTGCAGGTGAATTTCCTGTAATCCCGCGCCCACGGCGCGCTGCACCAGGGCAGGCAGATCGGCGCGGGACCGCCGGGCTGCGCGCAACAACGTGGGATTCGTCGTCACGCCGAACACATACCCTGTCGCCTGCGCGCGACTGAGTGTATCGGCATCCGCTGTGTCGACGTACAGGCGCATAGGATTCCCCGAAGGAGGCAGCGAAAAGAGGCTCTCGATTCCCGGGAACGTTGTCCTGCATTTCACATGGAGTGAAGCCTTCCTGCACCGCAGGTCACCTGGAGGCCCTAGATGCGCGCGCCCAAGGTAGGGATCCTGACGTTTTCCGATGGCCGTTCGCACGTCCACAACGAGCTGTTGTCGTTGACGCGGGAGTTTCAGAACCGCCTGGCCCTGCGGCTGCGGGATGAGGAGTGGGAGGTTGTCACGGGGCGGGACATCATCTGGACGCCCGATCTGGCGAAGAGTGAGGGTCGGTACCTCGCCGCCGAAGGTGTGGAAGCGACGATCTTCAACTTTGCCATCTGGAGCTTCCCGCATCTGCCGGCGATTGCCAGCGAGTTCGCCCCCGGGCCGTTTCTCCTGTTTAGTAACGTCAACCCGCAGTACCCCGGACTGGTGGGCATGCTGGCCGGTGCCGGTGCTTTGGATCAGGTCGGGGCGTTTTGCGCACGGGTGTCTGGGGACGTTACTGATGACGCCGTCTTTGAGCGTGTGATGCAGTTCTTGCGGGCAGCGATGGCGGTCAATCGCCTGCGGGGCGAGACGTTCGGGCTGATCGGCGGGCGCTCCATGGGGATGTACACGGCCCAAAGCCCGCTCGACCAGTGGCGCCGACAGTTT
The DNA here is from genome assembly GCA_036393975.1 of bacterium. GTDB lineage: Bacteria > Sysuimicrobiota > Sysuimicrobiia > Sysuimicrobiales > Kaftiobacteriaceae > 13-1-40CM-64-14. Next base: position 6,809 of record DASWFZ010000146.1, on the reverse strand, counting down.
GGGATCGACGTCGAGCACATCGACCAGTTTGAGATCGTGCGCCGCGCGGGGCTGGTTCCCGACGACCGCGTGGAGGCTGGATTCCGGTGGCTCACTCAGCACGTCGGCCAGATTCTCTACGATGGCAAGAAGCTCACCCCCGAGCTCTTGAAGCGGCAGATCCGCAGCTATCACGCAGTGCGCGCCATCGTGAGTGACTGGAAGCTGGATTTCTGCGGGATTAAAGGCCAGCCCGAGATGACCGATCACTTCTGCACCATGGATATTGCCGAAGCGTTCTGCAACGATCCGTACGATTGGGAAGGACCGCACGATCCGATCGTTTGTGCTACCGAGGCGGACATGGATGGGGCGCTGACGATGGAGCTGTTCAAGCACATCGCCGCCACCCCGGTCCTCTTTGCGGATGTCCGCCACTACGATGCCGCCGATAATGTCTGGGATTTGTGCAACTCGGGTCAGCACGCGACCTACTTTGCCGCGAAGTCCTTCGACCCGCGCGCGAATTTGCCCCACGTCCGCTTCTATCCCGAGATCATCTACTTCCCAGCCGGGGGAGCGTCGGTCGCGCACATCGCCGCCCCGGGGTCGGTGACGCTGGCGCGCTTAGCGCGGCGACAAGGACGCTACTGGATGGCGATTGTCCCTGCCGAGTTCGTGGAGTTCCGCGATCAGTTGGCCTGGAAGAAGGCCGAGGCGACGACGCTCCAGTGGCCCCATGCGTTCGCCCGGTTCCGGGTGACGCCCGAGGATTTCCTGGCCTCCTACGACAGCAACCACATCCACGGCGTCTACGGAGATTACACGCAAGAATTGCTCTGGATGTGCCGCATCCTCGGCATTGAGTCTCACGTGTACGCCTGACCGCCGCCCCGATGCCTAAGTACACGATCGGCGTCGACTTCGGGACCGAATCCGCCCGTGCGGTGGTGGTTGACGTGCGCAGTGGGCATGTCGCCGCCACGGCCACCGCCGCTTACGCCCACGGTGTCATCGATCGCACCCTGCCGGGGCAGACCGCGCGTCTGCCGCCGGACTGGGCTCTGCAGCATCCCGGGGACTGGCTCGAAGCCCTCGAGCAGGTGCTGCGTTCGGTGGGCACAGGGATGTCTACCGACGATATCGTCGGCCTCGGAATCGACTTCACCTCGTGCACGGTCCTGCCGACGACTGGTGATGGCACGCCGCTGTGCCTGCTCCCCGACTTCCACGCCGAGCCGCATGCCTGGCCGAAGCTGTGGAAAGATCACGCGGCGCAGTCGTACGCCGATCGGTTCAACGCTGGTCGCTCCCACCCCGGGGGGGCATTTTTGCAGTTCTATGGCGGGAAGACATCCTCCGAATGGTCGTGGGCCAAAGGATGGCACGTGCTGGATAAGGCGCCCCGGGTACGCGACGCGATGAAACGGTGGATCGAGGGGGGCGACTGGATCGTCTGGCAACTGACCGGCACGGAGACACGCAGCGCGTGTCAGGCCGGCTATAAAGCGCACTGGCAGAAGGATGCCGGGTATCCCGATCGGCTGTTTTTGCAGCACCTCGATCCCGCCCTCCCGCAGCTACTGGACCGGTTAGGGCCACCCCACCCGGTCGCCCAGCGGGCCGGCGGGCTCCAGCAGAGCTGGGCCACGCGCACCGGATTGCGCGCCGGCACGCCCGTCGCGGTGGCCGTGATTGATGCGCATGCAGCACTGCCGGCCGTGGGCGTGGCCGGCCCGGGGCAACTCGTGGCGATCATGGGGACGTCCACCGTTCATTTGCTGGTCGATCCCCGCCGGCACGTCATCCCCGGAATCTCCGGTGTGGTGGAAGACGGCATTCTGCCCGGGATGTTTGGGTATGAAGCGGGCCAAGCCTCGGTCGGAGACATCTTCCAATGGTTCGTGCGCACGCTCACCCCTGAACGTTTGGGTACGGGCGATACGGCGTTCGACGCGCTTGAAAAACAGGCGGGGCGGCTGGAACCGGGGGAAGCCGGAGTGCTGGCCTTGGACTGGTGGAACGGGGCCCGCACGCCCCTCGTCGATGCCGAACTGTCCGGGGTCCTGATCGGGTTGACGGTAACTACAGAGATCCACGAGATCTATCGGGCCTTGCTGGAATCCACCGCGTTTGGCACCCGGCGGGTCATTGAGACCTTCACCACAGGCGGGGTTCCCATTCGGGAGGTGATCGCGTGCGGGGGGCTCGCCGAACGGAACGCTCTCCTGTTGCAGTTGACGGCCGATATTATCGGTCAAGACGTACTTGCTGCCCCCCTAGCGCATGCGTCGGCTGTCGGGGCGGCGATATACGCGGCGGCAGCCGCCGACGCAGGCGGTGGGGGGTATGCGGATCTGGGCGATGCGATCGCGAAGATGGGAGGCACCGACCGCACGGTGTATCATCCACGCCCGGCCGCCCACCGCACCTATGACACGCTCTACCACGAGTACCTGGACGCGGCCAAGTACTTCGGCGAAGGCGGCAGTGAGGTGATGAAGCGCCTGCGCCGACACCGGGGGGCGACGGTCTCCCCCTCCCCGTGAGACGGCGACCATTGCGCGAACCTCTGGACACGTGTGGGACGCTATATACAATGAGAAGACACCCCCCAGGCGACCCACCCACGGCGACGGTTAACGCCGGTGGCGCGTTGATGAGGGAAGCTTGACCGTACCAATAAGCGGTCTCCCGGACAACCGGGATCGAGATCTTCAGGCCCCCTACGCTGCGGGCTCTGCGGTCCCCGAGCCTCTAGTGAGTTTCCGCAACATCACCAAAAGCTTCCCCGGAGTCCTGGCTGTGCAAAACGTCAGCCTGGACATCATGCCTGGCGAGGTGCACGCGCTCGTCGGCGAAAACGGCGCGGGCAAGTCGACGCTGATGAAAGTTCTCGCCGGCGTCTATACCCCAGATGCGGGTCACGTGATCTACAAGGGCCGGGAGGTCAAGATCCCGACCCCGCAGGCCGCCCGGCAGTTGGGGATTTTCATGATCCATCAGGAACTGAGCCTGATGCCCCACCTGACGGTCGCGCAAAACGTGTTCATGGGACGCGAGCCCCGCGTGGCCCGCCTCGTGGTTGATGACGCGGAGATTAACGAGAAGACACGCGAGTTACTCGCGTTGCTGCACCTCCCCCTCGACCCGCGCACGAAAGTCGCTTCGCTGACTGTGGCCAAGCAGCAGATGGTCGAGATCGCCCGGGCACTGTCATTCAACTCCAGCGTGTTGATCATGGATGAGCCCACCGCCGCCCTCGCCGAATCCGAAATCGAAGAGCTCTTCCACCTGATTCGCCAACTCAGCCGCAAGGGGGTGGGGATTGTCTACATCACCCACCGTCTCGATGAGCTCAAGCGTATTTCGGATCGGATCACGGTCATGCGCGATGGGCGCCGCATCGACACGGTGGCCACCCGCGAGGCCAATATCGACGCCGTGATTCGGATGATGGTCGGGCGGACGATCTATCAGGCCGCCCCTGAGCTTCCCGACCAGCCCAGCCCCGACGTCGTGCTGGACGTCCGGCACCTTCGGCGAGGCAACCTCATCAAGGACGTGAGTTTCCAGTTGCACCGGGGAGAGATTCTGGGGTTCGCGGGGTTGATGGGCGCCGGTCGCACGGAGGTCATGCGGGCCATCTTCGGCGCCGATCGCCTCGACGGCGGAGAAATCTATGTCCACGGGCGCCGCGTGACCATCCGGAGCCCCCAAGACGCCGTGCACTATGGCATTGGGTACCTGTCTGAAGATCGCAAGCGCTATGGTCTGACCCTGGGGATGGATGTCGAGAGCAACCTGATGCTCGCCTCTCTCGCGAAGTTTCTGGGGTGGTTGGGCTGGATGAAACGGGAGGCGACGCGCGGAATTGCGCGGCGCATCGTGGACCGGTTGGCGATTAAGACCCCCGGGCTGCAACAGCAGGTCAAGAATCTGTCCGGCGGGAACCAGCAGAAAGTGGTCGTGGGGAAGTGGCTGGTGGCCGACACCGAGATCTTGGTGTTTGATGAGCCCACCCGCGGGATCGACGTCGGGGCGAAGAGTGAAATCTACCGGTTGCTGAACGAATTGGCCAAGCAAGGCAAAGCCATCATCATGATCTCCTCCGAGTTGCCGGAGATTCTGCGCATGAGCCATCGGATTGTGGTCATGAGCGAAGGCCGGATCACCGGGGAGCTGACCTCGGGCGAGGCGACGCAGGAGAAGATCATGCGCTACGCCACCATGCGCGCGGAAACACCCGCTCCCTGGCGGGCCCTTCCGGCGACTCCATAACCATGAGCGGCGTGGGGAGTTCCGTGCAGGTGGCGGGGCGAGTCGTCCGGCATGATTCGCGCCTGCGCTCCGCCGCTACGCAAAAAATTCTCACGTTTGGCGCCCTCATCGGGTTGTTCATCGTTTTCACCCTCGCCTCGCCGTACTTCTTGACCTTCGACAACGTGATGGGAATTTTGCTGGCCACCACGGTGAATGGCGTGCTCGCGCTGGGGGCGACCTTTGTCATCATCACTGCGGGGATTGACCTGTCCGTGGGCACGGTCATGACGCTGTCTGCCGTCATGGCCGCAGAGTTTGTCACGAACTGGGGCCTGCCGGTGTACCTGGGTCTGCTGGGGGGAGTGCTGACCGGCGCCCTGGCGGGGTTTGCGAACGGCATCACGATCTCCAAGATGAAGGTTCCCCCGTTCGTGGCGACGCTGGGGGTGATGATGGCGGCCAAGGGGCTGTCGTTGGTCATTGCCCATTCGAAGCCGATTTACTTCGCCCAGGACTCGATCGTCCGCGGTCTGACGATGAATTCCGTGGTGGGCTCGGTGATCCCGGGGCTAGACATTCCCAACGCAATCTTCTATCTCTTCGGGGCGGCCATTATTGCCAGCCTGATCTTGGGCAAGACGATTCTCGGTCGCTATGCGTTCGCCATCGGCAGCAACGAGGAGGCTACCCGCCTGTCCGGCGTGAACGTGGACTTCTGGAAAACAGCGGTCTACACGCTGTGCGGGGTGTTTAGCGGCCTGGGCGGTGTGATCATCGCCTCCCGTCTGAACTCCGCGCAGCCCGCGCTGGGGGCGGGCTACGAGCTCGACGCCATCGCCGCGGTCGTCATCGGCGGCACCTCGCTGAGCGGCGGGGAAGGCACCATCTTGGGAACTGTCATCGGGGCGTTCATCATGAGCGTGCTTACGAATGGGCTGCGGATCCTCTCCGTGGCGCAGGAGTGGCAGCTGGTTGTCACCGGAGGGATCGTCATCGTGGCGGTGTACGCGGATATGCTGCGACGCCGGCAGCAGCAGGGGCGCATTCTTCTCGAAGGGGGTGATCAGGCGGTGGCGCAGCCACCAGGTCCGGAGCGCGAGCAACACGCCGATGTTTCGGCTGGTGGTTGAGCAGGAAAGAGTGTAAGACCGATCCCACAGTGTACTGAGAGGAGACTGAACATGAAAGTACGGCACATATTGTTGGGAGTTATGGCCGTAGTGCTTGCGGGGATGTTGATTACCGTGCCGGCCGTCCGGACCCCTCCCGCGCAGGCGGCTACGAAGCCCTACATCCCCTTGATCTCGAAGGGGTTCCAGCACCAGTTCTGGCAGGCCGTCAAGCAGGGCGCAGAGCAGGCGGCCAAGGACTTTAACGTCACCATTACGTTTGAGGGCCCCGAGTCGGAGTCCCAAGTCGACAAGCAGATCGAGATGCTGCAAGCGGCTCTCGACAAAAAGCCGAGCGCGATAGGGATCGCGGCGTTAGACAGCAAGGCCGTCGTTCCGCTTCTGGAGCGCGCGCAGGCGCTGCACATTCCGGTCATCGGGTTTGACTCCGGCGTGGACAGCCCCATCCCAGTCACGACGGCCGCCACCGATAACATCGCGGCAGCCGGGTTAGCGGCGGACAAGCTGGCGGCATTGATCGGTAACACAGGTGAGGTGGCCGTGATCGTCCACGATCAGACCAGCCGCACCGGCATCGATCGTCGCGATGGATTCGTCAACCAGATGAAGGCGAAGCACCCCAATGTCAAGATCGTGGACCTCCAGTACGGCGGAGGTGACCAGCTCAAGTCCACCGACTTGGCCAAAGCCATCATCCAGGCCCATCCGAACCTCAAGGGATTCTTCGGTGCTAACGAGGGCTCGGCGATCGGGGTCCTGAATGCTGTGGTCGAGCTGAAGAAGACGGGCAAGATCTTCGTCGTCGGCTACGACTCGGGTCAGCAACAGATGGATGCCATCCGGAAGGGCACCATGGCGGGCGCGATCACCCAGAACCCGGTCGGGATCGGCTACAAGTGCGTCGAGGCCGCCGTCAAGGCGCTCAAAGGCGAGAAGTTGCCGAAGTTCACCGACACGGGGTTCTTCTGGTACGACAAGTCGAATATCGACTCGAGCAAGATCGCACCCCTGTTGTACAAATAGCCCGGACGGTTTGATCGGAAGGTCCTCCGGCAAGAGTGGAGACGGCGCGCGGCTTGACTGGCGCGTACGTGGAGTGGCCTGACGGCGAGTGCGGGATCCCCCAGGGGGACCTGAGATGGCCTCGCCGTCAGGCTGTGTTTTCGCATCGCCAGCCGCGCCACACGGCCACGCGATGAAATCCTCGGAGGCGTCGTGCAGAATGCCGCTTGCGCTGTGCCACTCTTGTCGGCCCCGTGAGTGAGTGATGGAGAAACGAGCGTTAGGAGCGACAGGGCTGCGAGTCACGCCGTTGGGTATTGGGGGAGGCTCGCTCGCGAGCATGCCTGAGACGTTCGGGTACGCGGTGCCCGAAGCTCAGGCCCTGGCCACGATCCGGGCTGTCTTCGCGAGCCCCATCAATTTTCTGGACACGGC
>DASWFZ010000145.1:0-1561 GCA_036393975.1 bacterium | reverse complement strand
AACACGGCCGCCGCGGCCACCTATGCTTACTGCGCCATAACCTTCGGCTCCAGGAAATGCCGGAACGAGTGGGTTCGGATCGCCCGAAGTGGCGACCAGTGTCGATAGCAGTATCAGGAACCCTAGACATTTCGTTTTCATGTGTCTCCCTCAGTTCCTAGTGTCCCGTTTCCGAGATACCTTTACAGAGCGCGTCGAGTCGATCCCTGTCGAATCGTGCCGATTCGTAGAGTTTCGCCCTCGGGCGCATTGTAAAGAACCGTTTGAAACAGGACACTAGTGTCCTGTCTCCGATATAGAGTTACAATACGCGCAGGTCATGCTACAGTGGCTTCACGATGTGGAAACCGGCGCGTGCGTTGCGAGTCCGCCCGGAAGATCGCGAGTGGTTGGAGACCTTGGTGGACGGCGGCAAGACGCCGCAGCGGGTCGTCCTGAGGGCGCGGATCGTGCTGGGCGCGGCCGCCGGGCTGTCGAACAACGGGTTGGCCAAGGAACTGGGAATCAGCCGTCCTACCCTGCTGCGGTGGCGCCAGCGGTATGTGAAGGCGGGGGTCGTCGGCCTCTTGAAGGATGCGCCGCGCCCGGGGCGCCGCAAGCGGATTCGGCCGGAGAAGGTGGAAGCCATCGTGAATGCGACGCTGCACACGACGCCGCGGGACGCCACCCAGTGGAGCGTGCGGTCGCTGGCCCAGGCCCAGCGGGTGAGTCCGGCGACGGTGCATCGGATCTGGCAGGCGGCCAACCTGCAACCGCATCGCACGAAGACGTTCAAGCTGAGTCGCGATCCGCACTTTGTCCGCAAGCTGCGGGACGTGGTCGGCCTCTACATGAATCCCCCGGCGAAGGCGTTGGTCCTGAGCGTGGACGAGAAGAGTCAGATCCAGGCCCTGGATCGGACCCAGCCGATCCTGCCCTTGCGGCCGGGGTTGCCGGCGCGCCAGACCCACGATTACACGCGCCACGGAACGACGACGCTGTTCGCCGCCCTCAATGTCTTGCAGGGGCATGTGATCGAAACGTGCCAGCCTCGCCACACGCACGCCGAATTCCTCGCCTTCTTGGACAAGATCGATCGGCAGACCTCCCGCAAGCGGGACATCCATCTCATCCTGGACAACTACAGCACGCACAAGCATCCGACCGTGAAGGCGTGGATGGTCGAGCATCCGCGGTTTCACTTCCACTTCACCCCCACCGGGGCCTCGTGGCTGAACCTCGTCGAGCGCTTCTTCGCCGAGATCACGCGCAAACGGATCCGACGCGGGACCTTCCGCAGCGTTCCGGCTCTCATCGCCGCGATTCGCGCCTACGTGCGTGAACACAACAAGCACCCTCGCCCGTTCATCTGGACGGCCACCACGTCGGCGATCTTGCGCAAGATCAAGCATTGTAAACAAGCGTTAGAGACAGGACACTAGCTTCGCAATCTATGCGTGCTGGTCAGGAGCCGAGCGCACGCGCGCCGGATTCCTGCTACCATTCAGGCACCCTAGCGACCAGAGGCGCGACCATGGACAAGGAAGGCTCCCAGCTCATCCGCGGGCTCGAGGGCGTCGTC
>DASWFZ010000144.1:0-17266 GCA_036393975.1 bacterium | reverse complement strand
GTGTACCTCGTGCGCCCGCGTCACCGCTTCACTGCCATCGTACGCCGTGACGACATCATAGCCGTCTTGGAGCAGGTTGTACTTCACTAGCTCCACGATGTGGGGTTCGTCGTCCACGATGAGGATCTTGTGTCCCATGGGGCCTCCGAGGACTACATGACCCGCCGAATCTCGCCGCCCAAATAGCTCGTCGCGCCAATCAGGACAGCCCCGACCAGTGACGCGGCCAGGGAAAGGGAGGAAGGCAACCGGGCCCAGCGCCAGCGGGCGACAAACAGCCCGGCATACAGGGCCGTCGTCCCGTACGCCAGGGTGCTGTGGACACGGTGCTGGTCGACGAACGCCTGGCCGATGCCGCCCGCGACCAAGCGGACATAATCGGCAAATCCCGCCGCCACGGAGACTGCGGCGCCGAGAAGCCCCAACCCGATGAGGTAGCGGGATACCGCCGCGAAGAATGACTGCTTCTTCCAGAGGCCGAGCATATCAAAGAGGAAACTAGTTAGCCACAGCGCCACGGGGAAGTGGACCACCAGCGGATGGAACAATAGCGGCATGGTCAGCGATCCGCGCGACCGCGGATCGACCCTCCTTACCCTTTGGCAGAAGCGGGCTACGAGAGGTTCGTCGTATAGTCTACCGCGCCAGTGTTCATACTGTCATCAGACGGTAACGCGGTTGTAACTCTCCGAGAGTTAACAAGGCAAGGAGGGTCCCATGCTGTGTCGAAGGGAAACACGGTTTAGCCGCATTAGGAGGTCGAGCGTTGTCCGAGTTGTTCACCTTCCCACCCGCCCCGTCCCCCGATGCCATTGAGTGGCCGGGGGATCCGATAGGGGCGAGCAACGTTATCACCCGTTCGAAAACCCGCACGGCGGTGCACGACAAAACCATCGACCGGGTAGAGGGCCGCCGTGATGCGCTCGTCGATGCCGCAGTTGCTCACATTACACGCCGGGGCGGCCGTGAGCCTCTCTTCCGCCACGACGTCGTAATCCACGGCGTGCGGGTGCGCGCGACCACGAACTCCCCGCACCTCTACGACTATTGGGTCGATAACTGGTACAGTCCCCAAGAATGGAAAGCGGTCACAGGGCTCACGCCCCAGCCAGACCCCCAGGTCACGGTGTTGGCGCTGGGTGGGGTACCCGATCAGGCCGAGGCGGCGTACTACAGCCGAAAGACCAGTACGATCGTCTTCTTCAATACCGCCTACTACGGACAACTGAAGAGCTGGGTTCTGGGCGCAGTCGGACGCGTGCTCGCGGGGGAATATGGGATCCACTCCGTCCACGGGGCATGCGTCGAGAAGGACGGCCAGGGGATCCTCTACATCGCTCCGACCGGGACGGGCAAGAGTACCTCCTCGTACGGTCTCATGACGTTCCCCCAGACCCGATTTCACTCAGATGACTGGGTGTACATCCGCTACGCGTATCGGACGTCCGACGGCCGTCAGGTGCACCCGATGCGTCTGACGCTCCCCAATGGCATCCAGGTGCGCGGATATCCCATCTTCCGCTGGCTGGAGTCGGAGGCGCACGCGGCGGGGGCGGTTCTGAGCGGATTGGATCTAGAAAACCAGGAAGTTACGGTACCGGTGGCGGCTCTCGACTTCGCGGCACCCGTCGAAGCCTACGCGTTTACGTCGGAGAAAATCTACTACCTGCGGACGAACCTAGCGGAGAATTTCCCCTCGTCTGTGGTCCAGATTCTGCGCTCGAAGCTGGAGAACGTCCCCCAAGCCACTCCTGCCTACCTGGAGGAGCACCGCGCGCAGCTGGAGGGGTTAGTCGCAGACATCCGCGCTGCAGGCGGGGAAGTGACCCAGTACTTTGCTGAGCACTCTCGCGAGCACCTCATGGGATTGATGGCGCGGCTCATCGCCTTCGACAACGCGCGCGCGATGCTCGACATCAACAAAGTCCTCCCCGCAGACCGCATCTTCGCGAATCCCATGGAACCGTCCCGCCTGTCCACCGTGATCTTGTTGCGCCGCGACCCGACTGATCGGCTCGTTGCCTCCCGTTTGACGCTACCGCAGTTCTTTGCAGCGCTCTTGATTGGGGAGACGCCGGATCGCAAGCGCGAGGTGGCGTACAACGCCTACCGCGCCGTCGACGACGAGGCCGAACGTGCCTTTGTCGCCTCGATGGAGCAGGAGGTGTGGAACCACCGCGGGGCCATGGTCGCCGAGGAGCTGTACCGGACGTTTCAGCGGCGAGCAGATGTCCCGGAGACGCTGCGGGAGGAGTTCGAACTGTTCCGGGTCATGCACCGCACCTGCAACTGCTACACGGTGAACACCATTTTGACCTCCGACCCTCTGGTCCACGATCGCAAAGAGGCCGTCCAGCTGACGATCGATCTCATCGCCCGTCTGGTTGACGAGCAACCGCAGGCATTACGCCTCGCGTTGGATACGTATCGCAGCTTCCTCACCGCGCCCCAAGCCTCCAAGCTGGCCGACCCGGGACGCCGCCCGTCCTAAGGTCCCGCGGCACGGATCGCCTGCCGCTCGAACGGTTCGAGGGGGCATTTGCGCTATTGAAGTCAGGAGACGCGGGCAAGGTGATACTGTATGGATAAGAGCCAGCGCGAGGAATCACAGAGACACGCCGGGTGAGGCCGACAGGAGCCGCTTCCGAGGACGCATGGGTAACCCACTAGGCTATCTGGACTCCGAGCTCAACGAACTGCGCGAGCGCGGCCTGTTTCGGTGGCCGCGCCTGCTCGAAGGCGCGCAGGAACCGCTGGCGCGCTACGACGGTCATGAGGTCATCAATCTCGCTTCGAATAACTACCTGGGCCTGGCCAACCACGCGCGGTTGAAGGCCGCCGCGCGGCGCGCCATCGACGAACTCGGGGTCGGCTCCGGCGCGGTCCGCACCATTGCCGGAAATATGGCGATTCACCGAGAGCTCGAAGACGAGCTAGCGCGTTTCAAGCACACCGAGGCCACGCTCTTGTACCAATCAGGTTTCACTGCAAACGCCGGCACGGTGGCCGCCCTGCTGGGCAAAGAAGACATTATCGTCAGCGACGAGCTCAACCACGCGAGCATCATCGACGGCGCCCGTCTGTCAGGGGCGGAGAAGAAGATCTACCCCCATAAGGATATTGCCGCGGCACGCGCCTTGTTGGCGGAGTCCCGCAGCGCGCGCAGGCTCCTGTTGATTACTGATGGGGTCTTCAGCATGGACGGGGACATTGCCCCGCTCCCGGACTTACTCACCGTGGCGGAGGAATTCGGCGCGATCATGATGGTCGATGACGCCCACGCGAGCGGTGTACTCGGACAGGCCGGTCGCGGGACCGTTGACCACTTTAACCTCCATGGACGTGTGCACGTGCAGGTCGGCACGCTATCGAAGGCGTTCGCCGGGCAAGGAGGGTACGTGGCAGGCAGCCGGAGCTTGGTGGATTACCTCATTCACCGCGCGCGCCCGTTACTGTTTTCCACATCCCATCCCCCTTCCGTCGCGGCGTCCGCGTTGGCAGCGGTGCGGTTGGTGCAAGAGGAGCCGGAGCTCATCGAACGACTGTGGGACAACACCCGCTTTTTCAAGAAAGGGCTCACGCAACTCGGGTGGAACACGGGCGCGAGCGAAACCCCCATCACCCCGGTCATGGTGGGAGATGAACGCCTGACCATGGATCTGTCCGATCGGCTGTTTACCGCCGGCGTCTTCGCCTTGGGGATCGCCTTCCCCACCGTGCCCCGGGGGAAGGCGCGGATCCGCACCATTGTGACGGCTGGCCACACCCGCACGCACCTGCAACGCGCGCTGGATGCGTTCGAGCGCATCGGGCGTGAGATGAAACTCATCTAGATGGGGGGGCCGCCCCTCCGGTCGATGCCCGCGTCGCCGCGACGGATCTGCGCCGCCCAGATCGCATGACGCGACCCGCTATGAGAGCGTTTACGAAGATCCTCACGCCCCAAGAGGCGAAAGATGCCTTTGCGCGCGTGTTTGCTCCGGCCGCGTTAGATACAGCACGGGTGCTCCTGGGGCAGTCCCTGCACCGCATTCTGGCACAGACCGTCGCCGCATCGTCGGATCTCCCCGCGTTTGATCGCTCCACGGTCGATGGCTATGCGGTGAGAGCGGTAAACACCACCCGAGCCTCGGCTACCGCCGCGATCACCTTGCAGCTGGTGGGCGAGGTCTTGATGGGGGATCAGGTGAAGTTTGCCGTGGGGGAGGGGCAAGCAGCTCGGATTCCCACCGGTGGGATGATGCCAACGGGGGCGGACGCGGTGGTGATGCAAGAGCACACTGTCCGTCAGGACGCCCTAGTTGCCATCGAGCGAGCAGCCAAGGTCGGGGAGAACGTTGTCCCACGTGGCTCTGATGCCGTTGCGGGCGCTGTTCTCCTGAGTCCAGGTCGTCGGTTGAGGCCACAGGATTTGGGCCTCCTGGCTGGGCTCGGAGTCTCCGACGTGTTAGTCTACCGGCGGCCCCGTGTCGGGATCATCGTCACGGGGGACGAGCTGGTGGCGCCGGGCCAGCCGCTGCACGGAAGCGGAATCTATGACATGAACACCTACACGCTTGCTAGCCTCGTGGAGGAGGCCGGCGGAGAGGCGGTGCTCTACGGGATTGTCCCCGACAACTTGGCTCTGTTGACGGAACGGGCGAAGCGGGCTTTTCAGATGTGCGACGTGCTCCTACTGGCGGGTGGGAGTTCGGTCGGTGAAAAGGATTTTGTGGCCAATGTCATTGGGGGTTTGGGAGAACCAGGCATCGTTGTCCATGGCATTGCGATCCGGCCGGGTCGGCCTACGATCCTCGCCGTCGCTGACGGCAAGCCCGTGTTCGGGTTGCCGGGCAACGTGGTGTCAGCCATCGTCATCTTTGACCATTTTGTGCGACCGGTCGTGCAGGCTGTGGCCGGACTACAGGAGCGCTCCCGGCCGGGGGGAACGGTGAGGGCGCGGCTGACCCAAAAAGTGACGACGGGTGACCGCGAGGACCACCTCCGGGTGTCCCTGGCAGAGCAGACCGGCCTGCTTCGGGCCACCCCGCTACCGACTGGGTCGGCGCTCATTACCTCCATGGTGCGCGCCGACGGGATTGTGGTGGTCCCTCCGCATACAGCGTGGGACGAAGGAACGGAGGTCGAAGTGCGCGTGCTGCCCTAATCGCGCCGTGACGAAAGCAGGCCGGGCGAGGAGGGAGTAGCAGAGCATACACATGGTCACACAACGTTCCTCGAAGAAGAGCCACAAGCGCCCGACTAAACACTCATCCGCTCCCGCACGGTCTGATGCACCCCGAGGGGAGTTGACGCACGTGGATGCGACGGGGCGCGCGAAGATGGTGGACGTGTCGGCGAAAGCCCCCACGGTGCGCCACGCCGTCGCACGTGCAGAAGTCCATCTCCAGCGCGAGACTCTGGCAAAGATCAAGTCTAACGCTATCGCGAAAGGAGATGTGCTCGCCGTTGCCCAGGTTGCCGGTGTCCTCGCGGCCAAACGCACGGACGAACTCATCCCCCTGACCCATCCCCTGCCGCTGACCGGGGTCGCCGTGGCCTTCCGGCTCGACGAGACGATCCCCGCGGTGAAAATTGAGGCGACCGTGAGCACCGTCGCGCCCACCGGGGTCGAGATGGAAGCGCTTGCGGCTGTGGCCGCGGCCGCCCTGACCATCTACGACATGTGCAAAGCGGTGGATCGCCGCATGACGATCGAACGGCTCCGTCTGGTCAGCAAGACGGGTGGACGCCGCGGCGCGTACTACCGCGAAGGCGAGGCGTGAGCGCCCCCAGTCTGACGGGAGTTCGGGTGGCCGTGTTGACGTTAAGCGACTCGGTGTCGCGCGGAGAGCAGGTTGACACCAGTGGGGACGTTATCGCTCAGACGCTCACCCCCTTAGGCGCTGAGGTCGTCGCCCGCGACGTATTGCCTGACGACGCCGAGCGCATCAGCGCCGCGCTGCGTGCGTATGCGGATGGGGGACGCGTGGATCTGGTTGTCACCACCGGAGGTAGTGGACTCGCGCCACGCGATGTCACCCCCGAGGCAACTCTGCAGGTCGTCGATCGCTTGATCCCCGGGATTCCCGAGGCGGCGCGGATCCGCACCCTCGCCCAGACCCCGCTCGCGATACTCTCGCGTGGCGTCGCGGGGGTCCGCGGACGAACTCTGATCATCAATCTTCCAGGGAGTCCGAAGGCTGTACGCGAGTGGTTAGACGTGATTCTCCCCGTCCTGGCGCACGCGGTGGAATTGTTGCAGGAGCGCCCGCGTCGGTGGGGAGAGCCCCATCGACTCAATGAGTAGAGGAGGTCCGCTGACACAATGCAGGGACGCAGGCGATGAGACAGGCAAATCGGTGCTTTGTGTGTGGTCCGGACAATCCCATCGGTCTCAAGCTGAAGTTTGCGCGGCAAGGGGAGGGGGTACGGGCAGAGTTTACCCCGTCGGAGTTGCACGCAGGCTACGAGGGGTTAGTGCACGGGGGCATCCTCGCCGCCCTCGTCGACGACGCGATGGCGAATATCTGGGCCACACGTGGGCGAGAGGCCGTGACAGCGAAAATCGAGGTCCGCTTCCGACGTGAAGCGAAACCCGGGCAGCTGCTGATCGTCACCGCCGAGCCTTCAGGGATGAAGGCCGGATTGCATACTGCCCGGGCGATCATTGCCCGGGCCGACGGCGTCGTGGTGGCCGACGGATCTGGTTTTGTCGCCGTCAAGGAGACGGCATGACAACGTGGCTACGGATCGCAGGGGGTGTTGTTGCGATCATGTCCGGCATCGTGATCGTGACTCACCACATCGGGTACTTCCGCCACAGCCGGTCGGTGTCGTTCGGGGCCTTTCTGCAGACGGGAGGCTGGATCATCCTCGCCCTCGTGGCCGCGGCGGCTGCCGCTGGTGGAGTGGACAGGGCGAGAACGCAGAGCGTTGAGGTTGCGCAGGCCCTTGTGGGCGTGTTGCTGATCGGCCTCGGTGGCAAGTTGAAGTAAATGCCAGAGTCAGACCAGACGGTCGCGACGAATCGGCGGGCCCGGTTTGAGTATCACCTTGAGGAGATCTACGAAGCCGGGTTGGTCCTGACGGGCACCGAGGTGAAAGCACTGCGAGCAGGTCGGGCGAGCTTGGGGGACGCGTTCGCCCGCGTGGAGCGCGACGAGGTCTGGCTGTACCACATGCACATTCCGCCGTACGAGGGGGGCAACATCTTCAACCACGATCCGTTGCGCAAACGGAAGCTCCTCCTCCACCGGAGCCAGATTCGCCGTGTCCTCGGAAAGGTTCAGGAAAAGGGGTACACGCTCGTGCCGCTGCGTTTGTATTTCAAGCACGGGGTGGCGAAAGTTGAACTGGCAGTAGCCCGGGGGAAGCGGCAGTATGACAAACGCGCCTCCATCCAGGAGCGGGAGGCGCGGCGGCGGATGGAGCGTGTGGTCCGTCGGCGGCGTTAGGTTAAGATCGATCAGCGGCGCCTGCCTACCGAGGGCGTCGACCCCCGCGGGCGGCGTTGATCAGAAACGCCGCCAACGAAGCAACTCTCGCAGAAATCCCATTGCGCCAGACGTCTTGCTCGAGCCAGCCTTGGGCGCGTGAGTGGCGTCGCCGTGCCCCAGCGCGGTGGTGAAGTTACCGTGAGGGAGTTTCCGCACTGCGGGACTCGCCCGCGATCGCCCCTAAGCGTGTGTCGTCGAATAAGAGAATGCGGTCTCGCTGCACAGCGACGAGGTGCAGGCGCCGCCACTCTGCGAGTATCCGGCTGATGGTATACGGCGTGGTATTGAGGAGTTCCGCCAACTCTTCCCCCGATAGTCCCATCTCAATGACGACCCCCTCTGGCGTACTGCGTCCGAGCGAGCCGGATAGTCGGTGGAGAAGTCGGGCGAGGCGCCGTTCGACGGGAGAGGTGGCCAGGTCCACGAGACGATCCGTTCCAGCGGCGATCTGCTTGGCCATGTAACGCACGACGTTGATGGAAACGTCAGGTCGGGCCGTGATTATCTTCAGGACGGTAGGGACATCCCACACAAGGGCCCGCGAATCTTCCAACGCCTGGGCGGAGGCGTGTCGAGGAATCTCGGCGAGCCCGCTAATGTGCCCGAATGGTTTAGGGGGGGTTACCAGGCGAAGGATGACACTTCGGCCATCTGAGTCCGACCGAACCATTTTGATCCGTCCGGATGTGAGCACAAACACTTCCGTTGATGGGTCGCCCTGTTGGAAGAAGAATCCGTCTTTGGGGGCACGACGCTCCTGTGCAGATGCCATGAGCGTTTGGAGATCCGCCTGGGAGACTTCTTGGAAGATCCCACTGAGGGTTAGGTAGACCTCGTCTCCTGCCACGATCTTCGTGTGCGTGCGGATTACACGCTGGAGGACTGTCGTGGGGAATCGCCCGCTTCGGTACGCGCAGACTACGGTCGCTTTGCCAAGACCGAGCGCGTCGTCGAGCAACGCTTCGTACTCGACGAGGATGCCGTCACGCCCATTCGTCTTAAGTGTCCACGTCATTTCTGCCACAAAACGCAGCCCGCTAAAGCCTCCGGATAACGGGTCCCGAATCTTCTCCCGCGTCAATTCC
This sequence comes from bacterium, assembly GCA_036393975.1. Taxonomy (GTDB): domain Bacteria; phylum Sysuimicrobiota; class Sysuimicrobiia; order Sysuimicrobiales; family Kaftiobacteriaceae; genus 13-1-40CM-64-14. The sequence goes on along the minus strand of DASWFZ010000144.1, from coordinate 8,703 downwards.
GACACGCGCATTGGGTCCAGGGGCAGCCGGGTGTACTCTGCGCCGTTCGTCAGGACCAAGGCGCCGCGCTCGGTCTCCCGGTTGACGTTGACTCCCCCGGCGGTGAGCGCGTCTGTTAATTCCTTGACCGAGAGATCATCAACCACATAGAGCCCACGCTCGCCTTTCGCTAATCCCTCTTTGATGAACGGGACCACAAAGCCCAACAGTTCCGCGGCATCACGGTAGATGACGATGATGTGGTCTCCGTCTGACGTCTCTGTAAACTTCGCGTGATACCGGGTGCCCATATCGATTCTCCTCAGGACCGCTGTCCGAGTACGCTTATCGTCCATCCATCTCCGAGGTCCTCTCCGGCCAAAAAAATCACGCCCCCGCAGGCCGCGGCGGCGTGTCCTCGACTCCTCAGGTTTTGGTTCATCGAGCCCCTCCCGCTAGATGAGGCTCCGTGCTCCCTTGCAAGTATAGCTGGGTGCTGGGGGGTTTTAGTCCGAGGGGCATCGGGTTCGACCGCCCTCGCGAGGGGCGTTCTCTCCTCGTGACCAGTGACCTGCGCGAGCTCTCAGTGCCCGACCTGCCCGCAGCAGGCGCGCTGTGCTCGCGTGTGAAATTTCGACCATATCCTTCGCCCGGCGTTCACGTCCCGCGGATATCGTGACAGTGACCGATCGCCTGGATCGGATCGAAGGGGCGGGTCAGAAGCGCAGAGCTTTTGTTTGACAGGCCGGTCCCAACCGAAATGAGACGCGTTCGAAAGCGCGTGTCCGCATGAAAACATCCTTCGACGGCGACAGCACTCGCAGGCCTCTGGGGAATCAGATGTGCCAGACTTGTCACCGCAGCCATGCCAGGAAAGTCGAGTAATGGTCTCACTAGGCGCAATTCGGAAAAGCTCCGCCCCATGACAGGAGTTGGTATCCGCTCAGCGTACCTATCTCCAGTCCCCCGCAACCGATTGAGCATGGCCTTCACTTGGCGCGAAGAAGACGAATGGAGTTCAGGGGACCGACAGCCGCCTTCAGTTCATCGTGTCTGGGGCACGTACTCCCAGGTGGCGCGCGGAGGTGCTCCCTGGGATTCCCCGTTCGGCCTGCCCAGGTAAGCTGAGTCTCATGGCGCAGAACGGAACCCTCCAGGTCTTCCACGATCCTCGACAGAAACGGTGGCGACGTGTCAAGGTGATGGCGCTGCTGGCCGTCATCGTCCCGTTGTTCGTCTTCAGCGTCCTGATCGTCACGGTTGCAAACGGGCCCACGATCGAACTCTCACCTACCTTACTCGCCCCGACACTCCTGTCGCGACTCCAGCGGATGGCGCGCTCGTTCCCGATCCCGCACGATCGCGCGGCGACGCAGGCGGACCGGACCGAAACCCTCGCGCCCCGCCCGCTTGGGATGGCTGGAATGGCACCAGGGGTGACGGGGGAACGAATTGGTTTCTTTATTAACTGGGATCGAGCCAGTTTTGAGTCCCTGAGGAAAAATGTGTCGCAGCTGGACAAGCTGATTCCGGTATGGTTACATGCGACCAAAGCCGACGGCACGGTCGACATAGACGATGAGACAGTGCAGACGCGAGTGCTCGGCTACATCCGTGAGAATCGACCAGGCTTGGCGATTGTACCGCTGGTGGACAATTTTAACGAGGAGACCCAGATCTGGGAGAGCGCCGCGCTCGCCAGAATGCTTGCGGACCCGCATGCCCGGATCCGCGCGATCCAGAATTTGCTCGGCTTTGTCCGCTCTATTCAGGGCGCTGGTATCTGCCTCGATTTCGAAGGGCTGCCTCCGGACGATCCCAATCTCAGGCTCTTCCAGACCGAGCTGTATAAGCGATTCCACTCGCTCGGCCTGGACGTGGTGCAGATGGTTCCCCTTGACGATGCGTCCGTCGATTATCGGTCGCTCGCAGAGCGGAGCGACTACCTCGTCCTCAGCGCATACGATGAACATGGGAGCGGCGATAAGCCCGGCTCATTAGCGGCACAGACGTGGTACGCTGACGCACTGCGGAGGCGCTTCGCCGAGTTGCCGCCTGCCAAGTACGTTGTCGCGATCGCCAACTACGGCTACGACTGGACGGGGCGGACAACACCAGCCGCGGAGCTGACCTTCCAAAGCGCCCTCGCGAAGGCGCGGGAATCCCAGGCCCACGTCATCTTTGATCCCCTGGTGCTCAACCCCACCTTCGAATACCACGATGCCCTTGGGCATTTTCACCGCGTCTGGTTTCTGGATGCAGTCACTGCGTTCAACCAGGTGATGGAAGGAGAACGCTATAGTCCCCGGGGGGTTGCGCTGTGGCGCCTGGGGTCTGAGGACCCGTCTATCTGGGCGCTCTTCCATCGCCTGCGGAGACCCGAGGGGGCGATCATCAGCGCCCTTGAGACAATCCCGTCCAGCTACGCTCTCGACTATGAGGGACAGGGCGAGGTTTTGAAGGTCACGGCGGGGCCGCATCCCGGGAGCCGCAGAATCACATACGATGCTCAAACTGGCCTCATCGCGGACGAAACCCTCGACACCTTCTCCTCCTCGTACGTCATCCGCCGATGGGGCGGTGAGAGCCCGGGGAAAATTGCCCTCACGTTCGATGATGGCCCGGATCCCCGGTGGACGCCGGCGATCCTCGATGTGCTCGACTTCTATCACGTCCCGGCGACCTTCTTCGTCATCGGCGCCAATGCCACTGCGAGCGAGGACCTGATTCGGCGCATCTACCGTGAAGGGCATGAGATCGGCAACCACACGTTCACCCACCCCAACATTGCCACGATCTCTGACCATCAGGTCGCCCTCGAAATCAGCGCCACTGAACGGTTGCTGGAGAGCGCGCTGGGGCGCAGGTCCATCCTCTTCCGTCCTCCCTACGCCGTAGATGCCGAGCCGGAGACTGCGGCGGAGCTGAGACCGCTCCTGCTGGTCAGCCGCCTCGGCTACTACCTCGTCCAGATGAATATCGATCCGAAGGACTGGCAGGTGCCGGGGGTCGAGGAAATTGTCAATGCGACCCTGGACCAAGCTCGCCACCATAAGGGCCAAGTCGTCGTGCTGCACGATGGTGGAGGCGATCGGTCGCAGACCCTGAAGGCATTGCCGCACATCATCGAAGGCTTGCGAGCCCAAGGCTTTGAACTCGTCACGGTCTCCGACCTGCTCGGTCTCACCCGCGAGGCCGTGATGCCGGCCATCAGCCCGACCGCGCGGACAATCGCATCGATCAACCGTGCGGGATTCGGTCTGATCCGTTGGCTGGGCAACGGCATGACGGCCCTGTTCCTCATGGGGCTGGTGCTCGGGACCACACGGCCCATGGTCATTGGCCTGCTGGCGATCATCCAGTGCCGAGCAAAGCGTCGACGCGGGTCCTCAGGGGCGCTCTCCTCGTTGCCATCGGTCAGCGCCGTCGTACCCGCCTATAATGAGGCGAAAGTGATTGCTCAGACGATTAAAGCGTTGCTCCGTTCGACGTATCCGAACGTCGATATCATTGTTGTCGACGACGGATCCACCGATGGCACCAGCCAACGCGCCGCAGACGTCGTTAGCGATCGGCGCGTTCGCGTCTTTGCAATTCCAAACGGGGGGAAGGGGCGAGCGTTAAACTACGGCATCAGCCAGAGCACCGCTGACATTGTCGTGACCTTTGACGCCGATACCCAGGTCCAACCCGACGCGATCGCTAACCTGGTCCGCCACTTTTCCGATCCCCGCGTCGGCGCGGTCGCCGGCAACGTTAAGGTCGGCAATCGGGCCAGCCTACTCGCCCGCTGGCAAGCGCTGGAATACATTACCATGCAGAATTTCGAGCGCCGGGCATTCGCCATACTCAACTGCATCACGGTCGTGCCCGGGGCCATCGGTGCGTGGCGGCGCGACGTAGTCCTGCAGGCGGGAGGATTCGCTCCCGAGACGATCGCAGAGGACGCCGACTTGACCCTGGCCATCCTCCGGATGGGCTACAGAATCGAGTACGAGGACACAGCGATCGGCTTCACGGAAGCCCCCGAGACCGTCGGCAGCCTTGTGAAGCAACGATTCCGGTGGATGTACGGCACCATGCAGGCCGTGTGGAAGCATCTCGACACGCTCTTTCGACGGCGCTACGGGGCACTCGGGGTCTTTGCTGTGCCGTACGTCCTCATTTTTCACATCTTCTTCTCGTTCATTGCCCCCGTGGTTGACCTGTTTGTGGTCCTGCGAGTCGCCATGCTCATCTGGCAGCGATACCAGCATCCCCTCATTGCGTCCAACGAAGCCCTGGTGCCCTTGCTCGCGTATTTTGCGCTGTTTCAGATGATCGAGTTCCTCTCGTCGCTTGTCGCCTTCCTGCTCGAGCCGAGGGAGCAGCGAGCCTTGCTCGTGTGGGTGTTCGTCCAGCGATTCTTTGCCCGGCAACTTCTCTATGTCGTTGGCTTCAAAACCTTGATGGCCGCGCTCAAGGGTAGGCTCGTCGGTTGGAACAAGTTCGAACGGAAGGCGAGCGTCCCAGTGAGCCGGTAGCATCAAACGGCAGAACCGTGCCGAGCGGCCTTGGCACGGCTGTCAGAACTCTCCCGCTGGCGCGGCCAGGTTCCTCACCGAGTGAATGTCGCCCAGGGTTTGCCCGACCCGCTCACGGTCGTGTCGTGCGACAACACGGTCCACCCCGCTCCACTCATGTCACGCATCCGCACAATCCGGTCGTTGCCCGCGTCTGCTACCAAGATGTGCCCTGCGGTGTCCACAACAACGTGGGTCGGGGTATCGAATTGCCCCGGCCCGTTGCCGTGGGCGCCGAACGTGGTCCAGTCCGTCCCATGCATGTCACTCATCCGCACGATCCGGTGATTGCCGGCGTCCGCCACGTAGATTCGCCCAGTTGAGTCCACGAAGATGCCAGCCGGGGTCTCAAACTGATTGATCCCGCTGCCTTGAGTGCCGAAGCCGATCCATCCTGCGCCCGTGACATCATTCACACGCACGATACGATGGTTGCAGGAATCCGGGATGTAGATGCGCCCACTGACATCGACGAAGACACTGGCCGGGCAACTGAGGTCAGTGACCCCCTCCGCCTCCAGCGTGGTCCAGCCCGCCCCGGTCAAGTCGTCCATGCGAACCAGGCGGCCGTTGTCGGCATCGGCCACGTAGATTCGCCCCCCCGAGTCCACGAAGAGGCCGGTCGGGCTGTCGAACTGCTTTGGTCCCTCACCCTGGGTACCGAGGACGACAAAGCCGGACCCAAGGGCGTCCATTCGCGCGACCCGGTGGTTGCCGGCATCGGCCACGTAGATCCGCCCGAGCCTGTCCACGAAGATGCTGGTGGGGGCGCTAAACTGATTCGCCCCATTGCCCTCGGAGCCAAATGCGGTCCAACCCGCCCCCTTCATGTCCCTGAACGAGACGAGGCGGCTGTTTCCGGAGTCCACCACGTAGATCCGCTCGGTTGCGTCCACGAACACTGCCGTAGGGGTGTTGAATTGGTTAGTCTCCTCCCCCTGGGTGCCAAACGCGGTCCAGCCTGCTCCGGTCATCCCATTCATCCGCACCAGACGATTGTTGTGGGAGTCCGCCACGTAGATCCGCTCTGCCGCATCCACGAACACACCCGTGGGATTGTCGAACTGATGATAGCCCTTTCCCCGGAGGCCGAAGGTGGTCCACCCGGCACCCGTCATGTCGTTGACGCGCACCACACGACTATTGCCGGAGTCTGCCACGTAGATGCGCCCCGCCGCATCGACGAAGATCCCCTTCGGATCCCGGAACTGGCGCGGCCCATCTCCCCGAGTCCCCAGCGCGGTCCAGCCGGCCCCCGTCATGTCGTTTACTCGAACGATCCGATTTCTGACGGCGTCGACGAAGTAAATGTGATTGGGCTCTCCGCCAGGTGAAGGCGCCTGCGCCCTGCTGCCACTGGCCAGCAGAAGAACTGCGACCAGCAGGGTGCCTAGCGTCGGTCCGCTGCGTGTGCGCATACCAACCTCCTTCGTCCCGGCAGATCGAGACGTTGTCAAAGGCGTGTCTGAGTTAGGGTGACCACCAATTGCCGGAGACAACGATCATCGAGAGCATCTTGATGGTATTGCCGTAGTAGTCGCTAGCATCGAGGGGCGTGCCCACCACGTAATGCCACAAGGCATTCAACCACCGTTGATTCTGTGCACCCACCATCGCCGAAACGGCAAAAGGCGCCACGAACGCCAAGGAGCTATCAGATGACATCCTCGCGCCGTGGAGATCATAGCCATCATGAATCAGGGCCGGGTTCTCGCCGGTCTCCCTGCGAATCCATGCATTGATGAGTTCCAGAGCCTGCAGCGCGCGGGGGTCTCCACTGACGACATAGTCGGTCGCCAGACGCCAGGGCACCCGGCATGCATTGTAGGAATATTGCCCGTCGCCGGTGCTCTCCAGGTAACCGGACCTCGCAGGCACAGGCGACGTGTTTGTGTTCTGGACAAAATCGGGCAGGAGCCCCGTCGTCGGGCTGAATTTAGTCTGCAGCGTCCGAGTCAGTTCGTAGCCTGCATCAACGACTCTCGTCCAGACGCTGTCGTGGCTGACAGTTTGGAACGCGCGGAAGTGATCCGGCATGAAATCCGATGACCGGGTTCCGTAATAATACGCAGGCGAGGACCGCGTGGCGAAGCCGCCCAGGAGGACCACAGACGTCGCCGGGTTGATTTCCTTGTCCCGGATTGCATCGATCACCCGGACCGCCTCTTGCAGATAGTTGATCGTTCCGTCGCTTCCCCACTGTCGATCGGCCAAGATGAGCGCGTAGGCGATGTCGAGATCCCCATCGGTTGCGGAATCCGTGCCTCCGGCGGGCAGATTGCCGCATCCTCGGACTTGGTTCCAGGCCATCAAGTGCGGTGACACACTGCTCGGGTGGTCTTTGAAGAAGCGGTAGAGACCATCAAAATACGTGCGGGCATTTGGGTCGAACCCAGCCATCAACGCCGTAATCATCATCCCGTAGCCGTGACCTTCAGAGGAGGAAATGCTCTCTTGGCCGATGCCCGCCGCATTCTCGCCCGCATTGGTGAAGACGTAATACCGGTCAGGTCCGCAGCCCTTCACCAGGTATCTTTCCTTCCAGGCTTTGTAGAACGCAGCGGTGTCTACATCTAACCGCAGACGAGGAACATCGGCGGGGTGAATGGTTCCCGGCGAGTACGCGAAGGTGTGTCCGCCAAATGGATACCGAGGGCCTCCACCGCTGAGCACATGTGCCCCAGTGCTTTGCAAGAAAAGCATGACAGCCATGACAACGAAGACCCGGGGGAGGGGAGATGCGCTTGGTGGAGACATTCGCGTCGCCCTGCAGCCTGTGGGCTAGAGAGTTCTTGCCCCCGAGATTATACGCTGGAGACCAGAGGTGCGCCACTCTAAGGGCAACCCGCGAATCCACGATAACGTTCCCTTGTCCCTGAGGTTCTCAAGCGGGAGCGCTACGCGACCGGTACAGGGACATACATAGCCCGAGGCAGGAGAGCAAAGATTCAAGAGGACCGGGACGCTCTCGCGCACCGTTACCGAATCGGGCACTCATTCATACCAGCGACCGTTATGGCGACCACCTGGGCCGCAGCAGAGCGATCTCGTTCCCCCGACCGTGCAAACACAATCCCGACCACGTGTCCCTCACCATCGAGAACGGGCGACCCGCTCGACCCTTCCAGCGCGAATCCACTCTCGATGTCAATGGCAAACGCTTGCTCCGACTGCGAGAGTTCGGATACTCGACCAGTCGCCGTGTAGAGTTTGGGGGGCCATCCGAGTGATGCGGACGCAAACCCCTTGATCGTAACATTTGTACCTACCAGCGGCGTTCGGTTTGTCAGCGTGAGGGCTGGGGGGAGATCGCTCCTCGAGTCTATCTTCATGGTCGCCACGTCGAAAGGCTCTACATCATCCGACTCACGGGATCCGCGCCATCGTGGATGGACGCAGGTGATGGTGGCAGGGCCAAGCCACGTATCGCGGCTTTTGGTTGAAGACGCACCGGCGAGATACCATTGGGTGTAGCCTTCAGGTACCTTCGCGCGGACCACATGGGCATTGGTGTAGAAGACGCCTCCGCCGACATGAAATGCGGTTCCAATGCGGTAGAATCCGGGTTTGTCGGGGTTCAGCACCACTGCTTCTCGGACAGCTTCATCCGACGCTTGCGCGAGTGCTATCGGGACCCAGGCAATAGCTAACACTAGGAGCACAGACAGCAAGAAACGCTTAATAGACAAGCTCGCCGCCGTACCATCTCTCAAGCACATAAGGCGTCTCACCCCGTTGCGTTTGCTCCTCTGGTGATCTAGTTGTGCCCTTCCGTTCGGGGGTGCAAGTCATGGAACGCGGGAGAACCGGCGACTGTCAGGAGAATCTAACCTGGTCGAGCATCGGCGGGCTGCCCCTGCGTGTCTGCCTTCCAGTCCTCACCGGGAGAGAGGACAATGGCAGGGTGGTGGTAGGAGAATCTTCAAAAGATAAACCCCGCATCTGTCGCGGGGTTTAGATGGTGGAGGCGGCGGGAATCGAACCCGCGTCCTAAGATTGCGAGAGCAAAGCGTCTACGCGTGTGTCTCAGGCTTTGAGTCTCGCGTCCAGAAGCTCCCCTGAGCCGGATCCGCTAGACGCCAGCCCGTTAGGTGTCCTGCCCGGCGCCCGAGCATTGCACCGAGCAGTGAGCCGGCTGTTAGCGTCCATCCCGGATCGCCAG
>DASWFZ010000143.1:0-25369 GCA_036393975.1 bacterium | reverse complement strand
GATTTCGAATCCCGGCTGCTGGTTGCCGCGTGCGACCTCACACTGTTTGCGGGGTTTGTCGATCAGACGCGTGCGTTGGGGATCGAACTGACCACGCTGGCGGACGAACTGGCCCGCGACCCGATATGCCTGCGTGGTGTCTATCAGGCCCACAGCGCGCTCGGGTTCGCCATCCCAGGCGAGGATCCGGACCTCCCCGTTCCCGTGTCATTTGAGGCGTACCGGGCGTGGCAGGTCGAGCATCCCTTGGTCCTCAAGGACGCCTACTTCCTCGCCAAGCGGGGCGATGTGTTCGTGGGAGAGAGTGCGATGAAACGTAGCGCGGTAGGCGGCGGGGTGCTGAACCAGGAACTCACGGCCGTGATAGCGGAGTACCGGGGGAGACGAGTGGCGACCGCCCTCAAGGTGTTGACGATCCAGTACGCGCAACGGCACGGGTTCCGGGAGATTCGGACGTTCAACAGCAGCCGCAATGCCGCCATGCTCGCGATCAATACGAAGCTGGGATTTGTGCGTCAACCTGAATGGATTCTGTGTGCAAAGGCGTTATGAGGCGGGAGCCCGAGGTAAAGGCCGCCGTGCCGAAAGCGGGAGCGCATGTCTAACCTTCTGGTTGTGGATCTTCCGGCCGCGCCCCATGCAGCCGGCCTCGAGCACGGTCGCCAGGCAGGGGCGCACATCGCTGCCAATGTGGCCGTCTACTTCGACCGCTTCCAGCGCGAGGCGCAACTGGGCGCAGACGAGGTCCGCGACCGTGCCCGTCGGTACCTGCAGGTCGTCGAGGAGCGCGAGCCGACCTACGTCGAGACGATGCGCGGCGTGTCCGAGAGCAGCAAGGTGCCGCTCGTCGACCTCGCGGTCCTCAACATGCGCTACGAGCTGATCTATAGCCAGTATTCAGCCATTAATCAGGGAAAGGCAGTGCACGTCGCTGGTGGGTGTACGGCGTTTGCCGTCACCCCCGAGGCCTCCGCCGATGCGCATCTGTGGCTCGGTCAAAATTGGGACTGGTTTCCGGAAGTCCACGGGCTCGTGATGCGCGTGCGGCGGGATGATGGTCTCACCGTGGCGGCATTCACGGAAGCCGGCATCGTCGGGGGCAAGATCGGGATGAACTCGGCGGGCCTGGGCCTCGTCATCAACGGGTTGCTCTCCAACCGCGACGACTGGGCGCGGCTCCACTTGCCCTTTCACGTCCGCACCTGGCGCATGCTCCACTCCTCCTCCCTCGCCGAGGCGGTCGCGGTAGTCACGCGCGAGGAACGATCCTGCTCAGCCAACTTTCTGCTGGGGCAGGCCAATGGGCACGCCGAGGTCGTCGATGTGGAGGCGGCTCCTCACGCCGCCTGCATGCTGCGGCCGACCGGAGGGGTCCTGGCTCACACCAACCACTTCTACGATCCTGAGGCGCTCGACATTTGGCAGCCGCTGGATGAAGAGACCACGTCCACGTACAACCGGGCGGCCCGCATGAAGCATCTGCTGGACGTAGGTCGGCGCGCGGGGACGCTGCACGCGACAGGGCTGATGGACATCCTCCGCGACCATGTAGGGTATCCCGACTCGATCTGCCGTCACCCCAACCTGGCGTTCCCGGACGAGGAACGACTGGAGACCGTGGTGTCGGTGCTGGAGGATCTGACCTCCCGCCGGATGTATGTGGCTGCTGGTCCGCCGTGCCGAAGTTCCTATCAGGAGATCGGGCTGTAGGTGGAAGCTCAGCTTGCGCCCGACGTAACGTTTGCGCTCGTTTTGGTCGTCGTGGCCTTTGCCTCCGCGGTCAAAGGCGCGCTGGGCTTCGGGTTCCCTCTGATCGCCGTTCCACTCACAGCTAATCTCATCGGTGCACGCCCTGCCGTAGTGCTCATTGCGATCCCGGTCGTCTTCAGCAATTTTCTGATCCTGATGCGAGGCGGCGGCAGCGCCGAGGAACTACGTCGCTTCGGCGGGATGCTGGTGGGGGTGGTCGCGGGGACAGTCATCGGTGCCCAGTTGCTTGGCCGGCTGGACCCGGGCGTGGTGTCCTTGATCGTCGGGATCACGGCAGTGCTGCTCGCCGTGCTCACCTGGGGGAATCTGATGCCGTCGATTTCCCCGAAAGCGCAGCGCGTGGCTGGACCCACGGTGGGCGTTGCGGCTGGCGTAATGGGTGGGATTACAGGGATTTACGCTCCCCTGATCGCGGCCTACGTCCACGCCCTCCGGGTGGACAAGCGCGCGTTCGTGTATTGGCTGACAGCCGCGTTTTTCCTCGGCGGTGTCGTCCAGGTGGTCAGTTACTGGCGGCTGGGACTCTACAGCTGGACGCTCGTGACGTACGCCGTGGCGACATTCGTCCCCGTCGTCATCGGCACGTGGCTGGGGTTTTGGATTCAGGACCGCTTACCTGTCACAGTGTTCCGGCGGATTGTATTGCTGCTGGTATTGGTTTCAGGGCTGCGCCTCGTCTGGCCTGGGTTTCGGTTGCTCTCGTCCCGGTTGTTGGGAATGTAGGAGCTAGCAACAGTCCGTCCGGCCCACTACCACCTTCTGTACGAAACCGTGTGCACCGTTAACCGTTCCTCGGAAGCGAGGCTATGGGATGTTTGTTTTTCTAAGGTGCGACGGTTCAAGACGGTAAAGAGCGGGGCCGGCTGCCGTTTCCTTCATGGCAGTCAGCCCCGCCAGCCTACTGAAGGACATGGAACACTGTCAGACCGCCGTGCTGCTCGAAAACAAAAGACCCGACGTTCAATGTGATGCCTTCCTCGATGGGGAATGCCGCTCCAGGGAGATTGCAATCGACCGAAAGCGTTGCAGGGACTGTTCCCCCGCTCGAAGGATTGAGCCCAACATGAACCGTAACGACGCCCGCGCTCGCCTCGGACACTTCACCGATGCCGTCTGTCAGGAACGACGGGAGGAATCCACCTGCTGGCGTCCACCTCACGAACCCGGTTACCACCCAGACGCCGTGCGCGACCTCGGTACCGTTCGCATGCCGATGGACAAACGTCCCACCCCCAGCCGCCTCCATGGTGGCGGGTTTGAACTCTCCTGACCCCGTTAATGTGACGGTATCGCCCGTGGCACCGTCGCGCCCAACATCCTCGCCACCTGCGAGCACGGTATTTTGCACGGTCCTGACGAGGTCAAAACGTACGTGATGGCCGAGGGCCTGTTGCTGAGCGAAGCCCGCGGGTGCAATGAGCGTGAAAGTCGCGAGACTGACTATAAAGACTGCCAACCATACCAATCTTTTCATCGCTGGTTCCTCCGTGACTGCCAATCGGACACATGCACTTTCCTATGAGGTTTGCTGCCGGGGAACAGTGGAGTGCCGCCTTGGGGCTGGTGGGCTGCGGGCAACGCCTACAGCTTGCGGATCGCTGCGGGCGCGTCGGGCGTTCTTAGTCCTGGTCGCTGACATTGCGCCTCCCACCGTGGGACACACGCCGGAGTGCGAGTCAGAGCGGGATCAGGGGAGCAGCGACAGGTGCGACGTTAGAGAAAATTTTTGTTCTAGGGGAGCCGGCATGATTCCTGCCCCTCGTGCCATGCGTCATACTCAACCGCGGTATGAACGTGTTTCGCTTCGAGTACACTCGCGTAAGGCGGTCGTCCCACGGCCAGGCGCGCGACATAGGCCGCGCGGGGTGGTAGCGCGCGTTGAGAGAGCAACGCCCTGTCAGGCTGCCCCGATGCGCGCCAGACCGCCTAGACTACCTCCGCGGGTGCGGTCAGTACACCTGCTGGTCCTCGCGAGGGGAGTGAACCTCATTGTCCGCAATCTCCCCTAGCAAAACTCGGGGCCCATGCGGACAGCCGCAAGAGGCGCATCACATCGCGACGATCTGCCCCGAGCGTGCCGATGCGGCGAGGGCGTCCAACACACGCATGTTGGCGACCGCATCCTCTGGCGGGAAACGCGGTGGCTGCTGTTCTAGAATGCACGTCCCCATATGGTCGAGCATCAGCGTGTACTGATTGGTCCCGGGCAGTTCGACCCGGTCCTCCTGATTTCCGCTGCGCACCACCATCACAACGGCCGGGTCCTCTTCCGGTTGGAACGGTCGGGGGACCGTGATGGTCCCGTCACTGCCGACGACCTCGCAGAGCTGTCGGTACGGCGCGCGGAGCCCGCAGTCGATGAGGGCGGTCGCTGTTGGAAACCGCAGCATGCCAGCCAGGCGGACGTCGACGCCGCGGTCAAACGTCGCCGTCGTCCACCCCGACTGGGGCTCGCCCAGCAGAAGGCGGCTCACGCTCACGCAGTAGCACCCCACATCCAGCAGTCCCCCGCCGCCGAGGGGGGCACTCAGACGGATATCGTCGGCGCTCGTGACCCCAAACGTGAACGCGGCCCGGACCAGCCACGGTGTGCCGATGGTTCCCGATTCGAGGCGCCGGCGTACTTCGTCAATCTGTGGGTGGAATCGGTACATGAACGCCTCTTGCAAGAGGACCCCGGCACGCGAGGCAGCCTCGACCATGGTCTGGGCCTGCGCCGCCGTCAGCCCGAGCGGTTTCTCGCATAAGACATGCTTCCCGGCTTGAGCCGCCCGGACAGTCCACTCCATGTGCAGACTGTTGGGAAGCGGGATGTAGACGGCGTCCACCTCCGCATCCGCCAGCAGCGCCTCGTACGACCCATGGACGCGCGGGATGTTAAATTGTGTGGCCACTGTGCGCGCCCGGGCGAGATCGCGGCTCGCGACGGCATGCGCTTTGCCGGTCCGGCTGCGCAGCAGAGCGGGGAGGACCCGACGGACGCCGATCCGCGCTGTGCTCAAGATTCCCCATCGGACGTGCCGCAGCATCAGGGCTACCTCGCGTGATCGCGTTTAAAGTCAGAATCCCGCAGCATCGACATCGCAGTCGGCTCGGCACCGGAAGAAGTTCACCGCGATGACGAGAGCCCCTGTTCTACTTTTTATCGGTGCCGACATGCACGCTGCCTCGCGTTTGTGGCTCAGCAGTTGTCTTGGCGCTGGTCCACCTCCTACAAGGAGACCCGGCGGGGAGTGCGGAAAAAAGGGAGTCGTCAGAAACTTGGAGGGGAAGACGTGGCACCGCTGCCGCCATTCACGCCATACGAACGCAAGTATCTCGCCGGGATCGTGCACCAGGTCTGGCGTGCCTGTCAGGTGTATGTGACCGTGTCGATGGAGCGCGGGCCAACCGGTGCCCGCCCCGCGCTCGACGAACTTGCCCGATGGGCCGTGGCCCAACGACGAGAACTGGGTCCCCGGGGTGGTCTTCCCAATACTCTGAGTACCATGGCGCTGCGAGTGGGGCGGGAGCTGCTGACAGATGTCGAGACGATTAGCCGCCGTGTCGGGCAGATGGTGGCGGCCCTGGAGAAGTCCTCCCTGCCCGCCGATCAGGTTGAAGAGCAGACGCTCGGGATGATCGAAGGCGTGCTGCGATGGACCAGCCTCATGGCTTCGCAACTTGGGATTACCCGCCACCTGCGTCCGCACATGTTGTGGTTTGAGCGCTGATCCTGTGGGCTGGCTGAGCGGGGGAGTGCAGTCGTCCCGCAAGGTTAGATCGATGGACTACGAGAGCGCCTACCGCACGATCACGCGGTTAGCCCAGGAGCCCAACGCCGCACAGGTGATCGTCAACTACCTCCATGATCACTTCCCCGCATACTCCTGGGTCGGGCTGTACTGGGTCCAAGGCTCTGACCTTGTCCTCGGTGAGTGGAAGGGTCCAGAGGCCACCGAACACACGCGCATTGCGATTGGCACGGGGGTGTGTGGGGCGGCGGCTGCTTCGGGACGGACCGAGATCGTCGGTGATGTCTCCCGCGATTCCCGCTATCTGGCCTGTTTTTCCTCCACGAAGTCAGAGATTGTCGTCCCGATCTTCGCCGACGGCAGTGTCATCGGGGAGATCGACATCGATGGCAGCGTCCTGAATGCCTTCGGGGCCGAGGACCAACGCTTCCTCGGGCGCGTCGCCGCGGTGCTGGCCGGCGTGCGCACACGCACTTCCGCCGCGCGCGCCGCGCGTCGCTAGCGGTGTCCAGCACGCTCCCCGACAAAACTGCAATCATCACCGGCGCATCCGGCGCGCTGGGCAAAGCCACGGTCCAGGAGTTCCTTGGCGAAGGGGCTCGCGTCTGCGCGTGCGACGTGACCGACCTGCCCGTGGAGGCGATGGGCCTGAGCGCAGAAGCGCGGCGGCGCTACGTGCCTACGCGATATGACGTGACGACTGAAAAAGGGTGTGCCGAACTCGCGGCGCACACGCTGCGCGATCTCGGTCGGATCGACATCCTCGTCAATATCGTCGGCGGCTGGAAAGGCGGCACTCCCCTCCATCAGGTATCGGTGGAAGAGTGGGATGCGATGATCACCCTCAACTTGAAGTCGGCGTTCCTGTGTTCTCGAGCGGTGCTGCCGTCTATGTTGGCGCAACGGGCGGGCCGGATTATCAACATTTCCTCCCGCACCGCGGTCGTGCCCGTGGGCATGCAGGCTGCCTACAACGCGGCGAAGGCGGGGGTCATCGCGTTGACCCAAACGCTGTCGGAAGAAGTCAAACAGAACGGGGTTACGGTCAACTGCGTCCTGCCCAGTATCTTGGACACGGCGGCGAACCGCGCGGCCTTCCCGAAAGCTGACTACGACCGGTGGGTAAAACCCGCGGACCTCGCGCGCGTGCTGGCGTTTTTGGCCTCGGATGAGAGTACGTCGATTACCGGTGCAGCCATCCCCGTCTACGGACGCGCCTAAGGGGCGTGCGTCCGCACCCCGACTGTGATAGCGCAGTCGTCGTCCGACCCCTCCGTCACCGCTTCCTGAGCAGCTGAGCGCGGCGGAAACAGCGCACCGTGTGATCATTCACCATCCCCACCGCTTGCATGAAGGCGTAGCAGATCGTAGGACCCACGAAGCGGAAACCGCGACGGCGGAGATCCGCACTCATCGCTGCCGAGGCCGTGGTCTGGGCCGGGATCTGACGCAGGGTGCGATACCGCGACACGATGGGTCGTCCCCCGACAAAACTCCAGATGTAGCGGTCGAACGAGCCGAACTCGCGCTGCACCTGGAGGAATTGCCGCGCGTTGGTGATCGCCGCGCGGATCTTGGCGCGGTTGCGGATGATCCGGGGATCCGCCATGAGTCCTCGGACAGTGCGGGCGTCGAAGCGCGCGACGCGCTTCGCATCAAAGCCCGAAAACGAGCGACGCAACTGAACACACTTGGCCAGAATGATGGCCCAGCTCAATCCCGCCTGCATCCCCTCTAAGATGAGGAACTCGAACAGCTGGCGGTCACCATGCTGCGGCGTGCCCCACTCCCGATCGTGGTAGGTTTGCATGAGCCCGCTCTCATTTGCCCACGAACATCGCTGAACGCGCTCCATGGTGGCGGTGTGCCTCCGCGGTCGATCCAAAATCAGGAGGGTGGGGCGGCGACAACGTTGCGCAACGTCCCGATCCCTTCCACTTCAGCCTCGACCGTGTCGCCGACGTGGAGAAACCGCGGGGGCGTGAAGCCCATCCCAATACCTTCGGGGGTGCCGGTCGCGAGGATGTCTCCGGGCTCCAAGGTCAGCCCTTCAGACAGCGTCGCGATCAACTGCGCCACAGTGAACAACATCTTCGACGTGTAAGAGTTCTGCCGGATTTCCCCGTTCACGCGCATGGACAGGCGCAGTTGTTGGGGGTCAGGGACGGCTGCGCGATGCACGATCCATGGGCCTAGCGGGGCAAATGTATCCAGCGCTTTTCCCTTGAACCACTGGCCATGGCGGCGTTGCAGGTCGCGGGCGGTAATGTCATTCATGATGGTGTAGCCGAACACATAGTCTAACGCTTTCGCCGCCGGTATATCCCGGCCGCGCTTGCCGATGACGACAGCCAACTCCACTTCGTAGTCCAGTTGCTGGGTCGCCCGATGGTAGAGGATCGGCGCAAGGGGCCCGATAACCGTCGTCGGCGGCTTGGTGAAGTACACGGGCACCTCCGGGGGCGCGGCCCCACTCTCCCGGGCGTGCTCTGCATAGTTGCGGCCTACGCAGAAGATGTTCTTCCGTGGTCGGGGAATGGGCGCGAGCAACTTGACGCGCGAGAGTGGGACAGACGTCCGCCCGGCCTTGACCCACGTAGCCGCTTCCCGGAGAAGCCTTACTAGGGTGGTCGTCGGCACCGCTTCGATAAGCTCAATCATGTTGTCAGGGACGGACGTTTTTCTCCGGCGGGCGAGGGCGCGCAGGTCCACGAGGCGGTCATCGACGATAACGCCGAGGGCCGTATCCCGTCTGGCTTGGTAGGTGGCAAGACGCATAGTTCATCCTCCAGGTGCGGCCCGTTCTAGGGGCTTGGGTGTTCGGCAGGGGTGGTTCTGCGCATCCCGAACGCTCCCTTCAGATTTCGCGGTTGGTTTTCCAAAACTGTCATAAAGCGCAGAAAAAGACACAGGCGGGAGGATCTGATGGCAAAAGTCATGGTGTTTACGGGGACTGCGGACGGTCTGCTCGTTTTCGAGAGTGACGCCAAACGCGCGAAGTGGAAACGCCGCGGTCCCTACCTGGACGGCCTGTCGGTGAATACGTTTGCCTGGGATCGCAAAACGAAAACGGCCTATGCGGCGACGTCCAGCGAGGGGATCTTTGCCAGCAAGACCCTAGGGCGAAGCTGGACTCCGCTGAATGATGGTCTGCCCATCCGCAAAGTGTGGACCGTGGCCATCAACCCCAAGGACCCAGATGAGTTGTGGGCTGGCACGCACTTCAGCTACCTCTTTCACAGCAGCGACCGCGGGCGCACCTGGACGCTGCACCCCGGATATCTGACGGCCCCGGGCGCCGAGCACCGGTGGGGCGACTGGGCCTTTGGGACGATTGGCAACTCACTCCACGGGATCCACATCGATCCCGCAAACTCCAAGCGCATGGTCGTCGTCAGCAGCACAAATCACGGCGCGGTCCGCACGGTGGACGGGGGCCAGACATGGGAGCTCGCGCGGAAGGGAGTATTCGAGTCGTGTCCCGCCGCAGGGCAATCGGATCTGACCCGGTCGGTTAGTGACGCTGACCAGACCAAGGCGGTGGAGGAGCATTTGGGCAATGTGCATGCGTGCACGCACCGCATAGGGGTTTCCCCGGCGGACTCGAGTGTGCTGTATCGCCAGCAGCATTGCGGGGTGTACCGCAGCGACGACTTCGGCGCCTCGTGGCAGGACATCTCGGCGGGACTGCCCGACCGGCACGGGTTCCCCCTGGCTGTGCATCCGCGGGATCCGAATACCGCTTATGTCGTGCCAGCGTATCAGGGCAAAGGGTGCAAGAAGCACAACAGCTGCATTATGGGTGCGCTCGAAGTCTACCGCACCCGCACCGGGGGTCGCCGGTGGGAGAGACTTGCTGACGGCCTTCCCAAGAAAGTGCATTGTGTTGTGCTGCGTCATGGGATGGACACAGACGCTCTGACACCTGCCGGGCTCTACTTTGCCACGACGAGTGGGGAAGTCTACGGCACGAACAGCGAGGGAGATTCTTGGGCGACGTTAGGCAAAGGCTTGCCCCGCGTCCAGGGCGTCATGACGGCTGTTGTCTGAGTGGGTCCGGTGATCGGGGGGCCCTCTGTGCTTACAGGAGTGACGTTGGGTGACGCCTCAGGCCGGTGTCGGAATTCGCCGGCGGGGAAGTCGCGGCGCGTAGTCGCTGACAACGAAGTGGGATGGGCGAAAGGCAAACAGATCGGTAATCGTGGGATCCAGGGTGACGGTCGGCAAGCGCTGCGGTTCAGTTTTCAGCATTTCTCGGACGTCCTCCAGCTGATTCAGATAGATGTGAGCGTCGTCGATCCAGTACACCAATTCTTTTGCCCGATAGCCGCTGACCTGGGCGATCATCAGAGTCAGGGCGGCGTAGTGGATGAAGTTGAACACGAGCCCAACCGGCGCATCCGCGCTGCGCTGCCGATGCGTGAGCGTCAGATCTCGGGTGCGCGAATTCACGTGGACATGCACCCAGCCGTGGCAGGGGGGCACGACGACACGGCGCGTGCCGCTTCGGCCTGTTAACGCGTACTGCGGGATCCACGGGGACAGCTCGTGATGGCGGGAGTCCGGTCGCTCTTTGATCTGCGTGATCAAAGCCGCCAGTTGATCGAACGGGTTACCCTCCGCGGCGGGAAAGCGGCGGAAGGCTGCTCCATAGGATCCCGGCCCGAGATCCCCCGCGGGTAGGTCGAACTGTCCGCAGCGCTCTTCAGTCACCCACCGATCCCACCAGTAACAGCCGAACCGTTCCAGTTCCTGTTGGGTCTGGGCGCCGTTGATGAACGCACAGAGTTCGCCGAGCGCCTGATAAAACGGGGAGGGGCGCTTGCCCGCGCTTGGCTCGGTGACGATGTCACGTTCGGTGACGATGGGGAATCCGTGGGCGAGCGGGAAGCGCATTTCGTGCCCGATGATCTTCAGAGCAGGGAGCCCGTGCTCGGTGGGGACCTCTTCGCCCGTTGTGATGATGCGGAGCAAGAGATCCCGGTACTGGGAGTCAGGCACTCGCTGGTCTAACGGCAGGTAGTTCAACATGACACGCATCCACACGTGCCGGTGGCACCCAACAGTTGGCCCGCCGGCCACGACACCGATTTTTAGACCCCAGGGGGGAGGTGCGGGCGAAGGGAGGAGTGGTGTCCGTGTGTTAGTGACGTGGGGAGCCTGTCGTGGAGGCGTCCAAGAGCAGACTCGAAGGCTCCTCCCCCCTGCGGGTCTCGGGTGTATTCCCCTGCCAGGGCGGCGATTCCTGCCCCGGATATCAACATGTTGTGGATAAGTTGGGGACAGGACCCCAGGTCCTGCGCCGACCTGGTGTTCGTCTTTCTCGCAGGGGTCATATTCACCTGGGCAGGGGACACCTCCCGTGCCGCCAAACACAGCCTCATGAGCGCCATGACAGACTTGGCGCACCAAGTCCGGACCCGCCTAGCCCGCCGGACCCGCCGCACAATCGTCGCCCCCGAACTCCGTCGTGCGGCCGTTCTTCTCCCTCTCCACGAGCAGGGCGGGGAGCCCTATGTTCTGTTCACGCGGCGCACCGAGACCGTCGAGACGCACAAGGGGCAGATCTCCTTCCCTGGCGGAGCTGCGGATCCGGGTGATGCCGATATGCAGTCCACGGCGCTGAGAGAGACTCAAGAAGAGATGGGGATTCCCCCTACGCAGGTCGAGGTCCTGGGGGTGCTGGACGACCTGTCGACCACAGTCAGCGGATTTGTGGTTACCCCCGTGGTTGGGATCATTCCCTCCCCATTTCCTTTTCGGATTAACTCGGCTGAGATCGCAGAGGTTCTGACGGTCCCCCTGCGCGTGTTTCGCGATCCGTCGAGTCTCCGTGTGGAACGCCGTGAACGAGAGGGGAAGAGGCTTGACGTGTATTTCTACGGCTATGGCAAACACGAAATCTGGGGAGTGACCGCACGCATCATAAAGGGTTTCGTGGACGCGGTCTTCGGGGATGCGGAGATATCGCCGTCATCCAGGGAGCCGTAGGCCCAATCGAGCCATCTCGGTCCACTGCTTAGAGCTGCTCTAAGCTGGCATCATTTCCCAGAAATCTCCGGTAAAATTCCATGAAATCGCCCAATTTTGGAGTGCAGAAACCTATTTTTCACGCCATTTCTGTGGATACCGCCTCTTTTCTAGGTTCTGTTAGGCTGTTCCGGAGAGGGGTGGCCCCTTGCTATACTAATTGGGTAAGGTACCCGTCAGGGAGGCTCCCTCATGAAGCGGCAACACACCCAGCAACCTACTCACCCCGTCTTCACCGTTGGCGTCGCCGGCAGTCTGGTGGGGGTTTCCCCCCAGACGCTGCGGAAGTGGGAGCGTCACGGCTTGCTCTCCCCAGTTCGCGAAGGGCATCAGCGTCGACGGTTGTATTCCTGGCGCGACATTGAGCGGGCGCAGCAAATCCGCTATTTGGTCATCCGCAAGCACATCCCGCTGCGGGACGTCAAACTGCAGCTGCGGCTTGCCTCTGTCCGCAAAGCGCCGGCGGCAGTTGCCCATGGGGACGGGCGCGTTGGTGCCCCACCGCTCGTGCCCCGCCTCGCGCTGGCTATTCCCCGCTAATTCGAACAGGAGGAAGCCGCGTGTTTGGGGTGGCGAGGAGACCTGTCCTCCATCCGCCCGCGTCTGAGCCAGGACCGATCCAAGATCCATCCGATTTGTTTTAGGGGGAATCTCAGCAGTGCAACGACGGATCTACGTTGACTATGGAGCCACGACTCCCACCGATCCCCGTGTGGTGGTGGCCATGGTGCCCTATTTCACTGAGAAGTTCGGCAACGCTGGCAGTATCCACGCGTTTGGGCAGGAGGCGCGCGAGGCTGTGGACCGCGCCCGAGAGATCGTCGCCTCTGCCATTGGCGCATCCCCTCAGGAGATGGTGTTCACGAGCGGGGCGACGGAGGCAGATAACTTCGCCGTGCTGGGGGCGGCGTGGGCCAACGAGTCCCGCGGCCGCCATCTGATCACCTCTAGCATCGAACACCACGCGGTATTGGAACCCTGTCGTTTCCTCGAAGGACGCGGCTTTGAGGTGACCTACCTTCCCGTCGACCGTACCGGGTGGGTGGACCCTGACGACGTGCGGCGCGCCATTCGCCCCGACACCATTCTGATCTCCGTCATGTCGGCCAACAACGAGATCGGCACGCTGGAGCCGGTGGCGGAGATCGGACGCATCGCGCGCGACCGAGGCATCTTGATGCACACAGACGCCACGCAATCGGTCGGGATCATGCCCGTGCACGTCGATGCGTTGTGTGTGGACCTGCTCTCGCTGTCGGCGCACAAGCGCTACGGCCCCAAGGGGGTCGGCGCGCTATACGTCCGCAAGGGCTCCAAGCTAACCCGCGTGCAAAGCGGGGGATCGCAAGAGCGAAACCGCCGCGCGGGAACCGAGAACGTGCCCGGCATCGTCGGGTTTGGCGCCGCGCTGGCCCTGGCACTCGAGGTGATGGACGAGGAAGCATCGCAATTGCGCCGCCTGCGCGACCGTCTGATCGACGAACTGACGCGTCTGGATGGCGCCCACCTCAATGGACATCGCACTGACCGGCTTCCCGGCAACATCAACCTGTCGTTTGAGGGGGCCGACAGCGAGTCCCTGCTGCTCGCTCTGGACTTCCAGGGGGTAGCAGCGAGTAGCGGGTCGGCCTGCACGTCGGGCAGCCTCGAACCTTCCCACGTGCTCACGGCCATCGGTCTCCGCCCAGAAATCGCCGCGGGAACTGTGCGCCTGACCCTCGGTCGGTGGACCAACTCGCAGGATGTCGACGACCTGCTCACCATTTTCCCAGAAGTTCTCCGCAGTCTCCGTCCCGCCTTGGCGGGACGCGCGCGCAGCGCCGCGCGCTGACGCGGGAAGTCTTTGCCCGCACGACGAATTTCACAAGGGGGGACGGTGTTTCTCCCTCCCGGACGCACACGACTGTGACCGACTACATCCCGATCTTCGTCCACCTGACGCTCGCTGTGCTGCTGACCGTGGTTTTGCTCACGGTGCACGCTGTCCTCGGCGGGCGCTTCTCCACCGGATCGTCTCCTCGTCCGCATCCCGGGCAAGCGGAGCCTTACGAATCCGGCGTGTGGCCGGTGGGGTCCGCTCGCGAGCGCGTCCCGATTCGGTACTACCTGATCGCCATGTTGTTCTTGCTGTTTGATGTCGAGGCTGTGTTCCTCTACCCCTGGGCGGTCAACGCCCGTGCGTTGGGCGTCTTTGGACTGGTAGAAATCCTGACATTCGTCGCTGTTCTGGGACTGGGCTTCGGGTACGCGTGGAAGCGAGGTGCCCTGGAATGGCTGTAGCTGGCGGCTTGCCCCTGCGCGCCACCCTTGTCTCTCGCGCCGCGACGTCCGCGGAGGCGACCGCGGCCGATGTGCGCGCGTTGGAATCCAACGTCCTCACCACAACCGTCGAGCATATGGCGTCCTGGGCGCGCAAGAACTCGCTGTGGCCAGCGCAGTTCGGTCTGGCGTGCTGCGCGATCGAGATGATCGCAGTCGCGCAGGCGCGGTTTGACATCGCGCGGTTTGGCAGCGAGGCGTTTCGCGCGTCCCCTCGCCAGGCGGATCTGATGATCGTCTCGGGTCGGGTCTCGCAGAAGATGGCCCCGGTCCTCCAGCACATCTACGAGCAGATGCTGGACCCGAAGTGGGTGATCGCGATGGGCGATTGCGCCAGCTGTGGGGGCGTCTTTAACAACTACGCTCTCGTGCAAGGCGTGGATAAGCTCATCCCCGTGGACGTTTACGTAGCTGGGTGCCCGCCACGCCCCGAGGCGTTGCTGTACGGACTTCTCAAGCTGCAAGAGCTCATCGCCAATCCCTCCGTCCGGAGGCGGTCGTGACGGATCTCGTGGACACACTGGCCGCGCAGCTCGGCGCCGGCGTGGTCGAGCAGACGCGATTTCGCGACGAACGCACCCTCGTGGTGGATCGAGCGCACCTCGGGCCGGCGCTAGACGCGGCGTTTGGAGTCGGCTTCACCGTGCTCACTGACCTCACGGCGGTCGATCGCCACCCAGGGGTCCCGCGGTTTGAGGTCGTGTACTTGCTGACCTCCATGGTGCCGCCCGCCCGCCTGCGCCTGAAGGTGCGTGTTGCGGACGGTGAGACGGTGCTGTCGGCAACCGGGCGGTGGCCGGGGGCCAACTGGCTCGAGCGGGAAGTGTACGATTTGTTTGGAATCCGGTTCGACGGCCATCCCGATCTGACGCGCATTCTTCTGCCCGATGACTGGGAAGGATACCCGCTGCGCAAGGACTTCGCGCTTGTTGAAGAGCCGGTGCAGTTTATTGGGCACACGCCCAAAGTCCCCAGCCAGATTATCCCGAAGTCGAAGCAACCGTAGGCGACACGGGAGGGCGGGAGCGGTCCGGGAAACCCCGGGCGCACACACGCGTGTGCAAGGACGCGAATGAGTGAGCTGACGCGAGAAACCCTCGTCTTGAACATGGGCCCGCAGCACCCCGCCACGCACGGGGTGTTGCGCGTCATGCTCGAGCTCGAAGGCGAGGTCATTATGGGGGCGAAGCCGGTGATTGGCTACCTGCACACCGGGTTTGAGAAGGAGATGGAGACCCGGACCTATCACCAGAACATTGTCTTCCCCCCGCGCATTGAGTATCTCGCCACGTTTATCGAAGAACAAGCGTACGTCCTGGCCGTCGAAAAACTCCTCGGCATCAGCGCTCCCCCTCGGGCCACCATAATCCGGCTCATCTTGGCCGAGCTGTCCCGCATCGCCAGTCACTTGGTGTACTTGGGCACCGGAGCGATGGACCTCAACGTGAGCAGCCTGCTCATGTATTGCTTCCGCGACCGCGAGGAGATCCTCGATATCTTCGAAATGGTCTCCGGCCAGCGCATGATGCATGGGTATTTTCGCATCGGCGGGCTGCAGTGGGATGTGCCCGACGGGTTTGCCGAGCGCGTCCGGACATTCATCAAGACCTTCCCCTCACGTCTAGACGAGTTCGAGACCCTGCTCACCGATAACCTCATCTGGCGCGAACGCACCGAAGGGGTGGCGGTCCTCAGCGCGGAGGATGCCCTGCGGTATGGCTGCACAGGCCCGCTCCTCCGCGGATCCGGCGTGTCCTATGACGTGCGCAAGGCGTTTCCCTACGGGGGCTATGACGAGTTTACGTTTGATGTGCCCGTGGGAGAGGCCGGGGACGCGTTCGACCGCTACCGGGTGAGGATGGAAGAGATGCGGCAGAGCCTGCGCATCCTGCAGCAGGCGCTGGACCGCCTGCCGGACGGGCCGGTCCTGATCGATGACCGGAAAGTCGCGTTGCCCCCGCGGGGTGAACTCGTCCGCAGCATGGAGGCGGTCATCCACCAGTTCAAACTTGTGAGTGAAGGCATCCACCCTCCGGCCGGGGAGGTCTACGCCGCCGTGGAGTCTCCCCGGGGAGAAAAAGGCTACTACATCGTCAGCGACGGCAGCAACCGTCCATGGCGCGTGCGAGTCAGAGCGGCTTCTTTTAACAACCTGCAAGCCCTTCCCGTGATGCTGGCCCACGGGTCGGTCGCAGACGTCGTGGTGGCGATTGCGTCGATTGATATTGTGCTGGGGGACGTGGACCGCTGATGGTCCTCTCCGAGAACGCGCGATCCGAGATCCGTCGCCTCATGGCGCAGTTCCCGCAGCGGCAGTCCGCCCTGCTGGGCGCGCTGTTCGTGGCTCAAGACGAAGTGGGGTACCTGTCGCCCGAGGCCGTTACCGATGTCGCCGCGGTCATGGACCTGCCCGTGAGCGAGATCGCCTCGGTGGCGTCCTTCTACCACTTGTATCGTTTCCACCCTGAGGGACGGCACGTCATCCAGGTGTGTACCAATATCTCCTGTCAATTGCGGGGCTGCGGACGGATCCTTGACCACCTGCGGCGTCGGCTGCAGGTGGACGTGGGGGAGACCACGGCCGACGGTGAGTTCACGTTGAAGACCGCCGAGTGCCTCGCGGCGTGCGAGAGCGCTCCGGTGATGATGGTGGACACGGACCGCGCTGGGCCGCTCTCTGAGAGGGACATCGACTCCCTCCTCGACCAGTACGCGCGCGCGTCGATCCCAGGTGCATCTCGTCCTCGTCCCACCCTGCCCCCGGTCGCGCCGCAGACAGCCATGATCTTGAAGTACATCCACGAGCCCGATCAGGGGGAGCTAGAGGCTTACCGCAAGCGGGGAGGATACGAGGGGCTGCGCAAAGCGCTGGGGATGTCGCCCGATGCAGTGACCGACGAGGTAGAAAAGTCGGGTCTGCGCGGCCGCGGCGGGGCCGGTTTTCCCACAGGAAGAAAGTGGAAGTTCATCCCCAAAGACCCCGCAATCCCCCGGTACGTGGTCATCAACGCGGATGAGGGAGAGCCTGGGACCTTCAAAGATCGCACGTTATTGGAGTGTGATCCCCACCGGCTCCTTGAGGGCATTGCGATCGCCAGCTACGCCGTTGGCGCGAAGCAGGCGTTCGTGTACCTGCGCCGGGAGTTCCACCAAGCCCGCGCCGGTTTAGAGCGGGCTCTCACGCAAGCGTCTGGGGCGGGCCTGCTGGGCCGCAATATCCTCGGCAGCGGCTATGACCTCGATGTGGTCGTGGCCACGGGGGCGGGAGCCTATATCGCTGGCGAGGAGACATCCTTGCTGGAATCTCTGG
Source organism: bacterium (assembly GCA_036393975.1). Lineage (GTDB taxonomy): Bacteria > Sysuimicrobiota > Sysuimicrobiia > Sysuimicrobiales > Kaftiobacteriaceae > 13-1-40CM-64-14. The sequence goes on along the minus strand of DASWFZ010000143.1, from coordinate 8,206 downwards.
AAGGCCGGCGGGCGATGCCGCGGCTGAAGCCGCCGTTCTACCCGGCCGTGAAAGGACTCTACTCGCGTCCCACCGTCCTCAACAACGTCGAGACGCTCTGCCACGTAGCCTGGATCCTGACCGAGGGCGTAGAGCGGTACCGCCAACTCGGGCCGCCGATCCTGATCTCTGTGAGCGGGCATGTCATGCGACCGGGCGTATACGAAGTTCCGCTGGGCACGACGATCCGTCAGGTGATCGAACGTGCAGGAGGAGTGCGCGACGGCCGAGCGTGTAAAGCGGTTTTCCCCGGGGGGTCATCGTCGGCGATCTTACCGGCGAGCTATCTCGACACCCCGATGGACTATGACGCGCTCGCCAAAGTCGATGTCTACGGGTCGATGCTGGGATCAGGCGCGCTGATTGTGATGGACGACACCACGAACATGGTCGAACTCGTGGCGCGCACGGTGGAGTTCTATCGGGATGAATCCTGCGGCAAGTGCACGCCCTGTCGCGAGGGAACAGTGTGGCTGGGCCAGGTGCTCCGCCGCATGCTCGCAGGTCAGGGACGTTCTGAGGACCTCGCCTTGTTAGACAGCGTCGCGCGGAACATGACGGGCACGTGCTTCTGTCCCCTAGGCGAAAGCGTTCCCCCCGCCATCTACTCGTCCTTGCGGTTTTTCCGCCCCGAGTTTGAGCAATATGCCAAGGGGGCCGCCGGTGTGCCCCAGGCCGTCCATGCGTAGAGGGGCTCCCGCCAGTCTTGCGGTGCGTCCTCTCCTCGTGATCCACGGCGGATCGGTGACGCGATGAGCCAGGCTCTGCAGATGGTCACGGTAGCGATCGATGGCACGAAGGTGGTGGTGCCTAAGGGGGCCACCGTGTACCAGGCCGCCAAGGGCGCCCACATCGAGATCCCCATCTTCTGCTACCACGACAGGATGCCGCCCTTGGGCGCGTGCCGGATGTGTCTCGTCAAAGTGGAGAAGATGGCGAAATTGCAAACGTCGTGCACGCTAGAAGCCGCAGACGGGATGGTCGTGTCGACGGTTACCCCAGAGGTGAAGGCTGGCCAGGAAGCGATCCTAGAGTTCTTGCTCATCAACCATCCGCTGGACTGCCCCATCTGCGACAAGGGCGGGGAGTGTCCGCTGCAGGACCAGGCCTATGCGTTTGGCCCGGGACGCAGCCGGTTCATCGAGCCCAAGCGCGACTTCGCCAAACCTGTGTCGTTGGGGCGGGTGCTGGTGCTGGACCGCGAGCGGTGCATCTTGTGCTGGCGGTGCGTGCGGTTCGGGGAGATCGTCGCGGGCGATGATGCGCTGAAGGGGTTCGAGCGGGGGTTTCACAGTGAGATCAACACCCCGTTCACTTTGCCCGTGGAGTCAAAGTTCATTGGGAACACTATCGCCATCTGCCCGGTCGGCGCCTTAACCGCGAAGCCCTACCGCTTCGCCGCGCGGCCGTGGGACAACCAATCCGTATCCAGCGTCTGCACGCTGTGCGGGGTGGGCTGTGCGGTGGACTTCGATGTGCGGGACGGAGTCATCACGCGGACGCGCGCCCGCGAGTCTCCTGCCGTCAACGACATCTGGTTGTGTGACCTAGGGTTCTTCGGCCACGGATACGTCCACCACTCCGAGCGGCTCCGCCGGCCGCTGGTCCGCCAGGACGGCTACCTGGTCGAGACGACATGGGACAATGCCCTCGACCTAGTGGCCCGTCGTCTGCAGGCCGCCCCGCCGTCCCGCGTGGCGATGCTCGGCGGCGCGAGGCTGACGAACGAGGATGCGTATGTCGCGGGCCGGTTTTTCCGCGGCGTGCTGGGCACCAATCACCTCGACCACCGCATCGACGCGCGCGCCCACAGCGCCAGCCAATCGGTCCCATGGGGCATGGCCACCTCCATCGCGGACATCGACCACGCGGATGTCATCGCGTTGGTCGGCTGCGACATTACCGAGGAGTATCCCGTCCTCTGGCTGCGCATGAAACGCGCGATCGCCCACGGGGCGAAAGTGATCGCAGTCACGCCTAAGGCGCTGGAGATTCACAGGTTCATCGACCACCATCTCGTCCACCGATACGGGGAGGGAGCCGCCGTCGTGCGCGCCCTGATGGGGTCTCACGCCGCTGCCTCCCAGGTGCAGGACTCTGCCGGTGCGCTCGCAGGCGTCGACTCTGCGGCGATCACCACCGCTGCCGCGCAGCTCGGGGGAGCGACGCGGGCGTTGGTGATGATTGGTCGCGCGGCCCTGGAAGCCCCCGACGGAGTCGAAGCCGCCGCGGCGGTCCGCGATCTCGCCGCGCGCCTTGGCGTGCCGGTCAACGTGATGCGCGGGAAAGGAAATGCTTTCGGGGCAGCGCTGGGGGGGCTGCTGCCGGATGCGGGTCCAGGCGGTCGTCCGCTCGCCGATCTCGCAGGTGACCTCCAGCAGATTTGGAATCGCTCGGTCGCCCCCCAGTCTGGGATGACAGCCCCCGAGATCGTGGAGGCGTGCACGGAAGGAGGGCTCGATGTCCTGTACGTGGTGGCGGCCGATCCGGCAACTGATGTCCCGGATCACACACAGTGGAAGGTAGCGCGAGCACGCCTGCCCTTCGTGGTCGTCCAAGACGCCTTCTTGACGCAGACGGCGCAGGTTGCCGACGTCGTGCTGCCCGCCCTCGTAGCCCCCGAAAAGGACGGGACGGTGAGCAGCATCGAGGGCCGCATCCAACGATTGCACGCGGCCGTCCCGGGTCCGGGGGAGGCCCGCCAGGATTGGAACATCTTTGCCGCATTGGCCGAGCGCTGCGGGACTGAGCTCGCGTACAGCGGGTGGGAGGAAATCTTTGACGAGATGCGCGCTTTGATCCCCGGGCTGGCCCTCGAGGCGCGCATGAACCCGATCGGGGGCGCGATCGATCGCCCCGCCCCCATGCCTACGCCTGCACCCGCGCAGGTACCCAGTGCGGACTTCCCGTTCGTCCTGATCCCGGGTGAAGCGTTGTTCACTCGCGGCGCGATGTCCGCGCGCAGTTCCGCAATCGCTGACCTTGCCGGTGAGCCGTGGGCGCTGATGCATCCGAATGATGCCGCCCGTCTGCCGGTCGCCGAGGGGGACGCGATCGTCTTGCAGTCTCCACATGGGGCCGCGGCCGTCCGCGTGAGGGTGTCGACGGCTGTGTTAGCGGGGCAGGTGTTCTTGCCCCGCGGGTACGACGGCGCTGCAGCCAACGCGCTCATGGATGCCGCGGAGGGTTTGACTTGTGTTCGTGCGATCGCGTTGACACCGCCCTCGGCGGGGCCCGGATCGGGAGAGGTGGGGAGGCGCGCCCCATGACCGATGTCGCCGTCGCGGCGGTGAAGAGTGCGATCTTGCTGGGGATCCTGCTCACCGCGTGCGCTTACGTGACGTTGCTGGAACGTCGCCTGTTGGGGAAGTTTCAAATCCGCTACGGCCCCAACCGCGTCGGACCGTTTGGGCTCCTACAGCCGCTCGCCGACGGGGTGAAGCTCATCTTAAAAGAGAGTTTCATGCCGGCGAACGTGGATGTTCTGGTCTACTGGTTGGCTCCGGCGCTGTCCATGATCACCGCGCTGTTTGTCTACGCGGTGATTCCCTTTGGGCCGGAGGTGATGCTGTTCGGTCGGCCAGTCGCGCTGCGATTAGCCGACGTTGACGTGGGCATCCTGGTGGTCTTGGCCGCTTCTTCGATCGGGGTGTACGGCATCATCCTGGGGGGCTGGTCTTCGAACAGCAAGTACTCGCTGTTGGGCAGTCTGCGCAGCAGCGCGCAGCTCATCAGCTATGAACTCGCGCTGGGGCTGGCGGTCATTGCGGTTGTCCTGACTGCGGGATCGCTGAGTCTGGTGCGCATCGTCGAAGCGCAGCGTCACGTGTGGTTCGTGCTCCGCCAGCCGCTGGCATTTCTCATCTTCCTCGTGGCGGCGTTGGCCGAAACGAACCGCGCCCCTTTTGACCTGCCCGAGGCCGAGCAAGAGCTCGTGGCCGGGTACCAAACGGAGTACGGTGGCTTCAAGTTTGCGATGTTCTACATCGGGGAGTATGTCGCCGTCGTCACCATGAGTGCGCTGATCACGACGCTGTTCTGGGGCGGGTGGCAGGGGCCGGTGCTGCCCGGGGTGCTGTGGTTTGTCGCGAAGACGCTGGTCTTCGTCTTTGTCTTCATTTGGGTGCGCGCGACCCTTCCGCGCGTGCGCCACGACCAACTTATGGCGTTTGGGTGGAAGGTCCTCGTCCCTTTGGGGCTCGTGAACATCGTCGCAACAGCGCTCGCAGTGGTGTTGCGTCCATAATGAACACGGAGAAGGGAAAGTAGGTATGGCGCGGCTCGGTGTGCGTCTGAGGCAAGGATTCGCGATGCTGAGAGGCATGGCTGTGACCTTCCGCTACCTCTTCCGGCCTCCGATCACGATCCAATACCCCGAAGACAAGCGGTCCGCCGTCCAGCCGCGTTTCAAAGGACGGCACTGGCTCACGCTTTACGAAGACGGGATGGAACGGTGTGTCGGCTGCGAGCTGTGTGTGATCGTCTGCCCATCGCAGGCCATCGTCGTGAAGGCGGCGGAAAACACCCCGGAGCAGCAGGTGAGCAAGGGCGAACGGTATGCCGCTGACTTTCAGATCAACGAACTGCGGTGTATCTTCTGCGGGTTTTGCGAAGAGGCGTGTCCGACCGGAGCCATCGTCTTGGGCCGCGAGTACGAACTCGCCAGCTACACGCGAGAGGACATGATCTACACCAAGCCCATGCTGACCGAGCCCTACCCCGGCGCCTCAGGTCGCGATCCCCGGCGAGAAGTGTAAATGAGGCCAGGCGAATGGAACTAGTCATCTTTGCCCTTGCCGCGGTAGGGGCTGTCGCCGGCGGGGTCGGGATCATCGCCAGCCGCTCTCCGGTGCGTAGTGCCTTGTCGTTGCTGCTGGTCCTGGGCTGCCTGGCCGCGCTGTCCTTGCTCTTATCAGCACAATTCATCGCGGCGCTTCAGATCATCATTTACGCCGGCGCGATCGTGATCTTGTTCTTATTCGTGGTCATGCTTCTGCACGCCCATTCGGGCGAGACCGCGCCGAACCGGCTAGGATGGCTGACCCCCGCCGGCATTGTGCTCGGGGCCATCTTGCTCGCAGGGCTGCTCGGGACGGTGAGGGCCGGGGATGGGGGTGGGGTCGCCTCCATCGGCGCAGAGTTTGGGACGGCGGAGGCCGTGGGCCAGACACTGTTTACGACCTTCATGCTGCCCTTTGAGGCGGCCTCTGTTCTCTTGTTAATAGGGATTATCGCCGCCGTGATCATCGGCCGGCCCGAGCCCGCGTCACCGGCACCGACAGGCACACCCCGACAGGTTGTCGAGCCGAGCAGACGATGACGGTCCCCATCGGTGCCTACCTCGCGCTTGGGGCGCTCTTGTTTGTGCTCGGGATTGCCGGCGTACTGCTGCGCCGCAGCGCGTTAGTCGTCTTCATGTCCATTGAGCTCATGCTCAATGCGGTCAACCTAACGTTTGTAGCCTTCGCCCGACAGCTGGGGCGTCTGGAAGGACAAGTGGCGGTCTTCTTCGTACTCGTGGTCGCAGCCGTCGAAGTGGTGGTGGGGTTGGCCATCATCATCGCGATCTTTCGCACGCGTTCGACCGTCGACCTCGATGACGTGGACCTGCTCCGAGGTTAACGTATGCTCCTTGCATTAATCATCGCCTTCCCCCTGGCGGGCTGGCTGATTCTCGGGGTGGTCGGCGGAACGCTGCCGCGCCGGGTCATTGGGATCCTCGCTTGCGGCACGGTGGCCCTGGCGTTTGTCGCCTCAGTCGCCGCCTCCCGCCATCCCGCCGTCAGTGCAGGGGGCCTGAGTGCTCCGTTGTTCTCGTGGATCTCCGTCGGCACCCTTGCCGTGCCCGCAGGACTGCTGATGGATCGTCTGTCCTCACTCATGGCGCTCGTGGTGACAGGGGTCGGGTTTCTCATCCATGTCTACTCCATCGGCTACATGGCAGATGATCGCAGCTACGCGCGCTACTTCGCCTACCTGAATCTCTTCATCGCCTCGATGCTGCTGTTGGTCTTGGGCAGCAATCTCCTGGTCCTGTTCGTCGGGTGGGAGCTCGTGGGGTTGTGTTCATACCTGCTGATCGGTTTCTGGTTCGACCGCGAGCGCGCGGCCCAGGCAGGACGCAAAGCGTTTGTCGTCAACCGCATAGGCGATGCGGGGTTCCTAGTGGGGATTCTGCTGCTTGCGACATCGACAGGGACGCTCGAGTTCGGGCGGATTGGCGCGCTCGGCTCCCAAATGGCCCCCGCCCTGCTCACCGCCATTACATTGCTGCTGTTTGTCGGCGCGACCGGCAAATCCGCACAACTCCCCCTGTATGTGTGGCTGCCGGATGCGATGGAAGGACCGACACCTGTCTCTGCCCTGATCCACGCTGCGACGATGGTGACAGCAGGCGTCTACATGATCGCTCGCCTGCATCCTCTGTTTATCGCCGCCCCCCTCACACTTCCCGTGGTCGCGGGGGTGGGCGCGGCCACAGCGTTCTTTGCGGCGACCATCGCCTTGGTGCAATGGGACCTCAAACGTGTCCTGGCGTACTCCACGATCAGCCAACTCGGCTACATGTTCGTGGCGATGGGCGTCGTCGCGATGCCGGCGGGGATGTTCCACCTCACCACGCATGCGTTCTTTAAGGCCTTGCTCTTTCTCGCCGCCGGCAGCGTCATGCATGCCATGGGCGGTGTCATCGACATGCGCCAGCTGGGCGGGCTCGCGAGGGCGATGCGATGGACGGCGATCGGATTTGTCATTGGCGCCCTCGCGCTGGCAGGGATTCCTCCGTTTGCCGGATTTTTCAGCAAAGACCTGATTTTGGAGGCGGCCTTCACCTCAGCGCAACACGGCGGATCGTGGCTGGTGTGGCTCGCGGGGCTGGCGACGGCGTTTGTCACCGCGGTCTATGTGACGCGCGCCGCCATTCTGACGTTTCTGCCGCCTGCAGCGCATCACGGCCATCCGCATGAGGCACCGCCAACCATGCGCTGGTCCATGGCCGTCCTCGCGGTCCTCTCCGTGGGCGGGGGAGTGTTGGGCGCACGGGTGGTGGGAGCCCCGTTGTTGCGCAGCCTCGACCGCTTCTTCGCCGCCGCCCCTGCCGCTGAGTCTGCGCCTGCAGCCCTACTCACACTGGTCTCCGTCGCGATCGGCGTCCTCGGCATCGCCACGGGCGCGCTCTTATACCGCGGGCGGCGCGAGGTGACACTTGGCCTACTCGGGCGCTTCTTTGAACGGCAGTGGTATGTGGAGCGTGTGTACGAGGCCGCGATCCTGGCCCCAGCGCGAGCGTTGGCGCATTTCTGCGCGGACGTCATCGAAACACGCGGCATTGACGGGGCCGTGAACGGCGTGGCCGCGTTGGTGGTCCGCGCCGGGGGAACGCTGCGGCAGGCGCAAACCGGGTACGTGCGCAGCTACGCGGCGGCGATCCTGGCGGGCACCATCGTCGTGCTGGGGTATTGGCTGCTGCGATGACGGGCGTGCCGATGCTCTCGGGTTTGATTTTCCTGCCGATCGCGGCTGCGATCATCGTGCTGCTGATCGACCGCCAGCGCGTGGCCGCGATGTTCAGTGTGGGCTTGGCGGGCATGGGCGCCGCGCTAGCCGTGGCCTGCGTCCTCTTCGCCCGTTTCGACTCCGCCAGCGCCGCCCTGCAGTTCGTCGAGCGGACCCCGTGGACCGGCGGTGTTGACTACGCGATCGGTGTCGATGGCATCTCGTTGCCCCTGGTGATGCTGACGGCGGTGATCCTCCCACTGGCGTTGCTGTCGGCATGGGGCTCGGTCCACGAACGCGTGAAGGAATTCGTCGTGAGTCTTCTCGCGCTGGAGACCGCGTTGCTGGGGACGTTTCTCGCCTCCGACCTCATCTTGTTTTTCGTGTTCTGGGAAGCGGTGCTCATCCCGATGTACTTCATCATCGGACTGTGGGGCGGGCTCCGCCGCGCGTACGCCGCGATCAAGTTCATCCTATACACGATGACCGGCAGCGCGCTGATGCTTGTGGCAATCATCATCTTGTCCGTCCAGGGCGCCGCCCAGCTCGGCACACACACCTTCGATGTAGTGGCCTTGCGTGCGGTGCATGTCGCGATGCCTCTTCAAGGGTATTTGGCCGCAGCCTTTGCCCTGGCGTTTGCCATCAAGGTCCCGGTGTGGCCGCTGCACAC
>DASWFZ010000142.1:0-12255 GCA_036393975.1 bacterium | reverse complement strand
TAGTGCAGCTGGGTGGGCACCACCACACTGACAGCATCCACCCGTCCCAGCAGTTTTCGATAATCGGTGAAGGGGGTCGTCTTGTAGCGATTCGCCACGCTGCGCAGCTCTGCCGCGTTGATGTCTGCGACGCCCGCGAGTTCGACGTCCGGGATGCCGGCGTAGGTCCGGACGTGGTTGCGTCCCCACTGGCCTAGCCCGATGACACCGACGCGGACTCGCTGTGCCACGCTCTTCGCCTATTTGCGTGCGCCCGGAAACCGGGCCACGACATCAAGGATCCGACTAACGTCGTCATTCGATAGGGCCGGATGCACCGGCAGCGAGACTACCTCAGCCGTCAGCCGTTCGGCCACAGGGTAAGTTCCTCTGAATCCCAACTGCTGATACGCCTGCGAGTGTGGGACCAGGTGCGGGTAATAGACGCGGCGGCCGATGCGGTGGTCGCTGAGGTGGGTCAGGAACTTTTCCCGGCCCTGGGGCACTCGCACTGTGTACTGGTTGTAGACGTGGAAATATCCCGGCGGCTCGACCGGCGGTACCAGCCACGGCAAGGAGGCAAACGCCGCAGTATACCGGGCGGCGTGGTCACGACGAGCTTGGTTCCAGCTGTCCAAGTGGGTAAGTTGCGTCCGCCCCATCGCACCCGCCATGTTGGTCATGCGGTAGTTGTAACCGATCGCGTCGTAGAGGTATTCCGCGCCCCCCCGCTGGCCGACGTTCACCAGCACGCGGGCGCGCTCCGCGAGTGCGGGATCGTTCGTAACGATCATCCCGCCTTCGCCTGTGGTCATATTCTTGGACGGGTAAAAACTGAAGACCCCGGCTTGGCCAAAGGTGCCCACCTTTTTTCCTGCGTATTGGGCCCCGTGAGCCTGGGCGCAATCTTCGATGAGCAACGCCCCACTGCGGCGCGCGATCTCCCCGAGGGCGGCCATGTCACAGGCGAGCCCGTACAAGTGCACACAGAGGATGGCGCGAGCACGCTCGCGCTGTACGGCGTCGGCCACAGCTTGTGGGTCGATGTTGTAGGAACGCGGATCGACGTCGACGAACACGGGCCGCGCCCCGACATAGAGGATGGCGTTGCCGGTGGCGACAAAGGTAAACGGGGTGGTCACGACGACATCGCCCTTCCCGATGCCTGCCGCCTCCAAGGCCACCTGAAGCGATGAGGTGCCCGAGGATGTCGCCACCCCTTCACGGGCCCCCAGGTAGCGGGCGAATGCCTGTTCGAAGTCCGCCACATGGCGCCCAGCCACGAGCATGCCGGAGTCCAGCACCTCCATGACCGCGCGTTTGTCCTCGTCGGAGATTAGGGGCTTGGCTATGGGGATTGATGTGGCGCTCTGCGCCTGCGCAGGATGCATCAGTTTGGCCATGCCTCTATAGTGTCCACAAACTTACAGGAAGATTCTCCCGCTGTGTTCTGTCCCGACGGTGCTTGAAATCCGAACCATCTCTATCTAATCTCCTGCCCCATAGACACCAGAACCACCCCTCAAAAGGCAGCGTCTGGCGCCGCGATCCTTCCCAATTACTGGACGAAAACTTTGCGGCCGCTAAAGAGTAACCAGAGCAGGAAAATGATGAGGAGCACGACGATTACATCCTGCCCCCGTTCGTTGTGTACACGGGCCCGAACCTCATCCACCAGCCACTGCATCCACACCCTCATCACACACCCCCTGTCGGTCTGGGGTCCGTCGTCGGAGCGGGAGTTTCCAGCCGCCCTTTGATGGCCCCGAGCATGCTCTCTAGGTTCTTGCGCACGAGAACTTTAAGCAGATTGGACAGCAGCGCCCCGGCCAGCGGCAACTCCAGTTCGAAGTCGACGGCCAGAACCGTTTGCGTCCCTCCGGCAGACGCGGCGAACGTCCAGGTCCCCTCGTAGCGCGTGAAATCGCCTTCGCGCTGTCGGAACGTACACAGATGACGACTGTCGTCCCACTCGTCATCCTCAACCCACCGGATTTTTCGCCCTTGGACGACACCCACCCATGCGGTCACGGTGTGGGTCCCGTCGCGTTCCAGTACCTTCACCGACTCGACATCCGGCATGAATGTCGGGAATGTTTCGACATCCTTCGCCACCTGGTAGACATCTTCCAAGGGGGCGTGGATGTGAGCAGCTGCTTCGACTCGTGCCATGACGCGTCTCAGTCCTTCTGCCGAGAGGTCTGACCAGATCCTGCCCCTACAGCCCCGTTGGTCCCCGTCCCACTCCGGCCATCTCGGGCGGCCAAGTACTCGATGTATGCGAGCAAGGTTTCCAGAGTCTCGGGGGAGGCGCCCCTTAACCGGTGCAGTTCCTGGGTTACTTGGCCCCACAATAGTCGGCTCGCCCCGTCCTGCCGGAAGTCTGCTGCGCCCAGTCCCGTGTCCAGGCGACGGAAGTCTTCAACATCTTGGGGAGTGATCAGGGCGGCGACCCGCTTGAGGACAGACGGGCGCACGCCGAGGTGCGGGGCGATCCGTTCTATGTATTCCACGCGACGCAGATCCTGCAGACCTCGCTCCCCGCGCGAGAGCACACTGGGAGCGATCCCCGCATCCCGAGCGAGCTGGCGGAGCCCCTTGCCGCGGCCTTTCCCATGCAGGTTCTCCCGCAACAAGCGCAGGTAGGCGCCGAAAGCTCGGGCATCGCTCAGACTATGCGAAATCATTGCTGGTGTTCCCATTCTGGAACAGATTCGCGACCTTAAACGGTATCCCCTGTGCGCGGTATCAGATGGGTACGAGGAACTGCGGCGAGTCGAATGAACGCTTCACGCGGGGGCGCTAACGAGGGACGATCGGATCCCACTGCTCCAGTTCGCTGACGAACCGGTCGGTGGCTGCCCGCAGCAGCCGTTCCCCAATCTCGGCGGTGGCGCGCTTCGGATCCACCCCCGTGGCCCCGTGGGGAAACAGTCCCTTCCAGTGACGCGGTCCCATGACCTCGATGCCTCTCTGCCACGCCGAATGCGCCGCCCGCTGAAGGCGAGGGACGTTGGGCCGAATGGCAAGGATCGCTGATGTTTCGCCCGCGGCTGCGTGATACTCGACGTCACCCCACGCGTCGCGCATCACCGCTTCGACCTTTGGGTCTTGCCACCAGTGCCCGACCTTGATCCGCAGATCACGGTGGTTGTCCAAAACCGGTGCCAAGGCGGTGGCCAGGGGCGCGATATTCCCCCCATGGCCGTTGAGGATCAACAGGCGCCGAAACCCATGACGATGGAGGCTCTCGACGATGTCGCGGACCACGGCCGCAAATGTGTCCGGCGTCAGCGTAATGGAGCCAGGGAAGTCCATGTGGTGGATCGACATTCCAAAGCACAAGGGCGGGGTCACTGGCACACGGGTGCGGGCGCTGACGCGCCGGGCGATTTCAGTGGGGATCAGGTAATCCGTCGCAAACGAGAGGTGGCGCCCATGCTGTTCACAGGACCCAACAGGAACGATCGCGCGGTCGTCGGTGCGGAGAAACTCCTCGAGGTCCGGCCACCCGATGTCTTCCCACAGGACAGCCATCGCGGGCGGCAGAGGGATCCGCTATCCGGCTCGCTGGGCAGCGGCTAAGACAGCGCGTTTGGTGAACACGCGTGCGAGGTGCGCGCGGTACTCCGCCGAGGCGAAGAGATCCTCATTCACATCCACGCCGTCGGCGGCGTGCGCGGCCGCTGCCGCGACGCTTTTCTCGTCCAACGCGGCACCGGTCAACTGGTTCTCCACAGCTATCGGGCGATAGGCCGCGGGGCCGACGCCGGTGATGCCGATGCGGGCGCGGGTACACCGCCCTGCTCCATCGCGCGTGATCACCGCCGCCACGCCGACCACTGCAAACCCCGAGGCCGGGTGAGGGAATTTCAGGTAGGCCTGCCCTGTGGGGGCGCGGGTGGCGGGAATCCTGATCTCGACGAGCACCTCGTCGGGTGCTAACGCCGTGGTAAAGATCCCGGTGAAGAATTCGCCGGAGGCGATGGTCCGCCGGCCGCGGGGGCTCTCGGCGACGACCTGCCCCTCCAGCGCGAGCATCGCCGCCGGATAGTCGGCCGCGGGATCGGCGTGGGCCAAACTCCCTCCGATCGTCCCCACGTTGCGGACTTGCACATCACCGATGCGGCTCGCGGCTTCGGCCAACGCGGGTGCGGCGGAGAGCGCCAGTTTGGAGGACTCAATTCCCCAGTGAGTTGTGAGAGCACCGATGGCCAGCGTCTGCCCGTCCTGCTGAATGTAGCGCATTGCGTCGATGCGGCCCAGATCGATCAGATGAGCGGGCGAGGTCAACCGCAGCTTCATCATCGGAAGCAGGCTGTGCCCACCTGCGAGGAGTTTGGCATCCGACAGCCGTTGAAGCAATTGCAGCGCTTCAGACACGGATGCGGGCCGATGGTATTCGAAGGCGGCCGGGATCATGGAGCTTTCACTGCCCGGCGCGAGGGGGGGATGGCCGGAAGGTGTTGTTCGGCCAGCTTACGCGCCGCATACATGACCGAGTTCACGATGTGCTGGTAGCCAGTGCACCGGCACAGGTTCCCGTCCAGGCCATGGCGGATTTCCGCATCCGTGGGATTGGGTTTGCGGGCCAATAGCTGCACCGCCGCGAGCATCATCCCGGGGGTACAGAAGCCGCACTGGAGGCCGTGTTCTTCCCAAAACCCTTCCTGGATGGGGTGGAGCTTCCCGTTGTCGGCCAAGCCTTCGACGGTGAGGATATCCGCTCCATCGGCTTGTACTGCCAGCAGGGTGCACGATTTGACGGCCTGCCCGTTCAGCAAAACGGTGCAGGTTCCGCAACTGGTCGTATCGCACCCGATGTGTGTCCCCGTGAGCCCGAGTTCTTCTCGCAGGTAGTACACCAGCAGCAAACGGGGCTCCACCTCATGCCGGTGCGTCGTGCCGTTGACCGTCACGACAATGCTCTGCTTCACGCTGTCCACCTCAAATCGGAGTACGCGGAAAGTCGCTGCGCCATCGCGAGGCCGGAAGTTCATCACTTCCCGCAGGAATTTTCAGGAGTCGCTAGCCGGCTTCCTCCTCGTACCGTGCCTTCAGTGTCTCGACCACGGCGGGGTCGGCCAGCGTTGTCGTATCTCCCAAGACGCGGCCCTCGGCGATGTCCCGCAGCAGCCGTCGCATAATCTTCCCGCTGCGAGTCTTGGGCAACTCGCCGGCAAACAGAATCTGCTCAGGTCGGGCCAGCGCCCCAATTTTCTTCACCACGTGTTCTTTCAATAGCTCCATCATCTGTGGGCCAGGCTTATGCCCTTCCTTGAGCGTGACGAACGCGGCGATCGCCTGCCCTTTGATCTCATGGGTCACGCCAATGACGGCGGCTTCGGCTACGGCAGGATTGTCGACCAACGCGGACTCCACCTCGTAGGTCCCGATACGGTGGCCAGAGACGTTGATGACGTCGTCCACTCGCCCCAACAGCCAGAAGTAGCCATCCGCGTCGCGCTTGGCCCCGTCGCCGGTGAAGTAGACGCCGGGGAAGCGGCTCCAGTATTGCTTTACGTAGCGGTCCGGGTCGCGATAGATCCCGCGCAGCATAGCCGGCCACGGCCGGGTCAACACCAAGTACCCGCCCTCGTTTGCCTTCACCGGCTGCCCTTGCTCGTTGAAGATCTCCGCCCCGACCCCCGGGAAGGGGTGGGTTGCCGAGCCGGGTTTCAGAGTTGTGAGGGCCGGGAGCGGGGTAATGAGAATCATCCCCGTCTCCGTCTGCCACCAGGTGTCGACAACGGGACATCGGCCACCGCCGACATGCTGGTGGTACCAGATCCAGGCCTCCGGGTTAATCGGCTCGCCCACCGAGCCCAGCAGCCGGAGGGACGAGAGGTCGCGCTTTGCGGGATACTCGGTCCCCCACTTCATGAAGGTGCGGATGGCCGTCGGAGCCGTGTAGAGGATGCTGACGCTGTACTTCTCGACGATGGCCCAGTTCCGGTCTTTGTCGGGGTAATCGGCGGTGCCCTCGTACATAACGGTCGTGGCCCCATTGGCGAGCGGTCCATAGACGATGTACGAGTGGCCCGTGACCCAGCCGATATCCGCGGTGCACCAGAAGACATCATCGGGCGCCAGATCGAAGATCCACTTCATGGTCTGATAGGTTCCGACCATGTACCCGCCTGTGGTGTGAATGATGCCCTTCGGCTTGCCCGTCGTGCCGCTCGTGTACAGCAGGTACAACATCTCCTCGCTGTCGAGCGGAACGGCCTCGCACACGGGTGACGCCTCCGCCATCAGGCGATGCCACCAGTGATCGCGTCCTTCTTGGATGTGGATCTGCGCTGCCTCCCCCACCCGCTTGACGACCACGACGTTCTCGATCGTCGGGGTGCCGGTGAGGGCCTCATCGACGTTGCGCTTGAGGGGGACGATGTTCCCGCGCCGCCAGCCGCCGTCGGCAGTGACGAGGACTTTTGCTTGAGCGTCATTGATCCGATCGCGCAACGCCTCTGCGGAGAACCCGCCAAAGACAACGTTGTGCGCGGCACCGATGCGGGCGCACGCCAGCATGGCAATGGGCAACTCCGGGATCATCGGGAGGTAGATGGCGACGCGATCCCCCCGACGGACCCCCAGCTGCTTCAGAACGTTGGCAAACTTGCTCACTTCGCGACGCAGATCGCCGTAAGTGAGCACGCGCTGGTCGCCTGGTTCGCCTTCCCAGATGATCGCTGCTTTGGTCCGCCGCCCGCCTGCGACGTGGCGATCGATGCAGTTATAGGAAATGTTGGTTTGCCCGCCCACGAACCACTTGGCGTACGGTAGCTTCCAGTCCAGCACTTTATCCCACTTCTTGAACCAGTGCAGCTCCTCGGCCGCACGCGCCCAAAATCCCTCCAAATCCCGCGACGCCGTGTCATAGATCTGTTTATCGCGCATGACAGCCGATCGCTGGAATGAGGCCGGAGGGGGAAAAGTGCGTTCTTCGCGCAGTAGAGCTTCAATGGTGCGATCAGACATCGGCAGTCACCTCGTCGTGGGGAGGAACATCGGGATATATCAATGCGATACCGTGGGGCATCAGTCCTCTTGACTAAAGCCCATGGCCCCCCGCGCGTTTCAGATCCGCCTCATGTCGGAGGTCTCCACCGAGTCCCGCCGCTGCAGACAACCATAATCCGAGTACCAAGGAAATGGCATTTTCTCGTCATCGGGAGAAATCAATAGGCATTCCCACCCTGGAAGACCGATTTACTGCAGGTGTGGGGGCACGGCAAGTTCGCTTCCGTTGTCCAGAAACATCCTAACAAGGTATGGCCCCGGTTGGGGGTTATAAGGAGGCGTTTCCGAGGGCCAGTCGCACTAAGACGAATCGGCTGTCCGAGGAGACCACGAAAGGGCAAGCGCCGAGGAACCTCGGCGCTTGCTCAAATCCCACAACGCACGCCCGTTTTGGGCTCGGGCCGCCCGTTCCTGTCCTGGAGCGGCTATCGGAACACGGCTGCCGCCGGCGTGCCGGTATTGATGCCGATGGTCAGGCCGACTGTCACCGGATTTGTCGTCGGTAGACCGCTGGCTCCCGTGCCTTCGGCCCTGAACGCGAAGCCGCCGCGATCGAGGGGGGCGATAATCGCCTCGAGGGTCACGCCATTGATGACTCCTTCGAAGACAAACTTGCCATCCCTGCCCTGCAGGAAGGAGCCTCCTGGGATCGTGATGGTAAACGCCCCCAGCTGGAGGGTAACCGTATCAGTCAGGGGGTGAATGCCAGGGCTGCCGGCCCCGAGCGTGAAGGTACTGTTTACCTCAAATGATCCGTTGCTCGCGGCAACCTCCACTCGTGGGGAGAATGCCGCAAAGGGGACAGACGTGATCGTCTGGATGAACTGACCCAAGGCAAGGGGGAACTGGCCGACGGGCACTGTCGCCATGACGGTATTGGTGGCGGTGTTAATGACCGAAACAGTGTTGTCCATGACGTTGCCCACGTAGACGGCTGCGCCGTCGGGCGTCACTGCGATGCCCGTCGGGCCCTTGCCGACCGGCACCGTCGCCCCCACCGTGTTGGTGGCGGTCGCGATCACCGAGACGGTGTTGCTGTCTCGGTTCGCCACGTAGACGGCTGCGCTGTTAGGTGTTACCACGACGCCGGCAGGGCTAGCGCCGACCGGCATTGTCGGCCCCACAGTATTCGTGGCGGTGGCAATCACTGAGACAGTGCCGGTCCCGAGGCTTGTCACGTAGACGGCTGCGCTGTCGGGCGTTGCTGCCACACCGAAGGGGAAACTAGCGACCGGGACTGTCGTCACCACGGTTTTCGTAGCGACAGCGATCACGGACACAGTCCCGCCCCCTTCGTTTGTCACGTAGACGAACACCCCGTTCGGGGTCACCGAGACGCCGAAGGGGAAACTGCCGACCGGGACCGTGGCCACGACGGTGTTCGTGGCGGTCGCGATCACCGAGATAGTGTTGCTGCTGCTGTTTGCCACGTAGACATACGCTCCGTCCGGCGTCACCGCTACGCCAGCGGGGCTCATGCCGACCGGCACCGTTGCGACGACC
Source organism: bacterium (assembly GCA_036393975.1). Lineage (GTDB taxonomy): Bacteria > Sysuimicrobiota > Sysuimicrobiia > Sysuimicrobiales > Kaftiobacteriaceae > 13-1-40CM-64-14. The sequence goes on along the minus strand of DASWFZ010000142.1, from coordinate 3,750 downwards.
GTATTGGTAGCAGTGGCAATGACAGAGACGGTATTACTGCCGAGGTTTGTCACGTAGACGTACGCTCCGTTCGGGGTCGCCGCCGCGCCGACGGGCAAGCTGCCGACCGTTACCGTCGTCACGATTATGTTCGTGGCGGTGGCGATAACCGAGACGGTGCCGCTGAGTTCGTTGGGAACGTACGCAAACGATGCTGCGCTCGCTCCTGCCGCGACCGCGAGCACGAGCACACCGGCTAGCCCTACGGCTAACCTGGACTTGACCATGGCTGTTCACCCACTGCGGAGGATGCATGCGCCGAGTCGAGCCCACCGTCAGCGCTCGCTCTGGAGCGCCTGGCGATGCCGGCCGCATGCTATTAAAGAAATGCCCGCGCTGCGGGGAAATTAGTCGAGTGATGCTGCTTCTGCAGAGGCTAACTCGATGTTTCGCCTCCCTGCGGTTTCCCTCGCGGCTTGATGACCTATAGTCCATCGACCCGATGTGTGAGAGACATCGCTGCAGCGGATGACCTGGCGGGCTGGGTACACGGTGTGTATCATCCCGCGCTGGGGGACCTCGGTAGAGGCTCCAGCCGGTCAGAGAAGCGTTAGTAGATAGCTACATTGGGAAGCTTGTCGTGGATGCGCTGAACCGCATACTCGTGCTGCGGTCCTCCGGGGACAGCGGGTCCTTGAAAGATCATGACCACGTGGCGCGTGAAGTCGTACAAAAGCAGTTCTGGAATCGCGCGGCACGCCCGGCTGTTCGGACAGTTCGAATCGTTGAGGTCGACTTCATAACCGGCGATGACCGCGCGGTCGTTCGCTAGCCAGACTGCCTCATGGAACCCGCACCCAAGATCGCACTGCCCCAGCCACATCGTGCGGTGTCCCGCGAGATCGATGAGCATCACGGCACCATCGGTGCCAATGCCCACGGTCGTGCGCTCGTTTCTTGTCACGAAGGAGATGGTGGCGTACGGGTAGAGTGCTTTGGATCCGTCAGGCGAGGTGACGTAGAGCTTTCTCCGGAGATCCTCGTGCATCTCCCCCAGGACCGTAGAGTCTGCCACCCATTCCTCCGCGACGTTTTTCAACAACGTCATCCGAAAGCGGCGGAGGTCGAAGTCTGGACTGACGGCAGTCCAGGCTGCAATCCATTGGGAGAGCCTGGTCTGGAGGACGGGCGCAAGGGCGCCCATCACCGGCGACTCGGCTGTCCCCGTCCCTGTGGCTGCGGCCGCCCCAGGGATGCGGAGGAGCGCGAGGCAGATCAGTATGCTGATCACGGACCCGAATCTCATGGCGTGAGTCTCCTACCGATGGTCATGCCCCACATGGCCGCGGCCCTAGTCGGAGGGCGAATCCAAGCGTCGCACGATCGCTGGCCGCCCAGACCACAACATGCCCACGGCGTCAGGCGCTACGTACGGGCATGACCGGCGGCTGTTCCTGCACGGCGTCCAGTTCCGAATCCTGATGCGTCTTTGGGGGAGGCACCCCGTCTTCCAGGGGCAATGGCGTGCCGCAAGCAGGATAGGGACGCCGCGCAGCTACCGCCCGTCGCCCGAAGCTTCTAAGATTGTCTCATGCGCCTTCCCTTCGCTCCCCCACTCGAGCCCATGCTATCCAACGCGGCCGATTCTCTGCCAGACGGCTACGGGTGGCTGTTCGAGCCCAAGTGGGACGGTTTTCGCACGCTGGTGTTTCGTGACGGTGAGGAAATTCTGCTCCAGAGCCGGGACGCGAAACCCATGAACCGATACTTCCCAGAGCTCCTGGGCCCGCTCGCGGCCACGCTGCCCGAGCGCTGCGTCGTGGACGGCGAGATCGTGATCGTCGGCGACCACGGGCTCGATTTCGAGGCGTTGCTCTTACGCATCCATCCTGCCGCCTCGCGTGTGCAGCTTCTCGCCTCGCAGATGCCGGCTTCCTTCGTCACCTGGGATCTGCTGGCACAAGGTGACGAGGACCTGCGCGATGTGGCGCTCGCTGTGCGGCGCGAACGGCTCGAGCAGGTTTTGAGGGGTGCAGAGGGACCCGTCCACTTATCCCCGGCCACACACGACCGCGCCGTGGCGGAAGACTGGTTCCATCGCTTCGAGGGTGCCGGACTCGATGGTGTCATGGCCAAGCGTCTGGATGCGCCCTACCGGGCGGGCGAGCGCACGATGATCAAGGTCAAACACAGACGCACCGCCGACTGTGTCGTCGCCGGCTTCCGTTGGCATAAGAACGGGGTGGGGACGAAGGTCGGATCCCTGCTGCTCGGCTTGTACGACGACGAGGGCACGCTACACCACGTCGGAGTCACTGCCGCGTTCTCTGACGCGGTGCGCAGGCAGCTCGTCACGGAGCTCACGCCGCTGCGTAAGGACGCGCTCGTCGGTCATCCCTGGCGCGATTGGGCAGAAGCTCAGGAGGAGGCGACGGCGAAAGGGCAGCGCCTCCCCGGTGCGTCCAGTCGGTGGAATCGCGGCAAGGACCTCAGCTGGGAGCCGCTGCTGCCCACGGGCGTGTGCGAAGTGGCGTACGACCACATGCAAGGAAGCCGGTTCCGACACGCTGCGCAATTCGTGCGGTGGCGTCCCGACAAGCGCCCGCAAGACTGCCGCTACGATCAGTTGGAGGTCACGCTGGCCTATGAACTGGAGCGCGTCTTCGGCGCGCGCCCCACGGCGCGAGCCGATCGCCAGCGACCCCAGGGGTCGTAGTCAGGATCGGGGGGTTCCTCTGCGGGGCGCTTGTCCTCGGGAACATGGCGAAGGTTGATCCGGATGCGCGTCCAGGTGCTGGAGCGTCCGCGCATGGAGTCCACGAGGATGTCATCGACCTGCAAAAGAGCGGCGGCGTCCGGATGCCGCGCCTTCCAGCGCTCGAGTCCCGCAAGGGCGTCGTCTTTGTGCTCAGCCTTCGCGACGGTGACGAGCGGCTGTGTCGACTTGCGGCGACCGCTGCTTGTCTCCGTGGAGCGCGCCGCCTTCCGGCGCGACGGCGCAACACGCGGTGGCTCGTCGGCCTGCTTCTTATAGTGTGGGGGCCACGGCGCGTCTCCAAGGCCGGCGGCCTCTTGTGCGGCGGACAGGTGGAGTAGCTTGTCGAGTGAGCCTGTAGCGCTATCAATCCCTGCGGCTGTGTCGCCGCGCTCCGCGAACCGCCTTGGGGCAGTCACCAGTGTAAACGCCGCTGGATCGCAGTCGGCGACCTCGCCCCAGGCGAGCGGCATCGAGACACGCGCGTCAGGCGTCGCCCGCACCGACCAGGCGGATGCTACGGTGCGGTCCTTTGCGTTCTGGTTGTAATCGAGGAACACGCCACGCCGTTCTTCCTTCCACCACTTGCTGGTCGCCAGCTTAGGTGCGCGCCGCTCCACTTCCCGTGAGAGGGCCAGCGCCGCCCGGCGTACTTGGGTGAAGGTCCACCGTCGCTCGATCCGCACATTGACGTGCATGCCGCGTGTTCCGGACGTCTTGGGCCAGCCCTGCAAGTCGTACTCTGTGAGCACGTCGCGCACGATCAGGGCTACACGCCGCACATCGTCCCAGCTCACACCCGGGCCGGGGTCGAGATCGATGCGCAATTCGTCGGGATGCTCGAGGTCGTCCGCACGCACCGGGTGCGGGTTGACGTCGATGCACCCAAGGTTCACGATCCACAACAGCTGCGCGGCGTCACGCACGACAATCTCTCGCGCAATCCGACCCGAGGGAAAGCGCAGCTCTACGGTCTCGATCCACTCAGGATGCTGCTCGGGGGCCCTCTTCTGGAA
>DASWFZ010000141.1:0-17657 GCA_036393975.1 bacterium | reverse complement strand
CGAAAGGAAAATCGAATCCCTCGCCAGGACAACCGGCTGAAGCGATATCGACGCATTCCTACCAGGGCCAGCGGGACCAGGAAAAGGTAGACGAGGAGCCCCGCCGCATTGGACGCGAGTTGGGACGCGATGTTTTTCCAGACGACCGGGGCAACCGAGATCAGAAAGAAGACCGGAGCCAGCACCGCGAACACCTTCAGGGCCCCAATGAAGAGTTCTTTACCCGTTCCATGCCAGGCGAACCGGTCGCCTTGAAACTCGCATTGGCTGACCACGTATGTGCGGAGGCGATTTTTCCCCCACAAGTAGTAAATGCCTAACGTGACGAGAGTGAGGAGGATGTTGCGGAGGTAGATGCCGAACAGCCCGCCCCCGCTGCCGTAGAACGACGCTTGGTGCGGGGTGAGTGCGACGATCCGGCCGGTGCTCGCTTCAAACGAGGCCAAGGACCCCCCCAGACTCCTCAGCGTAAAACGTTAGGTACAAGTTGACCAAGCTGCGGTATTTCCCCTGCCCCATGCGGCTGCCCAGGGGAATGGCGAGCTGGCAGCACCCCGGTCGTGGCCTCGACGCGTTGACGTTAAGGAACCGACGAAGTGTCCGAAGCCTTCCCACGGTCTTCAGGAGGTCGTCAATCGGAAATCCGGGATCAAGTCTGACGAGAACCCGTGGCGGGCAAGGAAATCAATGTGCACTTTAATTCGGAAACCCCCGCGGAAACGATGAGTCAATGGAGTTGTACCGCGGTCCGGTGAGCCCCCCGCCACTAGACCGTATTTTCGTCCTTGGGCAAGGATGCTCATGCCGTTCAAGTCAGGGACCATAGGAATCCTCTCACTTTATGGTGTTCCGGGTGAAAGAGCTTGACGGCAAGATCGCCCTCGGGCTCACGGCCCGCACTGATGGTGGAAGTACTCGCTCCTGCACCGATCGGCCGAGGAGTCCAGGTAGAGCATGTGAGAATGCGACGAGATCCTAAGGGGAGAACCACCAGAGATGAAAGCACCACGCCGCCCTGACAACCAAGAACGCTTCCGAGCCCTGTTCATGAGAAGCCCTCTCCCGATGTGGGTCTACGATTTGGACACGCTCCGATTCCTCGAGGTCAACGACGCGGCTGTCGCGCGCTATGGCTACACACACGGGGAGTTTCTGCGCATGCGGATCGCTGATATCGACGTATCGGAAGATGGTTCGCAGATGAAGAAGGATGTGAAGAAAAGTGGATCGGATCTGCAGGAGTCGACTACGCTGCGGCATCGTCTGAAAGACGGGCACCTCATCAATACACGGATCACCTCCCACACGTTGAACCATGGGGGACGCCGGGCCGCCCTGGTTGTGGCCGAGGAACTCGAGGAATGGCAGCGGTTCTTCACCCTGTCATTAGACCTGCTGTGCATCGCGAGGTTCGACGGGTACTTCATCCACCTAAACCCGGCGTGGGAACGCACGCTCGGTTTCACCGTCGAGGAACTCAAAGCCAAGCCGTTCGTCGAATTTGTGCACCCTGAGGATCGGGAAGGGACGATCGCCGAAGCGCAGAGGCTCATGGAGGGGGCGGAAACCGTCACCTTTCAGAATCGCTATGCATGCAAGGACGGCACGTACAAGTGGCTCTTGTGGAGTACGGCGGTGTCAGTGGACGAGCAATTGTATTACGCGGTTGCCCGAGACATTACTGAGCACAAGCGGGCCGAGGAGGCCATCGTGCAGGCCAAGGAAGAGGCTGAGCAAGCCAACCGGGCCAAGAGCGAGTTCCTCTCCCGCATGAGCCACGAGCTGCGCACCCCTCTGAACGCGATCATCGGGTTCTCGGATCTCCTCCTCGAACGCGTTGTCGGAGACCTCACAGACAAACAAAGCGAGTTTCTGGGAGATATCCGGGACAGCGGGATGCATCTGCTCACGTTGATCAATGACATCCTGGACCTCTCCAAAATTGAAGCCGGTCGAATGGAGTTGTCCATCGCCGAGACCGATCTCATGGAAGTCGTACAGGCCGCCTTGATGACCTTGCGCCCGTTGTTCGAGCAGAAACGCCTGCGGGTGTCCACTGTGCTGGATCCCCGCGTGACCGTTCTGCGGGCCGACAAGGTCAGGCTCAAACAGATTCTCTACAACCTTCTTTCGAATGCCGCCAAGTTCACCCCCGAAGAAGGACAGGTCCGGGTCGAGGGCAACCGAGTGAACGGGGAGGTCGAGCTCACGGTGGTGGACACCGGGCCGGGGATTGCCCCCGAAGATCAGCGCAAACTCTTTCGCGAGTTCACCCAGCTGCAGGCCGGGCAGCAGACCGCCACTGGCACAGGACTGGGCCTCGCGCTTGTGAGACGCTTGGTCGAGCTGCACGGCGGGCGAGTGTGGGTAGAATCGGAGGTTGGCAAAGGGAGCCGATTCATCGTCCGACTGCCACTGACCGAGGCGCCCGCGCCGCTCCCCACAGGATCGCCACCCGTCCTGGTCGTGGACGATGATCCAGCGATGCGACGGCTGCTTTCGTTCTACTTGACCGAGGCGGGGTATCGCCCCGAAGTGACTGGTGATGGCCTGGGTGTAGTCGACAAGGTCAAGGCGATGCAGCCCATGGTGATCTGTCTGGACATCCGGCTGCCAGGGGTCAAGGACTGGGAGGTCCTGCGCCGCCTGAAGGAGGATCCCGCAACCGCGCCGATTCCCATCGTCGTCACCACAGTGCTGGATGACGCGCAGCACGCCTTTGGGCTGGGTGCAGCAAACTTTCTGGTAAAGCCGATTCGTCGTGAGGACCTTCTCGACGCAGTGGCAAAAGCGATCCGGACACTGCCCGGGGTAACACCCACGGTGCTGATCGTGGACGACGATCCGCGCGTGCTTGCCATGCTCCCGCCCATGCTGCAGCAGGTTGGATACCAGACACTCACGGCCTCGGGGGGTCGGGAGGGCATCGCGCTGGCGCAAGAGCGCCTTCCCCACCTGGTAGTCCTGGATCTCATGATGCCAGAAGTCAGTGGGTTCGATGTGATCGACGCGTTGCGATCCGATGTCCGGACCCGGGGAATGGCCATTCTGGTCCTGACCGCGAAAGATCTGACGACCGAAGAACGGGCCTTCCTGGCGCAGCGGGTCCAACACGTGACGGTGAAAGGTCCCGCGGCCCCGCAGGCTGTCATTCGGGAGATTGACCGAGTCCTCAGGTCGGGACGGGGGGGCGCGTGAAGTCCAGCATCCTCGTCGTCGATGATCACGAACTCAATCTCAAACTCGCACGGGAGATCCTCACCGCGCGCGGGTACGAGGTTGTGGTGGCGGCGCGCGGAGAAGAGGCCGTCAAGGTGGCGCGCGACCGGCGTTTTGCATTGGTCTTGCTGGATATGCAGCTGCCTGACATGGATGGGTTGGAGGTTCTCGGCCGCCTGCGTAACCTGCCCGAGACCAAGCATCTCACTATCGTCGCGCTGACCGCTCAAGCGATGGCTGGAGATCGCGAACGTTTCCTGGCCGCTGGCTGTGACGGCTACATCCAGAAGCCCATCTCGCTCCGAACCTTTTCGCAGCAGGTCGAACAATACTTGGCGCGGTCAAGCGCGGGGGCGACGAGCGATGAACGGGTCTGATCTGGTGCTGGTCGTGGATGACGAGGCGGTCAATCGCAAGCTCGCGCAGGAATTGCTGACCAGCCGAGGCTATCAGGTCGCGGTGGCCAGCGATGGAGAAGAGGCGGTCAGCAAGGTACGGACCATTCGACCTGATCTGATCCTGCTCGACGTCATGATGCCGCGCCTTGATGGGCTCCAAACATGCCGGATCCTCAAGCAAGACGACGAAACGAGGTTGATCCCAGTCGTCCTCCTCACCGCGCTTTCGTCCATGGAGGATCGGGTTGCCGGCATCGAGGTCGGCGCCGACGACTTTCTCACAAAACCCTTCAACAAGGTCGAATTGCTCGCCCGGGTTCGCTCGCTGATCCGCGTGAAGCACCTCAACGATCAGCTCGAGCGAACGGAGAATATACTCTTTGCGCTAGCGGTGGCGGTTGAAGCTAAGGACCCCTATACAGAAGGCCACCTCCACAGGCTCGAGGAGTACGCTTCGCGCATTTCAAGTGCACTCGCCCTGCCAGCGCATGCGAAGCGGGTCAACGAGTACGGCGCCCTCCTACATGACATCGGGAAAATTGGCATCCCGGAAGCGATCCTCAACAAGCCCGGGAAGTTGACGCCCGAAGAGTTTACGATCATCAAGCAGCACCCCGAGATTGGTGAGCGGATCTGCCGTCCCCTCCGCTTTGGCGCCGAGATCAGCCCGATCGTCCGCGGGCATCATGAACGGTGGGATGGAGGCGGCTACCCCGATGGACTAGCCGGGGAGGCGATTCCGCTCGGCGCGCGCATTGTGGCGGTCGCGGACGCGTTCGATGCGATGACGACGGATCGTCCATACCGGAAGGCTCTCGCGCTCGAAAAAGCCTGGAAGATCTTGCGGGAGGGGGCCGGGACGCAGTGGGACGCGGCTGTGGTTGACGCTTTTGCCTCGGTTCCGGCGGGGCGAGTCGGAGTCACGGATAGTGCCGCACACGCTACGGGCGTCCTCCATCGAGGACAGGTCCACCCACCGCATTGACCATCGGCCGGCAAAAACACCCCACTCAAAAGCTCACCCCGTGTTTAGCCTTCTGGAGAGACCAAGGTTGCTGGTTCCAGATTGCTGGGAGGGCACGTTCGGAGAGTTTGGCGCCGGGGTGCCCGTCACGAGCGTTAACTAATTGCCTTTTGGCGAGGACTGCGGTCGCCTAGCACCCCTGCCGTGGCTCCTACGCTTGCTCTCGCCTCATTGCGAGATGGATCGCCACAGACGATCCACCGTACCTGGAAGGATGAAGTACACGGGAACAATCGCGTAGACGACCAGAGGCATCCACGCATTCACGAAGCTGAGCGGGATGGCAAGCGCATACGCGATGGGCGCCAGTGCGACGCGCCGACGCGTGGCGGCGACGACGGCATCGGGCAAGTCAGAGGCGACGAGCCGTCGGCCCGAAGTCGCGTATATCCAATGCCAGAGGAGGATCAACCCGCACAAGCCGACGTTGATTGAATACACGATCATCGCAGTCCGTTTCGTAGGATGGTCGCCGAGCAGCGCCGTTGAGAAGGGGATCAGGGTGATGAAGAACATAAACAGCATATTGATCCAGAGAAAAGGGCGATCCGTGCGGCGGATGTAGACGTATTGATTGTGGTGGCCGATCCAACTCATGCCCAGTATGACGAAACTCAAGAAGATGCTCCCGAGCTTGGGCAGAATCTGCAAAAGTTGATGGACGAGTTCGCGCTCCGTAACGCCTGCGTTGGCGGGTATTCGAAGCTCTAACACAAGCAAAGTCATGGCGATGGCAAAGACGCCATCGACCAGCGTCTCAAGGCGAGTCTTCGGTAGACCTCCGACTAGATTTTCGCCCGTGGCCATGCGATCATGCGCGTTATTCGTTTCAGCCGGGGACACTCCATCACGGCTTCGGCTGAACGGCCCAACGTCCTCCGTAATGTGCTGGCGAAGAACGCGAGCCACTTCGGTGGCGAGCGTACGGATCAACGGCTGTCGTCTTGTGCTGAGCTACCGCGATACCGAGACAAGTGGAAGGCGCGGGACCAAGCGTCAATGGTAGGCCCCACGGGGAACAAATCTGGCCCTGCCCGTCGTTCACGAAACCATGCAGATCGGCGTTGACAGCTTCGCGGCGGCCATAGGGGACACCAGCCTGGTGGCCAGCCCCTCGGAACGGCTGCGCGACCTCCTGGAGGAGATCGCGTACGCGGACGAGGTCGGCCTCGACGTCTTCGGGGTCGGCGAGCACCATCGCAAGGAGTTTCTCGACTCGGCACCTGCGGTGATCCTGGCGGCCGCGGCGGCGCGAACGCAACGGATCCGCCTGACCAGCGCCGTGACGGTCCTCAGCGCCGCCGACCCCGTGCGCGTGTTCCAGAGCTTCGCGACGCTCGACCTGCTTTCGCAGGGCCGCGCGGAGATGATCGTCGGCCGCGGCTCGTTCATCGAGGCCTTCCCGCTCTTCGGCCACAAGCTGGAGGACTACGACTCGCTCTTCGCGGAAAAGCTCGACTTGCTGCTGAAGATCCGCGACAACGAGTTCGTGCATTGGTCGGGGGAGCATCGGCCCGCGCTGACCGGACAGGGCGTCTACCCGAGGCCGCTCCAGGATCCCCTTCCGATCTGGCTCGGTGTCGGCGGGACCCCTGGATCCTTCGCTCGTGCGGGCGTGCTCGGCCTTCCATTGATGGTCGCGATCATCGGCGGCGAAACGCGGCGCTTCCGGCCGCTCGTCGATCTCTACCGCGAGGCCGGACGCCGCGCCGGCTTCGGGGCCGACGGATTGAAGGTGGGCGTGCACGCCCTGGGCTACCTCGCGCCGACATCTAAGGAGGCCGCCGACGACTTCTTTCCGGGCTACGCCCGCGTGTTCGGCACGATCGGGAAGGAACGGGGGTGGTCCCCGCCCAGTCGTGCGCAGTTCGACGCGCAGCTGACGCCCGAGGGCGCGCTGCTGATCGGCACACCGGACGAGGTCATCGCGAAGGTCCTCCGACACGGCGAGGCTCTGGGTGGGATCTCGCGCATCACGTTCATGATGAATGCCGCGACGCTGCCGCACGCGAAGCTGATGCGAGCCATCGACCTGCTCGGCAGCGAGGTCGCCCCCGCTCTGCGCAAGGAATCCGCCTCGCGCGTCGCCTAGCTCCGGGGTGTCAATGGCACCGGCCTTACCCCATCGATCTCCGTGAGCCGCTGCCGTCCCGCCGCCCTCGTTGCCGTCATCGCCGTGACTTCACCTCCAAAAGCTAGCATACGTGCTTGCTGCGGTCCTTACCGGCGCGCACGAACAGGCCGCAGTCGACGTCACGTCGCTGACAGTCGCAGTGAAGTGCTGCAGCCACCAACGATAGGTGGCGATAGTAGCCGACGTGCAACCAGCAACTTGCTTGGTGAGTAGAAATGCCTCGACTGTCTCTTGAAGCTGGTGAGCGTTGGTTTTTTCGCCGGGTTTTGGAGAGGTTGAAATCGTGAAACCCCGCACTGGGTGCGGAGTGGCGCGCCCCGAGAGGACTTGAACCTCCGACCTTTGGCTGGCAGACGTTCAGTTTGACCCTCCAAACCCGGCGTCCGATGCGGGTTCCAGCGGGGTGAGCGTTGGCTTTCTACTGAGCCGATCCATCACGTTTCACCTCCTGTTGCTTTTAGATTTTCGACCCACTGACTTCATCAGGTTTCGAATCGGCTACGTGAGCCCGGGTCAGCCTGCCGCAAAATTGGCAGGGCCCGCACGATGCGATTGTAGGTCTCTTCGTCAGTCACGAGCGTCGGAGTCGTGAGCGAGCCATGCGACGTGTTCGGTGGCATCCACCGGCATCTCTTGTCAACGAACCGCACCTTGCCACTCATCTCGGTATTGCCCCATCCTTGGTCGAGCTCGTGCCTGCCGGGACCAGCCGGCGTTCGGCTCAACACGCGCTGTACGAGCCGGCTGGTGTTTTCCTACCCGAATCCCGTCGTCCCGACGAGGGCTCCCGCTACTTTCCGCAGCTCGACCAGTTCGTCTTGGGCCAGCGGTCGTAGCGGCGCACGGACGTAGGGACCGATTACCCCCCGCAGGTGCAGGACGGCCTTGATCCGCGGGATGTCGCTGCCGTTACGCACCGCGTGACAGACCGCCGCCACCTGTCGGTACGCTGCCGCGACCTGCGGCCAGGGCACAGCAGCGCCTGAGGCCACTGCCTTCCACATCGCGACGTACGGCTCCGGGATCGCGGCAGCCGGTCCTGAGACCATACCCGCCCATCCCATCGCCAGGACCTCCAAGACTAGTAAGTCGGCGCCAACGATGAGGTGGAATCCGGAGCCTCCCGCCTCTGCAAGCTGGAGGAGCCCGTACGCATCCCCCGTGCTGTCCTTCATCCCGGTCAGGCCGGCACGATCCCGCAGGATTCTGGCGACTGCCGGGGTGACCGTGTTCCCGGTTAGGGCCGGGATATTGTAGGCCAGCACGGGATGGTCTGGCACGGCGGCGCTGACAGCCACGTAGTGCGCGATCAATTCCTCATCGCGGTAGCGGAAGTAGTATGGGGTGACGACGGCGAGAGCATCGGCACCAGCGTCGACGCAGCGCTTGGCCAGATCCACTGTGGCGGCAGTCGTCACCGCGCCTGCATGCGCAATAACCGGCACGCGGCCCCGGGCGGCACCGACCGCCGCTCGTGTGGTCTCAACGCGTTCGCGCTCATCGAGGAGCGGACCCTCGCCGGTTGTGCCGCAGACGAATAGAGCGTTGACATCCTTGCCAATCAGCCACTCGGTGAGACGAGCCGTTCCGCCGAGGTCGATAGCACCCGATGCCTGCATCGGCGTTGGCATCGCGACGATCACGCCCCTCAGGCGCTGTGTGGTCTCGGATTTCGAAGCCACGTCCGTCCTCCATTCTCAGATCGGCGTCGACGACTGTCCGGCTCGTCCTGTCAGGGTTCGATTACCACGTGGCGGATCTCCCGGCGCAGCCGCGTATACGCGATGTGTACACGTCCCTCCCCATTCAGCACCACAGCCGGATACGAATGCTCGCCGGGCCCGGGCTCAAGGATGAGAATATTGCGCCACGATTTGCCGGCATCAGCACTCTCCGCGACGCACAGGGGGTATCGTAGGTCCCACTGCATGGGGTCCCGCCCGCGATCCGTATCGTTGTAACATAGCCAGACGCGGCCATTGCGGAGTTTCACCATGTCGATGCCCGCATTCGGATTGCGCAACGACGTGGCCTGTGCCCTCTGCCAGCTCTCGCCACCGTCGAAGCTTTCGGCCCGCCAGATCCGGCCAGCCTTCGTGCGCATCAGCATCAACAGGTGGTTTCGCGCCACCTCGATCACGGTCCCCTGAATCATCGGCACGCCGGTGCTTACGCCGATGGCCAGCGCATCGAAGCGCCAATGCGCTCCACGCCTGGACAGGTCGAGCCACGCACACCCTGCCTGCCAGAGGACCTCATCATACACAGGCAGCAGCAATCTGTTTCCAACGCGCAGCGGCTTGTTCTTCGTGAGTACGCCGGCGCGATCGAGGAGCACCATCTCCGGCCCCCACGTCCGCCCGCCGTCCGGTGACAGACGCGCGCAGGGGCGACCGTCGGTGCACCACTCCCCCCGCACGCGAAAATACACGAGCCAAAGTTCGCCCGGGGCGCCCTCGAAGAGCACGGGATTGCCGCAGGGCCGGCCGTCAGGCGGCACGACAAGTTGCGGCGACGCCCAGGCCCGGGCCCCCGCGGCCAGCCGTGCAATGTAGATGCCGGAGTCAGGACGTCCCTCCTCTGTGCCGCCGAACCACGCCCCCAGCACACCGCCTCCGGGCTGCGGAAGCAGTGTGGGGCCGTGGCAGAAGGCCGTCGGCAGCGGATTGGTGGCTGCGTATTGGGCGACAATCCGCATCGGTCACCCTCGCGCCGGGCGTATCAACCCTTCAGGCCAGTCGTCGCGATCCCACGGACAAAATAACGCTGCAGGAGAAGGAAGATGAGCAGCGCAGGCAGCGTCGCCATTGTCGCTGAGGCCAGCGCTGGACCATAGGCGGGGGCCGAGCCGCTGGTCCCAGCGTGCGAACCCATGTACTGCGCTATGCCTACCGGTAGCGTCCGTACACGGTCCGAGTTGATGGCGATGAGCGGCCATAGGAGGCTATTCCAGGAGGACACGAACGTCAGCGCCGCGACTGCTCCCAGGGCTGGCGCGGCCATGGGCATGACTACTGACCACCAAATGCGCCCTTCCCCCGCCCCGTCGATCCGTGCGGCCTCCTCCAGTTCCATCGGAAACCCCAAGAAGAACTGTCGCATCAGTAACACGCCTGTGATGTTCGCGGTCGTGGGGAGGATGAGGGCTGCGAAGCTGTCCAGGAGGTGGACCTCCGCGAACAAGAGGAAAAGGGGAATCACCGTCGCCTGGATCGGGACGAGAAGCATCGAAATGATGAGTGCAAACAGGACGTTGCTAGTCCGCGAGCGCAGGCGGGCCAGTGCATACCCCGCCAGCGCGTCGATCAGCACCACCGAGCCTGTGGCCGCGATCGCCACGACGATGCTGTTCAGCGTCCAGCGGCCGAAAGCAAACCGCCGGAGTACCGAGGTGTAGTTTTCGAGTGTGGGGGTCAGCGGGAGCCAGCGCGGCGGGTAACTCAGGATCTGCCCCTCCGGTTTCAGCGATGTCGATACCATCCACACGAGAGGCAGGACGGCGGCCATAACCGCGGCAAGGACGATGATGTAGAGCACGGTGCGACTCAGCGCGCGCACTAGGCGGCAGCCTCCCGCCGGAAGAGCCGGTGCACAACGAGGGTCACCGCAAGCAGGACCGCGAAGGTCGCATAGGCGACGGCGGCGCCGTAGCCCAGGTTGTAGGTCTGAAACGCCTGGTAGTACATGTACTGCACGAGCGTCAAGGTGGCTGTGCCCGGCCCGCCGGCCGTCATGACGTAGATCTGATCAAACACCTGCCCCGTATTGATCAGCGTCAGGATGACGACTGCATAGGTCGTCGGCGTCAGCAGCGGTAGGGTGATCGAGCGGAACCGCTGCCAGAAGGTCGCGCCATCCACGATCGCCGCCTCATGCAGCTCTGTCGGGATCTCTTGCAGCCCCGCCAGGAAGATGACCATGTTGTAGCCTACTGTCCACCAAACGGTCGTGAGCACAATCGCCACAAGGGCGACGTGCTCATTGATCAGCCAGGGGACGGAGGGGAGAGCCAGCAGCGACAGGTAGTAGTTGATGATGCCGAAGTTCGTGTCGTAGAGCCAGTTCCATAGCACGCCCACGACCGCGGACATCACGGCGTAGGGAGCGAAGATCAATACGCGTGCCAAGTAGCGTCCACGGAGCGGCTGGTCGACCAACAGTGCGAGGGCCAGTCCGCCCAGGATGAGCATGGGCCCGGCCATGGCCGTGAACGCCAGCGTATTCTTCACCGATACCCAGAACAGCGAGTCGTGCCACAGCGCTCGATAATTGGCCACGCCGATCCACCGCGGCGACCCGATGAGGTTCCACCGTGTTAGGCTGATCAGCCATCCGCCTGCGATCGGCCCGAAACGAAATAGAAGGAACACAATGAGGTACGGAACGAGGAAAAGGTAGCGGGCCGCCGCCTGGTCGCGTGCACGTGTACGAGGCGCCGGCGCGGCGACCGAACGAACGAGATTAGCCATAGTGATCGGGGGGCGGGCAGGACACCCGCCCCCCGGTCACGCCCCTAGGGCGCGGCGAGCACGCTATCGATACGTTGCCGTAGCGTGCGGACGATGGTCGCCGGATCCTCGTTGCGTAGCGTCGCCGCCTGCGCGGCCTGCACGATGGGGCTGGGCGCAGCCGCTGAGAATACCTGCGCAGACTTCACGATATTGGGGAGTATGACCTCGTATGGCAGCATCGAGACGAACGCCGCCCGTCCCTTCAGGCGGCGGAACCGATCGGTTTCAGCGGCCAGGCGAAAAACCGGAATGTTCCCACTGGTCGCCCAGAAATCGGAGTTTCTGACGACCCACTGCGCCAGGGCCAGGGTCGCCACCTGCTTTGCACGGTCACGTTGCTTGGGAATGGTCAGGATGTGACCACTTCCCCACACTGCCGGCCGGCCGAACACGGAGGGAAACGGCGCCGTGGCCCAGTTTAGGCCTTGCTGCTTCTGCATGGCCGGCATCTGCCAGGGCCCATCGATGAGCATCGCGGTGCGGCCAGTGAGGAAGTCCTGCGCCGGATTCGACTCGCCGACCGGCACAACCTGATGCGTGAAAATCAGATCCTCTACCCATTTCCAGGCGGCGATGCCCTGCCCATCGTCGAAGTTCACCTGCGTCCCACTGATGGAGAAGCCGCCGCCCTGCTGGTAGAGCAGGGCAAACCAGATGTATAGAGCGTGGTGGTTGTTGGGGAAGGCCAGGCCGTATTGCTTGACATTCTTCGCATCGAAGCCCGGATCTCCCGGATGCCGTCCGGCTGCGTCGATGGTCAGCCGGCGCGCCGCGTCGATGAGCGCGTTGCCGGTTGTCGGAGGGTTCGCCGGGTCGAGGCCCGCCTGCTTGAACAAGTCCACATTGTAGTACAGCCCGTGCATGTGGAAGTCGAGCGGTAGCGCGTACTGGGTCCCCTTGTAGGACGAGTACCCCCACGCGTTTTTGTCGTAGTCGCCGGCCTTGACCTCAACGTCAGAACCGAATGTGGTCAAGGGTTCGAGCAGGCCGCCCTCGATGAACTGAGCCGTATCCTGTGGATGCATCGCCATTAGGTCGGGCCCTTCGCCCGCCCGCATCGATGTGAGGAACTTGTCAAACAGCGGGGTCCACTGCAGGGTCGTCAGCGTGACCTGCACGTCAGGATGCCTGGCATTATACTGATCCACCATGGCCCGCATGACGTCGCCGTCCGGGCCCGTCCAGCCGCCCCAGAACGTCAGCTCTAACGGCGCGGCGGCATGGACCTGAGCCGCCAGGAGCACCCCCAGGGCCATGCATACTACGAACGCGATAGCCTTTCGCATCGCTTGCCTCCTATGTGATGGCATTGGTGACCGGCAGAGGGATGATAACGAGGGAAGGACACGATTGCCGGGGTCATAGCATATCGCGCCCGAGAGAACTTAGTGCCTGTCCGCATGACCACGTCTCGAAGCGGCGTGCTGACTATGTATGCAACAGCCGCTTGTCGACAGGTTACATGGATTCTGTTCTTCGTGTCTTTCGCGATTCCCCTCCAACCTGACAGTGAACTACTTGTGCCTAGTTCAGCTCATGGCCAGCCACGTACCGGGAACGCTGAGTGCTGTTCCGTGTGGCCCTCAACCCGCTCACACCGTTCGGATTCAGGACTGCCCCTGCTCTTGAGGATTGGCTTCCATGGTCCGTACTCACACCCTCCAAAGCCACGACTGGCCACCCGGGGTGCCAACTCCTCAGCCATCGGCAGTCAGCGCAAGTACTGGAGAAGCGGGGCGTGCCGTCGTCGATACTCCTCGGCGATCTTGGCTGCAATCTCCGCCGACGGTACCAGGGGATGTAGAGCTAGCGCCGCAACTGCATCAGTCCATCTTCGGCCTAGCGCCGCAGCGACGGTGGCTCGCTCGTAGGCCTTGACGCCCAGTACTAACTCACGCACCGCGGCGGGCAGGGCGCCCATTCTCCGGGGACGTAGGCCAGCGGGACCGATGCGGCAGGGGACCTCGACGACGTCGTCAGGCTCAAGATCCTCGATGCCCTTGTCGGCGGCGACGTTGACAATCAGCTCTGCACCATTAGGATGACGTAACGCCTCGATCACGTCGAGCGCCGCCTGCGCATAGCCGCCCCCCACGTGTCCCCCCATCATCGCCAGGTCTCGATGCTGCCCGGTTTCCGTCGCCATGTACGAGGAGCGTCGCGCAAAGACCGCAGCCTCGTAGGCGGGAAGGGGGTCCGCTCCCCGCACGATGGCCTGCTGCACCGCGGCGCGCAGCCGCGCCGCCACCTCGGCGATGGCCTGGCCGCGGGTTTGGGGGGCCTCGCGTAAGCGCCGCACGATCTCGTCGTGATGGTAGTAGTACTGGAGGTACTCGTTCGGCAGCAGTCCCAGCCGTCGAACTTCCTCCGGGGTGAACAGCGGTCGGCCGTACACGGCGCGGATCGCGTCGTCACTGGAGAGAATCTCCGGCAGGCGGTCGACGCCACCCGCCCAAGCGGCGCGCACCCAGCCGAGATGGTTGAGTCCCAAGTAATCGAGGGCGAGGTCGCCTTCCGCCACGCCCAGGTAGCCGGCGATCCGGCGGCCGAGCGCAGGCGGGCTGTCGCAGATGCCGATGACGCGTGACGTGCCGGCGGCGACCAGCGCCTGTGTGATCAATCCCGCGGGATTGGTGAAGTTGATGATCCACGCGTCGGGCGCTGCCCGCTGCACCTGCGCCGCGTACTCTACGAGCACCGGAATCGTGCGCAGCGCCATAGCCCACCCGCCCGGTCCGGTCGTCTCCTGCCCCACCACGCCGTAGTGAAGCGGGACCTGCTCGTCGATAATGCGGCCGCCCAGGCCGCCCACGCGGATACTGGTGATGACAAACGACGCCCCAGCAAACGCCTCGGGGGCCGAGGTGGTGGTCTGGACGACGAAGGGACGACCGCTGCGGACCAACATCGCCTCGGCCAGGGCGGCTACCATGGCCAGGGCGTCGGTGTCCACGTCGTACAGCACCACGCGGTCCACCGGCAGGTGTGGGCGGCACGCGATCAATCCAGAGATGAGCAGCGGCGTGCGCATCCCCCCGCCGCCGACGACAGTGAGGATCACCGGGCGGCCTTCCGCAGTGCCGCCCCAAGCTCGCGCAGCGTCGGAAAGGCGGCCGTGCCGCCCGGGGCGCGGGTGGAGAGCGCGCCGCAGATATTGCCGGCCAACAGACACCGCGCCAGGGGCGCCCCCTGCAAACACGCCCAGAGAAACCCGGCATTGAAGGCATCGCCGGCGCCGGTTGTATCGACCGCCTCCACCCGGGGCGGATGCACGCGCACGAGCCGTCCGCGCTCTAGGCCCACGGCCCCCTGGGCGCCCAGCTTGATGACCGGCGTGGGCACGAGTTCCGCCAGCGCCCGCACGGCCTCCCCCGGGTGGGCCCGCCCGGTGAACCACCGGGCCTCCCGCTGCGACGGCATGAAGATCGTCATCCGCTTCACGATCTGCCGGAATCCAGGGGCTGCGTAGACATCGGGGTTCCAGCCGATGTCGAGAGACGTCGTGATGCCCGCGGTGCGGAGTCTGTCTAGCAGCCGCAGATAAGGCTGAAACGGTGGCCGAACGCCCGCGAAATGCATGTGGCGGATTCGAGGGAGGGCGGATCGGCTCCAGGCCTGGACTAGCGTTCCGGTCGCCGCCGCGGATCCCCTGTAGGTGAGAAACCCGCGATCGCCGCGCGTAGAGAAGGCGACCGAGATTGCGGTGCCGAGCGTGCGATGGCGCTGTACCCCCGAGACGTCCAGCCGCTCGCGGCGCATAGCATCTAGCAGCAGCTCTCCCAAGCGGTCGCGGCCGACGTACGTCCATAATGCCGCCTGGTGGCCGAGGCGCACCAGCCCGACCGCCGTGATGTAGCTGCCGCCGCCCGGGGTCATCGCGAAGCGATCCGTGCGCACTTCGACGCCGGGGCGAGGCGGGTCGTTCAGGCCGTAGAAGATCAAATCCCAGTAGACACTGCCGACCACGGCGATCTTAGCGGGCATGGCTGTCGGGATCCGGAAGTGACATACTGAGCAGCCGGGCCGCGTTCCCGGCGAAAATCAGCCGCAGATCGTGCTCGCCGAGACCCAGCTCACCGCAGGCCTGGAACTGCACCTCCAGGTACCGACGCGCGAATCCCCGCGGAAACCACGACGAATCGGTGCCAAAGACAATTCGCTGCGGTCCGACCGTATCCAGGAACTTCCCGAAGAGCGTCTTCAGGTCGAGAGGGTACGGCATCCACCGTATCCACTCGTTGCTCCCCGAGGTATCCACGTACACGTTCCCGCACACCCACATCAGATGCAGCAGTTCGCGCGGGTACCCGCACCCGAAGTGGGGGATGATGAAGGGAACCTCAGGGAACCCCCGCGCCACATCCTGCAATACCAGGGGGCTGATGTTGGGACCAGCGACAATCCCTTCGTACCGCAGCGGGCCGAAATGAATGAGCACGGGTACCTTCAGGCGCTCGGCTGTCTCCCACAGCGGGTAGAGGCGCTCGTCGTCGAGACGGATCTTGTGGAGGGGGGCGATGACTTTGTACCCGCGCAGCCCGAGGACCTTCACGGCCCGCTCGAGTTCGGCGGGCGCATCCGGGGCGAACGGGTCGTGATGCGCCAAGCCGACGAATTTGCCCGGGTGGGCCTTCACGATGGCGGCGAGCCGGTCGTTACCCCCGCCGGTGACAAACACGACGCTGACGAGGCGGTGGCGCGCGACCTCCCCCGCCCAGCGCGCGGCCATCTCGTTATCATCGCCCGGAGGGTCTGGCGAGGGAAACCCCCAGACCCGGCGCCATGCCTCTTGATCGGCAGCCAAGTGGCGTTGAACCATCGCCCACCGGGCCTCTCCGAACCGGCGGACGTACTCGGCGCGCGGATCAACCGCCCACGAGGCAGCGCGGGTCGGGAAGTGCGCGTGGAAGTCCAGAACCGGAATGCCGGGCAGGGCGACGGGGGCGGGCATCGCGCTAGCCTCGCAGGCCCGTCATGGTAATTCCTTCGATGATCTGCCGCTGCAGGAGGGCAAAGACAGCGAGCACCGGCAGGACCGCCAGAGCCGAGGCCGCCATGATCAGGTTCCACGACGACCCGGCCTCACCGGAGAACAGCGCAATCCCCACTGGCAGGGTGCGCATGCCCCCAGTCTGGATGACGATCAGCGGCCACAAGAACGCGTTCCAGTTGCCAAGGAAGGTGAAGATGCACAGCGCCGCCAGGGCCGGCTTAATCTGCGGCAGGGCGATGCGCCAATAGAGGCCGAACTCCGTCACCCCGTCGATGCGCCCCGCGTCCAACAACTCGTCGGGAACCCCCGACACGAACTGGCGGATCAGGAAGATACCGAACGCATCCATGAGCCCGGGGAACATGATCCCCCAGTACGTGTTGATCCAGTGGTACGCGCTCGACATGACGTACCAGGGGATCACGAGCATCTCGGTGGGGATCATCAGGGTGGCGAGGATCACGACGAAGATCAGAGTGCGTCCCGGGAAGCGCAACTTCGCCAGCGTGTAGCCCACGAGCGAGTCGAAGAACGCGATAGAAAGCGTCGTGAGCACGGCCACGATCAGGCTGTTGCCAAACCACCGCGGAAACTGCGTGCGGGTGAGCACCTGCGCGAAGTTGTCCAGGGTGGGATGCGCCGGAACCAGGCGCAGGTCGAACATCTCCGGGGATGGCTTCAGCGCACTGACCACCATCCAGTAGAAGGGAAAGGCAACGATCACGATGCCCGCCGTCAGCAGGACGTAGGCGGCTGTGGCCCGCGGTCTCTGCCGTCGGCGCAGGGCCACGGCCCGGCGGGCCCCCGCTCGCGCGTCCACGGTGTCCACGCGCTGCGCCCCCATCAGTACTCAACCGGCTTGGACAGCAGTTTCATCTGCACCAGCGTCGCGAGCAGGATGACGATGAACAGCACCGCGGTCGCCGCCGCGGCCGCGCCCATCTTGAACCGCTGGAAGCCCACCTGATAGACGTACAGCACCATCGTCAGCGTGCCCGACAGCGGTCCGCCCTGGTCCCCGAAGGTCATGTTCAACACCTGGGTAAACAGTTGCAGGTAGACGATGGTGCTGTAGACGACTGAGAAGACCAACGTCGGGTTGAGCAGCGGCACCGTAATATGGCGAAACAGGCGCCATCCCGATGCACCGTCTACCTCCGCGGCCTCGTAGTACACTCGCGGGATCGCCTCCAATCCGGCCAAAAAGATGACGATCTGGAACCCTAGGTACTGCCATGCAACCATGGCCCCCACCGCATACAGCGCCTGCGTCGGGCTGCGCAGGAAGGGCTGCGCCGGGAGTCCGACGGCCACCAGAATCTGATTCAGCGGTCCGAAGTTCACGGAGTACATCCACTGCCACACCCACGCCGCCGCG
>DASWFZ010000140.1:0-5557 GCA_036393975.1 bacterium | reverse complement strand
TCGCTATCATGAGCCCCCTGAGGTGCTCAACGCGATCACCTATCACCATGGCGACGAGGAAGCGAAGTACATCGAGGCGATCTTGGTTGCGGCTGCCGACGCAATCTCGGCCAGTCGACCGGGGGCCCGCAAGGAGACCGCTGAGATGTACGTCAAGCGGCTAGAAGGGCTGGAGCAGATCGCCACGTCTTTCCCAGGTGTAGAGAAAGCCTACGCGATTCAGGCCGGCCGTGAGGTGCGGGTGATCGTCCGCCCCACCGATCTCGATGACCTTGGTGCCCAGTCCCTCGCGCGTGATGTGGCCAAGAAAATCGAGGATGAGATGGAATACCCCGGGCAGATCAAGGTAACGGTGCTCCGGGAAACACGCGTGATTGAGTACGCACGCTGAGATGACGTTTGACCGACGTGGGCTCCGGTCCCTAGGGGCGTAACTCGAGCGACGCCCGGGGGAGCCGGAGCCCACAACCATTCCATGCGTATCCTCTTCATTGGCGACATTCATGGTAAGCCCGGCCGGCGAATCCTCACCGCACGGCTTCCTGAGCTACGCCGGGAGCACAAGCTGGCCCTGGTGATCGCGAACGGCGAAAACTCTGCCGGCGGGGCTGGAATCAGCGCGGAGATCGCGCGGGAGCTGCTGGCCAGCGGCGTGGATGCGATTACCGGCGGGAACCACACCTGGCAGCATCGTGACGCGTACGAACTGCTAGATTCCGACCCGCGCCTCCTCCGACCGTTGAACTACCCGCCGGGGACCCCTGGTCGAGGGGCGACCGTGGTCAGCACCCGGACCGGCAGCAGGGTCGGGATTATTAATGTGCAGGGGCGGGTGTTCATGGCGGAGCTGGACGACCCATTCCGCGCCGCCCGGGCGGAGTGTGAGCGGCTGCGGGATACGACGCCCGTTATCCTTGTGGACTTTCATGCGGAGGCTACCAGCGAGAAGATTGCGCTCGGCTGGTACCTCGACGGGCGCTGCAGTGCCGTGGTCGGCACACACACCCACGTCCAGACAGCAGACGAACGGGTGCTGCCCGGCGGGACTGCGTACATCACCGATGTGGGTATGACAGGCCCTCGGGATGGCGTGATCGGCATGGATCGCGAGCGCATTCTGGAACGTTTTTTGACACAGTTACCGGTGCGATTTGAGGTAGCCGCCGGGCCGGCCCAACTGAACGCGGTGGTCGTAGACGTGGACGAGGAGAGTGGCCGGGCCCGCTCGATCAGCCGGATCGCGGAGGTTGAACAAGCGAGTGCGGATTGACCTGCACACGCACACCACTGCGTCTGATGGGCTCCTCGCACCCGACGCTCTTGTGGGCCTGGCCAAAGAGAACGGGGTAGGGGTGCTTGCTGTCGCCGACCACGACACGACCGACGGCGTGGATGCGGCCATGAGAGCAGGGGCGCACGGGGCGGTAGAGGTCATCCCCGCAGTGGAGATTAATACGGACGTAGATGAGGCGGAGGTCCACGTGCTCGGCTACTATATGGACCACCACCTGCCGTGGTTCCAGGAGTTCTTGGGGAGGTTGCGCGACGGCCGTGTCAACCGAGCGGCGAAGATGGTAGAGAAACTCAACGCCTTGGGAGTGCGGCTCGATTTCGCGCGTGTTCAGGCCTTGGCAGCGGGTGCGATCGGCCGACCGCATGTGGCGCGTGCGCTGGTCGACGCGGGAATCGTGGCAAGCACCGAAGAGGCGTTCGAAAAGTTTCTCGGGCGCCACGGCCCCGCCTATGTGGAACGGACGAAAATCACCCCCCAAGACGCCGTGCAGACCATCCTCCGAGCAGGGGGCATTCCCGTGCTGGCGCATCCGGGGTGGGGGGTCAAGGATGAGGTGATTCCCCTGCTCGTCGAGGCCGGGCTGGAAGGGCTGGAGGTCTACTATCCCGATCACACACCCGCACTGGTCACCCATTTTCTGGAGATAGCTCGACGCCTGGGCCTGCTCACAACGGGCGGTACGGATTTCCATGGAGGGGACCTAGCGACAAAAACGTTGCCTGGACATCAACACGTTCCAGAGGAGTGTGTGGTAAGACTGAAAGCTCGACGCGATGCAAAGAAGGTCAAACATTAAAACAGGAAACACGGGGAAGCAAAGGAGGCCAAAGCAATGAAGTGTCCAAACTGTGGCACCGACAATCCCGGCGGTAAACTGGTTTGCCGTAGTTGTGGCCGAAGACTTCGCGGTGGGCCACAGCCGGGTGGGGCGGTCTGGCACACCGAGGAGGAGCTCATGCCGAGGTTGCGGGCAGACATGCGGCGCCTGGGTGTGGTGACCGCGGTTGTGCTTGCGATCGGGTTGACGTTGGGGTTCCTCACCCGGTAGGTCGGAGGTTTTTTGTGGGAACCGCGGATCTGCGCAACCTTCCCTCAGTGGAACGTCTTGTATCGCGCCTCGAGCAAGAGGATGGCGCTGATCGCTTTTCGAGAGTCTTGTTGACAGAGTGTGCTCGCGTGATTTTGGAGGACGCGCGAGCGCGGCTCCTCAAGGCTGAGCCCGTTGATCTCTCGTTGGAGACTCTCATTCAGGAGCTACGGTCCCTGGTGAGCTCGCGTGCCACACCGACGTTGACCCGGGCGGTCAATGCCACCGGTATCATTTTGCATACGAACTTGGGCCGGGCGCCGTTGTGCGATGCCGCTGCGCAGGCCGTGGCCGAAGTGCTCGCCGGGTACTCGACCCTGGAGATCGATCGTCAGACAGGCCGCCGAGGCATGCGCCACCAACATGTGGAGCCCCTCCTAGTGCGCGTGACAGGTGCCGAGGCCGGCTTCGCTGTCACAAACAATGCGGCAGCCGTGCTGTTGACACTGGCTGCGTTAGCGCGGGGGAAGCAGGTGATCGTGTCTCGGGGAGAACTGGTCGAGATCGGCGGCTCGTTTCGCATGCCGGATGTGATGACCCAAAGCGGCGCCGAGCTCGTCGAAGTCGGTACCACGAACCGGACCCACATTCGTGACTACGAACGCGCTATCACGCCTGACACTGCCGTGTTGCTCAAAGTGCACCACAGCAACTTCAAGATGACGGGGTTTGTCACGGATGTTTCTGCGGGCGATCTGGTGGAGCTTGGCCATCGACATGGCGTCCGTGTGGTGTTGGATCTAGGGAGCGGGTGTTTGGTGGACCTGCGAACCCGGGGTTTGCCCCATGAGCCCACGGTCCAGGAAGCCGTCTCCGCCGGTTGTGATCTGGTTACGTTCAGCGGGGACAAGTTGTTGGGAGGACCGCAGGCCGGTCTCATCGTGGGCGGGATCCGATCCGTAGAAGCGGTGCGTTCACACCCCCTCGCACGGGCCGCTCGGATGGACAAGCTGGGCTTAGCAGCCCTCGTGGCAACGCTACGACAGTACATCGATCCGAGCGTGGCGTGGCAGGCCTTGCCTGTGTTGCGGATGCTTGGGGTGTCTGTGAATGACCTCCGCGCCAGAGCCGAACAGTTGGCTCAGGCGATCGCCGCGGTGGTCCCTGCAACATGGGGTGCTACTGTACGGCCATCGGTCACCGAAGTCGGGGGCGGCTCCCTGCCGGAAGCGCACCTCCCCTCATTCGCGGTCGCCATCAAATCGCCGTTGCCCGCGGACGATCTAGAGGACCACCTGAGGGCAAACACCCCTCCCGTTTTCACCCGCATCGAAGGGCACGAAGTTCTTCTGGACGTACGGACCCTCCTGTCAGGCGACGAAAGTGCCATTATCGAGGCGTTCCGCGCGATTCGGAACTGAAGTAATCGCCGCATGACGTCCGCCGTAGGATCATGGACTCGGCGCATCACCGCTGAGTCGCTAGGCCTGTAACGCGTCATGCGAACACTCTTTGTCGTCGGAACAGCAGGCCACATTGACCACGGCAAAAGCGCGCTGGTCAAAGCTCTCACCGGAATTGACCCCGATCGGTTAGAAGAAGAGCAGCGCCGCGGCATGACCATCGACTTGGGTTTCGCTCATTTCGACCTGCCTAGCGGGCGGCGGGTTGGAATCGTGGACGTACCTGGCCACGAGCGTTTCATAAAGAACATGTTGGCCGGTGCCACCGGTATCGATCTTGTCCTACTTGTCATCGCCGCCGACGAGGGCGTGATGCCCCAGACCCGCGAGCATGTGGATATTCTCCGGTTTCTTTCAGTTCGCCAGGGGATCATCGTCCTCAACAAGGTGGACTTGGTGACGGACCCATCTTGGTTGAACTTGGTGAAAGATGATGTGCGCGCCCTCGTCGCGGGAACAGCACTTGAAACTGCGCCCGTCGCCGAGGTCTCAGCGAAAACAGGGCAGGGGATCCCGGTTCTGGTGGAGACAATGGACCGGATGCTCACCGATGGCGTTGGCCGCGACACCGGTGCTCCGGCTCGTCTGCCCATTGACCGCGCATTTGTGATCGCGGGATTCGGGTTGATCGTGACCGGCACTCTCTGGAGCGGCCGCATCGCCCCCGGAGATACTCTAGAGGTGCTTCCCCAGGGACGGAAGGTTCGGGTGCGGGGTGTGCAGTCGCACGGTCAGGCGGTCGCGGAAGGTGTCGCCGGCTCGAGAGTCGCCGTCAACATTGTTGGTATCGAGAAAGACGAGGTCGCGCGGGGTGACACGTTGTGCGCGCCCGGCAGCTTTCGGCCAAGCGATCTCATCGACGTGCAGATGCGGCTGCTGGCTTCTGCGCCGCCGGTGCCGCACCGAGCACGAATCAGGCTGCACTTGGGTTCCGACGAAGCGATTGGATGGCTAATGCTCCTGGATCGAAGTCGCGTGGATCCGGGGAGCGAAGCGACCGCGCAGATTCGTTTGGACGGGTCGGTTGTTGCCGCTGCCGGCGATCTGTTCGTTATCCGCCGGTATTCGCCAATGACCACAATCGGCGGCGGCGAGGTGATCGACGCGCACCCTCCCACGCGGCGGCGGAGTGCGGCCAGCGTTGCTGCTATCCAGCAGACCTCAACGGCAGGAATCCCTCACAGAGTGGAAGCCGCTGCGCAGGCTGCCGGTCGCCGTGGTGCAACGGTCGAGGATTTGGCAAAGGATTTGTCGGTCGGTCGAGCACAGGTGGACGCAGCGCTCCAAGAACTGATCCACAACAGCCGTATACTTGTTGAACGTGGCCGGGTGTACCACCGAGACGTCGCGGATGTCCTCGCTGCGGCTATCCTGCGAGAGGTCGACGCCCACCACACATCGGCGCCTTGGCGGGTGGGGATCCCTAGAGAGGAGCTCAAAGCGAAGGCGTTCGGAACTGGCGACGACCGGTTCTATGCAGATCTTCTGTCGGAACTTATTAAATCAGGAAAGGTCGAAGAAATACGGGATTTTGTGCGACGTCCTGGGTTTTCACCCCCAACGGACGCAAGGGTAACGGAGATGCGCTCTCGGATCGTCCAAATGCTCCGGGAGGGCCGGTATGCCCCGCCCGGTGCGGACGAGATCGCGAAGAGAGTAGGGACCAGCGACGCATTCGACAGGGTCATGCGTGCGCTCCAAGATGAGGGCGAAGTCGTAGAGGTTGGGAGTGGCATTTTCTTCCACCGGGACGTCTTGGAAGAGATCAAGCGA